>JAQTMQ010000015.1 GCA_028714235.1 Candidatus Iainarchaeum sp. | reverse complement strand
TCTTTTTTCATTCTAGTAGGCGCGCGCGTTAGGGGAAGGGGGTGCCGCTGCCGGCGGGATTCGGGGTCATGGCCGGTTTTCCGGGGGGTGGCTGCTGTCTGCCCGCCCAGGACAGGATCTGATCGGCGCATTCGCTGAATTCGGGGAGCTTCCCGAAAACTATCGGGCCGAGCTCCTTCTTCCATTGCTTTCCCGTGATTTTCAGGCTGGATGAGAGGGCGGCTGTTGAGAAGGGGAGCTTGTACCATTCCAGCTTTTCGCGGATGATTTCGGGATTGAAGGCTGCTCTCTTGCGCCCAATAAGGTACGCCAGGTCGAATGCGTCTCGCGCCTTGCGGCGCGTCAGGATTGCACGCACTTTTTCTGCCGCGACTTCTTCGAGGGACATGCCGCGAAGGATTTTGGCGGGCGTCCCGTATGGGTCCGGCGATAGCGTGATGCTGACGGTAGGGGAGAGGACGCGCTCCCTCCGGCTTATCTCCACGTAAACGTGGCAGAGGTCCCGCGGCCCGGAGTTAAGCGGGCCTTTCGCGCTTATCCGGAATGAAAGGGAACGGTCGTCATCCGAAATCGGTTTCAGCGTGTTTTCCACTCCGAAGAGGGCGAGGGAGGCGGAGACGCCTTGCGCGAAGCTCTTGGGGAAAGGGCCGGTTGCGGTGAAGTCAAGGTCTTCGGAGAACCTGTTGAGACCGTGGAAAAACCAGAGGTATGTCCCGCCCTTGAAGACGAGGGGCCGCTCGGCAAGCGAGGCGAGGATTAGGGTTTGGATGTAGTGCTTTTCCTGCTGCCACGGGCGAAGGTTGTAAAGCTTTGCAAGCTCGGCAAGCTTGTTCCGGTTTATCACAGGAGCCACCTCTCAAGCTTTTTTCTTCCCCTGCCTTTGAACCTGCGGATGTGCTCCTCAAGCTTGCCCGCATCGAGCCGGGGCAGTATTTCGTTAAGCGAGGAGTCGGGGAAGCGGTTGAGGTAGACGGCGTCTATCACCGCTTTCTCCGGTTCGGCGACGAAAGTGTAGCTTCCGCTCTTGTCGTACTTGGCGTAGCCGAAGAAAAGCGAGGGTGGGATTTTGTGGTACGAGATGCCGAGCTTTGGGTAATCGCGCCGGTTCACGGTCGTCACGCATTCCACCTGCGACGGGACCTGCTGCACAAACTCGTGGAAAAGCAGGGCGGAGGAAAGCGAGATGTAGGAAGGCGTGAGCAGCTGCGCGGCAATCACGAAATCGTCGTCAACGAAGCTGATTTTGCCGCGCAAAAGCCTTCTGGCAAGCACTTTCCGCACGAGCCGCGACGAATACACCGCGGCCACGGCTTTCGGCTTGCCTATCAAGTTCGCAAGCTGCGCGACCGAGAAAACCGCGGAGCCCGAGGCAAGCGCGCGGTCGCGAATCTCGTAAAGACCCATCCTCTCCATAATCCCACGGGAATAACCAAATTGTTATCTGGGGGCATTATTAATGATTCTTATTTAAAAATATTTGCTTTTGATAATTTTGCGCATACGAAAGCATGAAGCGCGGTTTTGGCGCTGCCGGCGCGTTTTTATTCCCCCGGCCCCACGTTTTTAGCATGGGTTCCGCGGGCGTGGCAGAAAAGCGCGCGAAGAAGGAGGAGCTCGAGGGCGAGCTTGCGGCGGAGGCCTCGCCGAGGTTCAAGCCGCAGGCGGAGAAGCGCGAGCTGCGGGAAAGGATTGCGCGCATTGAAGGCGAGAAGGCCTCCGCGGAGAAGAGGGCGGAGGCGGTCGAGGAGAAGGAGAAGGTGCCGGGAAGGGAGCTCGCGCAGGTTTCCGCGAAAAAGCCGGAGAAGAGCGTGGCGCCCGCGATCGAGCTTGAAGGCGAGTCGGCGCGCCTGAAGTCGGCGACGTATTCTTCGCGCGACGAGGTGAAGGGCGAGGTTTACCGGTTCGAGTCCAAGGCGAAGGAGCTCATGGAGAGGGACTTGGAGGAGCGCGTGCGCGAGGAGGAGTCGGCGAAGGATGCGCAGGGCCGGCCTTCCGGGGGGCAGCGGCTGAAGACCGGCGAGGGGAAGCGGGGAATTGGAGGAAAGCCGTCGTATTCAAGGGTGGCGGGCGACGAGAGAATCCGCATAAGGAGGCCGCCTACGGCCGCGGAGAAGGCGGCGGTCGAAGGCGCCGCGCAGGCCGCCATCGCGTCGAGGGAGGACGCGAAGCCGGAGAAAAAGGGGGGGCCGGGCAAGCCGGAGGGCGCGGGGCAGGGGGCGCGCCGCGCTTCCCGCGGGGCCGCCGCCAGGGTTTTCAGCTCGCTTCGCGTGGTCAAGGGAAGGCCGGGGCCCGGAAGGGACGCGCCGTCTTCGGGCAGGCGGGGGACGGACGGGATCGTGAGGAGGATGCGCGCGCTGAACCGCAGGCTGTGGAAGTAATATATTTTCGCGTCCAAAAGCTGTCAGTGATTTCTCATGGCTGAATCTTTGCGCAGAACGAGGCTCATCACCGAGGCCGCGACAGTGGTCGGGCTCGCAATCGTGCTGGTCGCGGGTGCGTACTGGTTTTCGCAGGTTGGCGCCGCCTCGGGCGCGGTGTTCACCGCGTTCGGAGCGCTTTTAGCAGGCGCGGGAAACGGGACGGGGGGCGGCGGGCCGGAGGCGCAGCCGCTGCACATGTACGTAATAGAAGTGCCGCTTTGCGACGGCTGCGTGGATTTCTCGAACGCGCCGTCCGTCATCAACGCCACGCTCGGCATGGCCGTCGCCTCGGAATCGCTTGACGTTTCAAACGCGTCCGCCCAGGCGCTGGTTTCGCAGTACGGGATAACGAAGCTTCCCGCGTTCGTGGTGACCGGGGACGCGTCCGCGCTTTCCACGCTTGCGACCACTTACAATTCGCCCTTGAGGCGGGGCGCATTCGTTTTCGAGCCTGCCGACGCGCCTTATTTCTCGGTGGCCGAAAACCGCGAGGTGGGGCAGGTGAGCCTCATCCTGCTCAACGACTCGACTTGCGCGCAGTGCTACAACGTTTCGGCGGTGCCCGAAATCCTGACGAGGCAGGGGATAAAGGTCGCAAACGTTTTGGAGGCGGACTACAACTCCCCGCTTGGCGCGAACATCTCGGAAAACTACGGCTTGGCGCAGGTGCCCGCGGTGCTGGTTGACGGCGAAATAAACTATTACTCGCTCGCGGACTCAGTCCGGCAGGTGTCCGCCATGATGCCGGACGGCTCGTACCTCCTCAAGGTGATTGCGCCGTACAGGAACCTTTCCACCGGGAAAGTGGAGGGAGTGGTTGACGCGGTCTTCCTGAACGACTCGTCTTGCGCGGACTGCTACAACGTTTCGCTCCACGAGGAAGCGATAAGGAGCTTCGGAATGCGCGTCGACAGCCGCACGAACGTTGACGTTTCCAGCGCGGAAGGGCGGGCGCTCGTTGCCAAGTACAACATCACCGCGGTTCCCGCCATCCTGTTTTCGCCGGAGGCGTCGGCGTATTACAGCCTCATGCAGGTGTGGCCGAGCGTCGGCACGGTTGAGCCGGACGGATGGCTCGTGTTCAGGGACCCGACCACGGTCGGAGTGTACAAGAACCTGACTTCCGGCGAAATCGTGAGGCCGCAGGCCGGGTAGGCGCGAAGTGGTTTCGTGGCACGCGTCGCACAGCTGCCCGGCGTCTTTCCGGCTGGCAGGCAAAAAAGCGGTTGCGTTGAAGTGAAGCTTTGGCATGACGGCCGCGTTGAAAAAAAGTTCGTGGACGAGTTTTTGGCCGCATGGGGTTACGTCGTCTCGCTGGGAGGCGAGTCCTCGGTAAAGCGGGTTGTGCTCGAGAACCTCGGAAGTTTTTCGAAGGGCGGCAGGCCGTACCAGTCCGCCGACTGGTTCATCGAGGACGCCTACGACGGGGGCGCGGTTTCGGCGGACCTTCTTTTCAAGAGTTTGATGGAACACCCCCGCCGTTTCGCCGGAAAAAAGAGGATTGAGGTTGAAGCGCCGGCAAGCGGAAAGGGAATTGGCGGTGAAATCGGATGGGGGGCGGGAAGCAGGCGAATCCTCAAAAACGAAATCTTCCCCCGAAGGACGATAAACGTTGTTTTGGTTTCCTACGATTTGAGGATTCAAAAGCCGAGGGCTAACGGAGAGGATTACGCGTTCGGCTGCCGGATGGGGGATTTGGTCGTCCTGCAAACGAGGCGAGCGCAGCAAATGTACGGCGGGAATGCGCCGCTTGTTTTCAGGGTGAACGCAGTCCATGAATTGAGCCACCTTTTCGGCGCGCCTGCCCGTTCGAGGCTGGGCGACAGGATTAACGGCGTGGAGGAATGCGTCGGCCTGCACTGCAGGCGGACGGATTGCGCGCTGGGCAAGGCCAACTGGCCGGGGAGGCCGGACGCGCTCGAGGCGGCTGAACTTGTTTTCGCGAGGGTGGAAAGGGGCGGGGGCTTCCTGTGCAAGGCATGCGAACGGGATGTTTCCGAAGGCGTGAAAGCGGCTGCGCGCGGCGTGCGGCCAAAGCCCTCCGATTAGGTAATTAGGTATATGGTTTAATAATTCGCCCGACGAAATGATTTCGGCTTTTGGGAGGTTTTGCTTATGCGAATTCTGACAATGCATTCGGATTTCATCGAGTTCGAGCCGCTTACGAAGGCAATCGCTTCGGCCGAGGACGCGGCGAAGGAGAAGAAGCGGGTGGAAGAGTGCTTGGTCGCGTTCATTTCCGTTGAAAAAGGCGACGAGGGAAAGGAAAGCCCGGTTGCGGGGAAGGCGGTTGCCGAAATCGTTTCCGTCGCCGGGCAGGTGAAAGTCCCGCGCGTCGTCGTTTACCCCTGGGTGCACCTTTCCTCGACGCCCTCGTCCCCGCCGTCCGCGCTCAAGGCGATTAAGCTCGTGGCCGAAGGCCTGAAGGGGAAGGGGATGGCGGTCGAGCGCGCGCCCTTCGGCTGGTACAAGGCTTTCACGGTGAAATGCAAGGGCCACCCGCTTTCCGAGCTGTCGCGCGAAATCAGGGCGGATGACGCGAATCTGCCCGCCGTTTCCCCGTCCCGCGCCGTTGCGGCTTCCGCCCCTGTTTCCGTTGCGCCCGCGGGCGGAGCGCAGGCGAAGGCTGCGCCCGCTTCCTCCGCAGCTTGCGCGCCGGAGGCCGGCTCCGAGCATGTTTCCGAGTCCCTGAAGAAGGAGGCGGAGGCGAACTCAAGGTTTTTCGTCCTCGACCTTGACGGCAACCTCGTGGAGGCGGACAAGTTCAGGTTTTCGCCGAAAACCGAGAGCCTGAGGAAGTTCGTGGAATACGAGACGCGGAAGGTGCGCGCGTACGACAGGGAGCCGCCGCACATCAAGTTGATGAAGGAGCACAAGCTTGCGGATTACGAGCCGGGAAGCGATTCCGGGAATTTCAGGTGGTACCCGAAAGGCAGGCTCATGAAGAAACTGCTTGAGCGGCACATTTCGGATTACTGCATCGCTTACGGCGCGATGGAAGTGGAGACTCCCGTCATGTACGATTACGAGCATCCCTCGCTCAAGAAGTACTTGAACCGCTTCCCTGCCCGGCAGTACGTGGTGAAGTCGGACGAGAAGGAGTTCTTCCTCCGGTTTTCGGCGTGCTTCGGCCAGTTTTTGATGACGCATGACATGGTGGTGTCGTACAAGGACCTGCCCGTGAAAATGTACGAGCTGACCCGCTACTCGTTCAGGAGGGAGCAGTCCGGCGAGCTCGCGGGCCTGAAGAGGGTGCGCGCGCTCACGATGCCGGACATGCACACGATTTGCGGTGATTTGGGGCAGGCGAAGGAGGAGTTCGAGAGCCAGTACGGGAAGGCGCTTGAATGGATTTCGCTTTTCGGCCTGGAGTACGAGCTCGGCTTCCGCGTGCTGAAATCGTTTTTCGAGGAGAACAGGGAGTGGTACATGAAGATGGTGAAGAAGTTCGGGAAGCCCATCCTCGTTGAAATTTTCGAGGAGAGGTACGCGTACTTCATAACCAAATTCGAGTTCAATTTCGTGGACGCGATGGACAAGGCGAGCGCGCTCTCAACCGTGCAGATTGACGTGGAGAACGCGGACACGTACGACCTGAATTACGTGGACGGGAACGGAATCAAGAGGCGGCCCGTGATTCTGCACGCGTCGCTTTCCGGCTCGCTTGAGCGCGTGTTTTACGCGCTCCTCGAGCAGCAGGCGATGAGGACGGCGAGGGGCGAGACCGCCATGTTCCCGCTCTGGCTTTCGCCCACGCAGGTGCGCGTGATTCCGGTTTCGGATTCGCACGCCAAGTTCGCGGGCGAGGTGTGCGAGCAGTTCGAATTGAACGCAATCCGCGCGGACATTGACGACAGGAAGGAAACCCTCCAGAAAAAAATCCGGGACGCGGAAAAGGAATGGGTGCCGTTCATTCTCGTGGTGGGCGAGAAGGAGAAGGAAAGCAAGTCGTTCCAGGCGCGCGTGCGGGGAGTCAGGGAGCAGCAGAAGGCGACGCTTGAGGAGCTCGTCGTCGCCATTCGGAAGAAGACGGAACTGTTCCCGTTCGAGAAGCTGCCGCTCCCGCGCTTGCTCAGCAAGAGGCCCATTTTTTCGGGTTGAGCCTGGATGCGCTTCGATTCCGTTTTCCTCGACTGCGACGGGGTGGTTACGGACGAGCATGCGCGCGTGGACTTGCGCGTGCTCGGGGAGGTGGGGCGGCTCGTCCGCTCGGGCTGCAAGGCCGCCTTCGTGACCGGAAGGTCGCTTTCCTGGATTGACGGGAACGTTTCCCGGAATCTTTTTGTTGGGCTGAAGCCGGAGGAAATGGCGCGCATTGCCCTGGTCGGGGAGTACGGGGCGAGGTGGGCTGGCTTTCCGGGCGGGGCGCGGGTCGAGGGGATTGACGCGGACAAGGCGGTTCCCGCGGCAGCGGTCGAATCCGTCAGGCGCATTGCCTCCCGTTTCCCGCTCCTGTTTTTCGACGAGACCAAGGAGACGAACTGCGACCTCGAGGTGAACCACGCGCTCGTCGCCTCGGGCGCGGAGTACGCGGAAGCGCAAAGGCAGCTCGACGACGCGGCGCGGCTTCTGTCGCTTGAATTTCCCGAGCTCTCAATCAGGCGGACGACTTACGCGGCCGACGTGCTCGCGAAGGGCGTGGACAAGCGTTACGCGACAGCGCGCGCGCTGTCGCTGCTCGGAGGGGCGGAAAACGCCGCGGTCGTAGGCGACACCTCCGCGGATTTGGGGATGGGCGAAGAGCTTTTGGGGAGGGGGATTGCGTTCGCGTTCTATTTCGTGGGAAGGGAGGGGCTGCCGGATGCGGGCTTCCCGGTGAAAAGGACGCGGGAGAGCTTCGCGAAGGGCACGCTTGAGGTCTTGAAGTCCGCAGGCCTGGCAAAAGGCGACTGAATTTTCCGGGAAACGCGGGCTACCCAAGCATCCATTTCCAGGCGGGTTTCACGGATATTTTCCTGCCGTTAACGGCGAGTTCGTCTTCCTGGTCGCGCGTTATTATCAGTCCGTTGTCGAGCTTGAACTTGTCGAGGGCTTCGAGCAGGCCGCCCAACTCGCGTTCTCGGTTGTCCTCCGTCAGCATGTGGCAGACCTGGAGGGCCGTCGTTATCCTCCCTTTTTCCTTTACGACGAAATCGCATTCTTTTTCCCCGGCGTGGTAGTAAACGCTTTCGCTTTTGTATTTCCTCCGGAGCTGGAGGAAGACCGCGTTTTCAAGCATGCGCCCCAGGTCCTGCGAAAATGAGACGGAGTTCGCTTGCGCGAGGCCGTTGTCTATGGCGTACACCTTCTTCGGGTTGACCAGCTGCTTTTTGAGCGAGTAGTCAAACTTCGGCACCGTGAACAGCAGGTAGGCGTCCTCGAAATACGACACGAAGGATATCGCGGTGTTGACGGAGCCCAAGCTGAAGGTTTTCTTCAGGCTGTTGTATGAAAATGTTTTTCCGGCGTTGGTTATCAGGTACAGCGCCATTTCTTTCGCGGTTTTGGACTCGCGCAGGCCGTGCCTCACCAGGATGTCCCGGGCTATGACGTCGTTCAGCAGTTCGCGCAGAATCTCCGGATTGCCGGACTTGAGGAACTCCGGAAAACCCCCCTGGCTCAAATACTCTTCAAACGCCTTGGCGCTTGGTTTCTCCTTCCTGAGCGCGAGCATCTCCTTAAAGGAGAAGGGAAACAGCTCGAGGTTCAGATGCCGCCCGGTGAGCCGCGTGCCAAGCTCGCGGCTTAGCAGCGAGGCGTTGGAGCCGGTTATCACGAATTTCTTTCCCTTGTCCAGCATCTGCCTGACGAACAGCTCCCATCTCCCGACATTCTGAATCTCGTCAAAAAAATACCGGCTGACCGCGCCGTATTCCTCCTCGAGCACCTCGTTCAGCTTCTGGAAATCGCCCGCCTCAAAACCCGAAATCCGCGTGTCCTCGAAGTTGAAATAGCAGTAGCCCCCCGCCTTCGGCATGAGCTGCCTGAGAAGCGTGCTCTTGCCGCACCTGCGCACCCCAGACAGGACCAGCGCGTGGGGCAGGCTCAGGTCAATCTCGGAAAGCGCCTCGCGCTCCACGCCTCTCCCGAGCAGCGCGAGCCCGTCCCTCTGCGACTTGGCCACCTGCCTGAGCGTTTCCTTCAGTATCACGCCATGCCTTACGAGTTGCAGGTTTTTAAATGTTTTCATTAGTAATGAACAATAGTGTTCATTAGTAATGAACAAAATCATACCGCGGTCCCGGGCCTGGATGCTTGCCCGGGAGCAGCCGGTCCGCCCGTTAGCAATGCTTTTTTTAAGGCGCGCGGGCCAAGATTCATCCATGAACCCTACAACGAGGCGGAAAGGCTCGCACATTGACGTCTGCATCGGGGAGGGCGTGGAGGCGCTCGAGAAGGGCGCGGGATTCGGGGACGTCGAGTTCGTGCACGAGGCGCTTCCCGAGCTGGACTACGGCTCCGTTGACCTGGGCGTCACGCTTCTCGGGAAAAAGCTGAAGGCGCCGCTGCTGGTCGAGGGGATTACGGGCGGCTACCCGAAGGCGGCCGAAATCAACCGCGCGCTTGCGGAGGCGGCGCAGGAGAACGGGGTGGGAATGGGCCTGGGCTCGCAGCGCGCGATGCTTGAGGACGCTTCCCTCGCCGGCACCTACAAGGTGCGCGACGTCGCGCCGAAAATCCTTCTCGTCGGGAACATCGGGGTCGCGCAGCTGAAGAAGTACGACGCGCGGAAAATCGCCCGGGCTGTTTCCGACGTGGGCGCGGATGCGGTCGCCGTCCACCTGAACGTTTTGCAGGAGCTCGCCCAGCCCGAGGGCGACAGGGATTTCTCGGGCTCGCTTGCGCTTATTGAAAGGCTTTGCGGGGAGTCGGGCGTGCCCGTAGTCGCGAAGGAGACCGGCGCTGGAATAGGCCCGGGCACGGCGCGCAGGCTTGAGAAGGCGGGCGTCGCCGCGATTGACGTTGCGGGCGCGGGCGGGACGTCGTGGGCGGGCGTGGAGCTGGTGCGCGCCGGGAAGGGGCACGAGAAGGCGTTCTGGGACTGGGGGATTCCGACCGCTGTTTCCACCGCGCTTGTCGCGCGCGACGCCAAGGTGCCCGTCATCTGCTCGGGAGGAGTGCGCTCCGGCGTCCACGCGGCGAAGGGGATTGCGCTCGGGGCGTCCGCCGCCGGCGCAGCGTTGCCGTTCCTGCGGGCGTGGGGCGAGGGCGGGAAGGGACGCGTCTCGTCGCTTTTGCGGGGCTGGGCGGAAGAGCTGAGGATGGCGATGGCCTTGACGGGGTGCGAAAACGTCGCGGCGTTGCGCTCGTCCCGGCTGATAGTCACGGGGAGGACCGCGGACGCGCTTTGCGCGTTCGGTTGCTTCCCGGCTTCCTTCGCGACAAGGGAAAGGAAGCGGCCCCGCGCCTGAAGCCGGTTTGGAATCCGGCCGTTTTTCGGCGTGGGCGTTCAGCAAGACTTTTTAAGAGGCGTCTGCAAATGTGTTTGCATGGCGAGTTTTGCCCCGGGGAGCGTGAAGCTTTTTGGCGAGCACGCGGTCATTTACGACCGCGTGGGCCTGTCGGCTTCCTTTGACAGGTACGCGAACGTGAAGGTTTCGCGGCCTGAAGGCAAGTCTGTTGAAATCGTTTTGCCGGACCTCGGGCTTGGCAGGACGCTTGGCGAAGACGAGGTGAAGAAAGGGTTTGAGGACGCCGATTCCGTGCTCGCCTCGGGCGGATTGCGCGAGCTTGAGGCGATGAGGCAGGGAAACTTCGCCTTGCCGTTCGTGTACATCGTCGGCTCGGTGTTCTTGAGGACCGGCTTCATGCCTTTGCGGGTTGAAGTGAAGTCGGACGTCCCCAAGTACTCGGGTTTGGGTTCGAGTTCCGCGATTTTCGCCGCGCTTGCGTGCGAGCTCAACAATTTTTGCAGGCTCCGGCTTTCATCCGACGGGATTGCGGACCTCGCGAACAAGGGCGATTCCGTCGTCCACGGGAAGCCGAGCGGAATCGACGCGAACACGTGCGTCAGGGGAGGGTTCATCCGATTCAGGAGAAGCGAGGGCGTGAAGCCGTTCGAGGTCAAGTCGCAAATCCAGGCCGTGATTGCCAACACGCTCGTGAAAAAGAACACCGGCGAAATGATTTCAAGGGTCGCGAAGGCGTACGCCGCCGACCAGCCGAGGCTCGATGCCATTTTTGACGACGTGCAGGAAGCGGCTTTCGCCGGGATGGACGCAATCAGGGAAAGGGACATGGTGAAGCTCGGCGCCGAGTTCGAGCGGGCGCAGTCCTGTTTCGAGAAGCTCGGCCTGAGCACGCGCGAGTCGGACGACATAATCAGGTTCGCGAAGAAGAAGGGCGCTTACGGCGCGAAGATTACCGGGGCGGGCGGCGGGGGCTGCGTCCTCATCCTTTCCGAGGCCCAGGGGCGGCTTTCAAAGCTCCTGAACGCGGCGGGATACCCGTCGTTTGAAACCGCGCTCGGGGTTCACGGCGCGAAGCACACGGAGCTGGGCTGAAGCCCGCCTCCGGGAGTCGTGGTTTTTCATGGACTTGCGCGAAACGGCGAGGAAGCACGCGCTGAAGAACGCTTTCGAGTACGGGAGCGCGCAGCCGGGAAACGTCGCGGGAAAAGTCGCCGCCGAATTCCCGGAGGCGAGGAAGGACATGAAGGCGGCGATGAAGGTCATCGCCGAAGTGGTCGGGGAAGTGAATTCGCTCGGAAAGGAGGAAGTGGAATCCGAGCTTTCAAGGTACGAGTTCGCGGAGAAGAGGGAGGAACCGAAAAAATGGGAGCTTCCCGGAGCGGAGGAAGGCAAGGTTGTCACCCGTTTCCTGCCCGAGCCGAACGGCTACCCGCACATGGGCCACGCCAAGGCCGCGTGGATTTCCGCCGAATTCGCGCGCCAATGGGGGGGCAGCGTGCTGCTGCGCTTCGACGACACCAACCCCGAGGCGGAGAAGCCGGAATTCGTTGACGCGATAAGGGAGGGGATTGCGTGGCTCGGAATCGTTTTTTCGCGCGAGTCCTTCACCTCCGACCTCATGCCCAAGTTTTACGATTGCGCGGAGCAGCTCGTGAAGCAGGGGGACGCCTACGTTTGCACGTGCACGCGCGAACGGATTTCCGCGGGCAGGAGGGACGGGAAGGCGTGCGCGTGCAGGGACAAGCCTTCCGCCGAGGACGCGCTCCTGTGGAAAAAAATGGCTTCGGGCGGTTTCGGCGAGGAGGAGGCAGTCCTGCGGCTGAAGGGCGACATGGCGTCGCCCAACACTGCCATGCGGGACCCCGCGCTTTTCCGCGTGGTGAAGACGCCGCATTTCAGGCAGGGCGCGAAGTACCCGGCGTGGCCGACCTACGATTTCGAGGTCTCGATTGCGGACTCGCTTGGCGGAATCACGCACGCGATGAGGAGCAAGGAGTACGAGCTGCGTGACGAATTGTATTACGAGATTGTGAAGAGGCTCGGGCTTCGCGCGCCATACGTTTACGATTTTTCGCGCCTCAACCTGAAGGGAACCGTGCTCTCGAAGAGGTTCATCAAGCCGTTGATTGAGGAGGGCAAGGTGTCTGGTTGGGATGACCCGAGGATGCCCACTCTTGCCGGCGTAAGGAGGAGGGGGATTCTTCCCGAGGCGATTCGCCGCTTCGTGCTCTCCTTCGGCTTGAGCAAGGTTGAAAGCGAGCCGGGCTGGGACGCGCTCCTCAACGAGAACAAGAAGCTGTTGGACCCGGTTTCCGAGCACTACTACTTCGTTCCCGACCCGGTCAGGGTGAGCGTGAGGAACGCGACCCGCGAAACCGCGATGCTGAAGAAGCTGCACTCGCCGGACAGCGGGCTGCGCGCGATTCCGACGACGGAAACGTTCTTCATCCCAAAGGCGGACGCGGAGTCGCTTGCGCTCGGCGAAAAGGTCCGGCTGAAAGACCTGTACAACGTGGAAATCAGGAGCTTCCGCAACGGCGGGATTGACGCGGAGTTCGCGGGAAACGCGCAGGTTGACGCGAAAAAAATCCAGTGGGTGAGCGAGCCCAACGTCGAGGTCTCGGTGGTCGAGCCCGGCGACCTCCTCTCCGGCAAGGAATTCAATCCCGAGAGCCTGAAAAAAGTCGCGGGGCTGGCCGAGCCGGAAACCGCGCTTCTTGAGGTCGGCGCCATCGTCCAATTCGAGCGGTACGGGTTCTGCCGGCTGGACAAGAAAACGGGCGGCGGCCTCGAGTTCATCCTTTCCTGCAGGTGACGCCCGCGCGATTCCTGGCCCCGGGAAGGGTTTCAGGGCTCTCGAGGCCGTTCGTTTCCGCGAATTTTTTCAGGAGCTCGAGCATCAGGGCCGGGTTCGAGGTCATCCTTTCAAGCGGCACCCCTGATTCCACCCTGCGGTAAACCTCTCCCCAGCCGGGCGTGTTCCCCTTGCTTGAATTGCATCTCGCGCAAAGGGGCTGTATGTTCTCGATGTAGTTGGTGCCTGCGAAAGGCAGGCCCGGGTCGAGGGGGATGACGTGATCCTCGGTCAATTCCGGGATGCCTTCCCTGTGCGGCCCGCACTTCCACCCCGGGCATGTCCCGTGCGCCTTGTTGCGGACCTTTATCCACTCCTCGACCGTGTGCTCGCCTTCCGCCTCCTTCCTCGCGGCCCGGTGGTTGTTGTTGCTCACCTTTCGCACCGCGCGGAAGTGGTCGCTCACCCGCAGGAGGCCGTGGACGACAAGCTGGTCCGCGTGGATTGAAACCTTTTTCAGTTTCCCGTTCGCGAGCTCGGGGTGAAGCGCCCTCTGCCTGCGCATCTCGTCCGCGAGGAAGCCCCTCCACCGCGTCCCGTGGAGCGCGACAAGCCGCTTGCACTCGTACTCGGAAAGGTCGGCGTTCTCGAGCTTCGCGAAGTCGGCTTCTGGCACGAGCCGCCCCCAGTCCAGGGGATGGCAGTACGCGAGGAGCTTGCACTCGTTTCCCGACCACGCCGGCGTTTCGCGCAATATGAGCGGGACCAGGCGCGCGACGTCGAGCCCCGACGGGCGGGAGGCGAAATTGAAGGCCTCAATCAAGTCGAAATGCGGGCTTTCCGCAAGGATTCGCGCGGCATTCGCTATCACGTGCCGGTCCATTTTCTCGTCTTCTTCCGCGCCAAAGCCGCCGTTCCGGAGGCCTCTCCTGGTTTTCTTCCTTTCCGCCTTGAGCGTCGCCTGCTCAAGCGAATGCAAGGCGTTCGGGTAATAATGGGGCTGGTTTGCCGCGATTGAGTACACGTCCTGCCCGCTGATTATCCCGAGCGGCATGAGGCGCGCCGCCCACCCCGCGGCAATGGAAGCGTCCGCCTCCGGGTCCGGCGAAGAGATTGAAATCAGGAGCGCGTTGCGCCTTGAAAGAAACGGGTAATCCCCGACAAGCGAATCCGCCCCGGCGATTGCCGCCGCGACCCCGTAAGGCGCGGCGACCGCGACCGCGCGCGCGTCGTCAAGCTCGAGGCCCTCCCCCAAAAGCTCCTCGATTGAGGACAGGATGCGGGGCACGCAGCCCGGCGCGCATTCCGTAATGCGCTTCAGCTCCCGGTTCGTGAAGCGGTAGGAGAAAACCTGCTCAAGCGGCAGGCCGTTCCCGCGGACCGCTTCCATGAGCGACTTGCCGATTACCGGGTTGAACGAAGCGGCTTTTTCCCGCGCCTCCGCGTCCGCGCGCCTCCCGGTTTCCGCCTTGGAAAGCTGCCTGCGTATCCGCTCGCCCTCGACGAGCTCGCTTCCGGCGTTCCGCCCATCCCCTTCCCTCTGCCCGCAAGCGGACAACGGAATCCCGAAAAATGCGTTGTTCGGCCCCTTCCCGCCCTCTTCCCGGCCGTTTGCGAGCCTGAATGCCATCAGCTAACCTATGAATAACGTGTATATAATTCTTGGCGGAGGCAAGCCCGGCCTAAACCAGTTCCTCAAGCTTTTTTGCCCAGCTGACTTCCTTGGGCTTCCTTTTTCCCTTGAGGATGGCGACGATTTCGCGCGCCGCGGACTCCGGGCTGGATTTGGTGGTGTCCATTTCGGCCACCTTCCTTTTCCCGTAGTTCTGCTCGCTGCGAATCGTGCAGTAGTCCAGCAGCTCCGCGAACACGTTCTCCCTCGTTTTCGCCGGAGGGTATTTCCTCCTCCCGAGGCGCGCCCCGAGGACCGCCGGATCCGTCCTCAAGACCACGACCCTGTCCGCGGGAAGGGGGAACTCGCACGCGAGGTGGCCTTCCACGATGACGCTTTCATGCCTGAGCATCTCTTCCCCAAGCGCTTTCCCGAGCGGGCCCATCAACGCGATTTTCGCGCCCGAGGCGTCCTTCCCCCTCCACAGCCTCTTTTTTTCGAGGACCTTGTTGACTTCCACCAGCCGGCAGCCAAGCCTCGCGGAAAGCTTCCTCGAAATCGAGGTTTTCCCGGTGCCCGGAACCCCGGTGACGACAACCCGCATGAAAACGGTTTTTAATTCGCAAGTTAAAAAAGCTGGCATGCGCAATCCCGCGGTCTCGGGCACGTTTTACCCGTCCCGGAAACAGGAGCTTGAGGGCCTGATTTCCGAGTGCTTCGCGAAGGAAGCGGGAAAGCCCGCGCCCGGAGGCGGCCCAGGGCTCGCCGCCGTCGTCTCCCCGCACGCGGGCTACGTCTATTCCGGGTGGGTTGCGGCATTCGCCTTCCGCGAAATCGCGCGCGCGTTCAAGTCTCCTCCCGTTTTCGTAATCGCGGGCCCCAACCACACCGGCATCGGGAGCCCGGTCGCCATGTCGCGGCAGGACTGGCAGACTCCCCTCGGCGTTGCGAAAAACGATTCGGAGCTCGGGAAGGCAATCAAGGACAACTCGCGGCTCATCGATTTCGACGAGAGCGCGCACGAGTTCGAGCATTCGGTTGAAGTCCAAATCCCGTTCCTGCAATACGTTTACGGGCAAGCGGAAATCGTGCCAATCTGCATGGGCAGGCAGGACCTTGCGGCCGCAAGGGATTTGGCCGAGGCGGTCGCCAAGGCGAAAGCGGAGCTCAAGCGCGAGGCCGTGCTCATCGCGAGCTCGGACTTCACGCACTTCGAGTCCGCCGAAAGCGCGCTCGCCCGCGACGCGCCCGCGATAGAGATGCTTGAAAAGCTGGACGCTGAAGGCTTCGAGCGCGCCCGGGAGCGGAAGAACGCCTCCATCTGCGGCCACGGCCCGATAACCGCGGCAATCCATTACGCGCGCCTCGCGGGCTGCAGCAAAGGCGAGCTCCTCAAGTACGCCAACTCCGGAGACGTCACGGGCGACTACGGGCAGGTCGTGGCGTACTGCAGCGCCGCGTTCAGGACGGGCTAGCAACGGCTTGTTCGTCTTGAAGCGATGCCCGTTTCCCGCCGTGGGAACCATTATTTAAAGCGGCGGCCAAATTATCGCCATGCGCGCGGTTATTGCGATTACCGGTGCTTCGGGGATAGTGTACGGGCTTCGGCTGGCCGAGGAGCTTGGGAAGGCCGGGGCGCGCCTTGACTTCGTGGTTTCCGGGGGCGCCAAGAAAGTCATGGATTGCGAGGTCCGGGGCGGCTCCAAGAAAGCGCTCGCGCGCCTCGCGAAGCTCGGCAGGGTTTACTCGGAAACCGATTTCTCCGCGCCTTTCGCCTCGGGCTCGCGCGCGCCCGACGCTTTCGCGGTCTGCCCTTGCTCCATGAAAACCCTTTCCGACATCGCGAACGGCTACTCGGACAATTTGGTGAAGAGGGGGGCCGAAGTCGCGCTCAAGGAGGGAAGACTGCTGGTTCTGGTGCCGAGGGAGATGCCTTTCACCGCAATCCAGCTGGAGAACATGCTGAAGCTCGCGCGGCTCGGCGCAGCCATCATGCCGCCGCAGCCCGCGTTTTACGGCGGGGAGGGGAGCGCGGGCGAATTGGTTGATTTCGTGGTGGGAAAAATCATGGACAGGATGGGCGTGAAAAACGCGCTTTACAGGAGGTGGGGCGCTTGAAGTTCCGCGAGTTCCTCGGAAAGCTCGAGTCGGGCGGGCGGCTTGCGCGAATCGCGAAGCCTGTTTCGCCAGAGCTTGACGCCGCGGCGGTGATTTTCGCGCTGCGCGAGAAGCCGGTGCTGTTCGAAAAAATCGCGGGCTCGGATTACCGGCTTGCGGCAGGGATTTGCTCCACCCGGCAGCTGGTCGCGCAGGGAATCGGGGTGCGCAAGGGCAAGCTGCTTTCCGCGCTCGCGGCCGCGATTGACGCGCCGGAAGCGCCAGAGGTCGTGGGGCGGGCGCCGTGCCAGGAGGTAATTGAAGGCGGCGTTGACTTGGACTCGCTCCCGATTCTTAGGCATTTCAGGGAGGACGCGGGCAGGTACGTGACCGCGGCGGTCGCGATAATCAGGGACCCGGAAACCGGGAGGAACGCTTGCTACCACCGGCTCCTCAAGATTGGGAAGGACAGGTTTGCGGCGCGGCTCGTGGAAGGAAGGCAGACGCAAACCTCTCATGCGAAGGCGCTTGCGCGCGGGGAGGAGCTGCCCGTCGCTTTCTGCATCGGGAATTCCACGGCTGTCATGCTCGCGGCGTCCGTTTCCCCGCCTTCCGGCGTTGACGAGCTTTCGGTCGCGAACGCGCTCGAGCCGACGCCCCTCGCCAAATGCAAGACCAAGGATTTGGAGGTTCCCGCGGACAGCGAAATCGTCTTGGAGGGCAGGATTACCGCCGGGCTCGCGGACGAGGGCCCGTTTGGCGACCTGACCGAAACGATGGACATCGCGAGAAGGCAGCCCGTCGTGGTGATTGACAGGGTCACGCACAGGGAGAACGCAATCTGCCAGACCCTGCTTCCCGGAATGTGCGAGCACAAGCTCCTCATGGGCATGCCCCGCGAGCCGACCATCTTCAGGGAAGTCGGAAAGGTTTGCGATTGCAGGAACGTGGTGCTCACGCCCGGCGGCGCGTCATGGTTCCACGCGGTGGTGCAGATCCGCAAGAAAAGCGACGACGAGCCGATGCGCGCGATTGAAGCCGCGTTCAGGGGGCACCCGTCGCTGAAGCACTGCGTCGTCGTGGACGGGGACATTGACGCGTGCGACCCGGTCCAGGTGGAATGGGCGATTGCCACGCGGTTCAGGGCGGACAGGCGGCTCAAGGTGTTCGAGAACCAGCCTTCCTCGTCGCTTGACCCGATGGCGGACAAGCCCCCGGGGGAGAAGGCGCGCGTCGCGAAGGCCGGGATTGACGCGACGATTCCGCTCGGCGACCCGGCAAGGCCGGTTTCCAAGTTCAGGAAGGCGGAGTACGGGAAAGTGGACCTGAAGGAGTTCGTGTGAGTCTTGTGGGGGGCGGGCAATGATTCTTTCGCGCGAAGAGGAGCGGGTTCTTTCCGGCGAGGAGGGGGAAGCGCGCGCGAAAGCAATGGAAATCCTTTGCGCGGTCGGGAAGATTTACGGCGCGGACGGGCTGCTCCCTGTTTCCTCGGCGCAGGTTTCCGGAGTAAGCTACAAGACGATTGGCGACGCGGGCCTCGAATTCCTCGCGGATTTTGCGGCGAAGGGGGCGAAGGCCGCCGTCCCGTCGTTCCTCAACCCCGCGGGCATGGACAGGGAGAACTGGAAGGCGATGGGGGTTCCGCCCGCGTTCGCGGAAAAGCAGCTGGAGATTCTGCGGGCGTACGGGAAGATGGGGGTTTCGGCGACCTGCACGTGCGCGCCTTACCTGATTGGCATCCGGCCGAGGCTCGGGGAGCACGTTGCTTGGAGCGAGTCCAACGCGATTTCCTTCGCGAACTCGATGCTTGGGGCGAGGACGAACAGGGAGAGCGGCGTGACCGCCCTCGCTTCCGCGATTACCGGGAAAACACCGAATTTCGGGCTTCACCTGGACGAAAACAGGAAGGCGGGCCTCATCGTGGAGGTCGACGCGGAGATGGGGAGGATGACGGATTTCGGCGCGCTCGGCCTGATTGCCGGGAGGGAGGCGAAGGACAGGATTCCCGCGTTCGAGGGCATCCCGCGCAAGCCCGCTTCCGAGGACAGGATGAAATCGCTTGGCGCGGCGATGGCGGCGTCGGGCTCGGTGGCGCTCTATTACGCCAAGGGAATCACGCCGGAATGGCGGCTTGCCGGCGAGCCGGGGAAGCTCGAGTCCATCGCGGTCACGAAAAGGGAGCTTGAGGAGGAGAAGGCGAAAATGAGTTCGGCCGACTCGGTGGAGCTCGTCACCATCGGCTGCCCGCACGCGTCGCTTTCCGAGGTGAGGGAGGTCGCCGGGCGGGTGAAGGGAAAAAAGCTGAAGGTTTCCCTGTGGGTCTGCACGTCGCGCGAGACGAAGGCGGAAGCGGAGAAGCTCAAGTACGTGAAGGCGATTGAGGAGGCGGGCGGCCTTGTGGTCGCGGACACGTGCATGGTGGTCGCGCCGCTTGAGGAGATGGGGTACAAGAGGACCGGGGTGAATTCGGGGAAGGCCGCGTCCTACCTGCCCTCGTTCTGCGGCCAGAAGGTGCGGTTTTCGGACGTGGAGGAGTTGCTGTGAGGATTGGGGGGCGCGCGATTTCAAGGGGTTCGGCTTCCGGGGAGGCCCTGCTTTGCGGCGAGCCCATCTCTTTCCTTGGCGGCGTGGACGCGAAGACCGGGGTGGTCATGGAGAAGGGGAGCCCCATCGAGGGGAAAAGCGTTGCCGGAAAAATCCTCGTCTTCCCGCGCGGCAAGGGCTCGACGGTCGGGACGTACGTGCTCGTGCAGCTGAAGAGGAACGGGGTTGCGCCGGCGGGGATTATTAACGCGTCGTCCGAAACGATTGTCGCGGTTGGCGCAATCCTTGCCGGGATACCGATGGTTGACATGCTTGAGCGGAACCCGCTTGAGGTGCTGGAGGACGGCATGAAGGTCGCGGTCAACGGCACGGAAGGGTTCGTGGAAATCGGCTGAATGGGTGAATGCTATGGGGGAACTGGTGCTCGTGAAGCTCGGGGGAAGCCTGATTACCGACAAGTCCAGGCTTGAGAGCCCGCGCATGGACGTCATAAAGCGCCTTGCCGCGGAAGTGCATTCCGCTTGCGAGGAAAGGGAGGACCTGGAGCTGGTGCTCGGGCACGGCGGGGGAAGTTTCCCGCACAGGCCCGCGGAAAATTACGGGACCGGGAAGGGGATGAAGGGCGCGCATGCGTGCAGGGGAATCGCGCTCGTGCAGGACGCGGCGTCAAGGCTCAACAGGATGGTGGTGGGCGCGCTCATCGAGGCTGACGAGAACGCGGTTTCCATCCAGCCGTCCGCGTGCATGGTCACGGAGAACGGCGCGATTTCGTCCGCGTTCCTTAAGCCCATCCAGATGGCGGTGAAAACGGGAATAACGCCGGTCCCCTACGGCGACGTCGCGCTTGACTCTAAAATCGGCTGCAGCATCATTTCCACGGAAAGGATTCTCGACTTCATCGCGCGCGAGATGGGCGCGTCCCGCCTCATAATCGCGGGCGTGGAGGAAGGGGTTTGGGCGGATTTTCCGTCCCGCAAGAAGCTGGTTTCCGAGATAACGCCGGACAGCTTCGGGGAGGCGAGGAAGTCGCTTGCCGGCTCCGAAAGCATTGACGTTACTGGCGGGATGCTGCACAAGGTCGAGCGGACGGTGGCCCTCGCGAGGGACACGGGAATCAGCACCCGGATAATCAGCGGAATGGAGCCCGGGCGGCTGAAGGACGCGCTGCTCGGAAGGAATGTGCCCGGCACGCTGATTCGGAGGTAGCGCCAGCGGCCTTTGCGGAAAGCGGGTCAGCACTTGAAGTAGCAGGCTTTCCCGAAGATTCCGGATGGCTCTATTTCCCTCGGCTTGCCGCTCATCCTTGCCGGCTCGCCGTCCCCGTTGTGCTCGATGAACCGGACTTCCACTTTCGGGCTGGCGCCGTTTGACGCGAGCGTCTGGAACACGGCGGCCGAGAGCAGGCCCTGCATTTCCGCGATGTAGTGGCAGCTTTCCGGGGATTCGCCGGGAAGCTTCCCGGCTTTTTTTGACTCCTCGTCGATGTAGAGTACCAGGCTGAAGCGGCCGCGCGAGAACCGGATTGTCGAGTACTGCACGCTGTACATGCTGAACAGGTGGTAATAGTCCACGTCGGACATGCCGACGAGCCCGGTTTCGAGCGCCTTCATGTCGCCTTCGGAAAGCCGCGGCCTCAACTCGTCAAGGTAATTCCGCTTCACTTCCTCCACGATTATCGGGTGCGCGCGGCCTATCGCTTCCAGCTCTTTTCTCGCGTGCTCGGGGGGACAGGATTCGTCAAGCGCGGCCATCCGCCTCTCGCGCAGCCCGGCGAGCCGGGGGTCGTTGTACAGGCGCTCGAGCGCGCCGATGAACTCCCTGCTTTTTTCGACCTCGCCGAGCCTCAGCCGGGTCACGTCCGCCTTGTCCGCGAAACGGACGAGGAAGACGAGCGGCTGCCCCTCCAGGGTTGCGGCCCCGTTCGGGCCGCCCTTTTCCTGCTTCTCCAGCCGCGTCGAATGGTAGCGCACCGCCTCTTCGAAGCTGTCCAGCTGGCCGTCGTTGAGGCCGAGCAGCCGCTGCATTTGCGGGCGGAACCTCATGTTGAAGATGCCCGCGCTTCTCGCCGCGTGCATCGCCTTGCTTTCCCCGGGGCGCAGCTCGGCGTACCCGAGGTCGTGCATGAGCGCGGCGAGCTTGGCCATCGGCACCCCGGCCGGGCCGAATTTTTTTGCGAGTATTTCCCGGACGCCGGAATCCTCGTCCGCGATTATCCCGGAAACGATTTCCATGCAGGAGAGCGAGTGCTTCGCGTCGTGCGCCACCGAGAGGCGGAGCACGTTCGTGACGTCCTGCAGCTCAAGCGCGTTGAAAACCTTGAGGATGAACGATTCGGCCTGCTTGTGCGGGACAAGGGGGCGGGCGAGGCAAATCTCGCTTACGAGGTCGTGCATCACGTGCGCGTACTTCTCGGTAACCGACTTCGCCAGGCTTTTTTCAAGCCGCTCCTCAATCGTCTTCTGCTCCGCGAGCTTCGTGCCCCTCTCCGTCTCGATGCAGGAAATCATGGAGCGCATCCAGTCCTCCAAGCCGCCGCGCCCCTCGAGCTCCCTCGCATGCCGGAGCACGGTCCACTCGTACTCGGACTGCACCCGCGGGTTGTCCGCCTCAAGCTTCAGCTCCCGGTAGTCGTTCGCGTGCCGGCGCGAAAGCGATTCCACGTTTTCGCGGGCGAGCGCGAAATTGCGGTCGGATTCCTCATTCAGCTGCTCGATTTGCTCGAAGTGCTGCCTGAATACGGTTTTCGCGAGAACCGCCTTGTCGGAATGCGGCTCGGTCGAATCCACGGGGGAGTTCATCCGTTCTATCAGGTACCTCTTGCGTTTCCAGAAATCGGAATCGGCGGCCCGCTTCGCCGCCTCCACCCGCTCGGAAATCCTGCGGATTCTTTCCGCAAGCTCCGGGGGCTGGAAAGCGTACTCCGCATGGCGGGCATGCCCGTGCCTGCTCCCCGCCCCGCCGCCGTTTTCGGGCAGCAGGCTGCGCAGCGGGGCGCCCGTTCCCACGTTTGCGTTCGCGGTTTTGAAGCGGTTGGACATCGACCACACCCCGGCAATCAGCCGAATATTGCGCCCATGCCTTGCTCTGCCGCGTTGTCCTCTGCCTCTATTGCGGCGATGACTTTTGCCTCGGTTTCCTTCGCCGCCCGCTTGAGCGACGGGATTGCGGCCTCCTTGAACTTTTCCTCGGCCCACCTGAAGAAATCCGGCTCGGCCTTGAAGCAAGCGTAATATTTTCCCGCTTCCCCGCCCACGCCCCTGCCTTCCTTGAGCTTGTAGCCCTGGCGCGCGAAGCTTACTCCCGCGTAAGCGTCTTTTTCCAGGAGGCTTTTCAGTTTCCCCTGGTCTTTTCCGTCGCACTCGTAAACGCGAGACTCCATCAAGAATCCACCCGCCAAAACGCTGCCCTACTTTACCCAAGTCAGGTTTAAAAAACAGCGCGGGCGAAACTAATGCGATGATTGAGACCCGCGAGCTGACGAAAAAATTCGGCCCGCTGACGGCAGTTGACGGGATTTCGCTTGAAATCGGGGAAGGCGAGATTTTCGGCCTGCTCGGCCCGAACGGGGCCGGAAAAACCACCCTCATTTCCATGCTCATAACCCTCCTGCCCCCGACTTCCGGGAAGGCGACCGTGAACGGGTTTGACGTGGTCGCGCGGAAATCAGACGTCCGGAAAAGCATCGGGGTCGTCTTCCAGGAGCCGAGCGTCGACGACCTGCTCACCGGAAGGGAGAACCTCGAGCTGCACGCCATGCTTTACGCCATGCCCCGCGAAATCAGGCGGAAACGGATGGACGAGGTGCTCGGCCTCGTGGAGCTCGCGGGGCGCGCGGACGACCTCGTGAAAACCTATTCCGGGGGAATGAGGCGCCGGCTCGAGCTCGCGCGCGGGCTCATGCACCACCCGAAAGTCCTCTTCATGGACGAGCCGACGCTCGGCCTCGACCCGCAGACGAGGAAGCACATCTGGGAGTACATTTTGCGCCTCGCGAAGGAGGAGAACATAACGATAATGCTGACCACCCATTACCTTGACGAGGCGGACGCGGTCTGCAGGAAGGTCGCCATAATAGATTTCGGGAGAATCGCGGCGACCGGCACCCCGAAACGGCTCAAGCACGACGTGGGGGGCGACATCGTCGCAATCAAGCAGAAGGGATTCGACCCCAAGTGCCTGGAAGGGCTCGGCTTCGTGGCAAAGTTCGAGGCGAAGGCGGACGGGGTTGAAATCACGGTCAGGGACGCGCACAAGAACCTCCAGAAGCTGCTTTCGGAAATCGGGGACATCGAGTCCGTTGAGGTCCGCGAGGCGTCGCTTGACGACGTCTTCTTCAAGTACACGGGAAAGAAGTACAGGGAGGAGGGAGGGGAAGGGGGCTGGGCGGAGCGCGTCATGTCCTCGGCCGGCAGGTAATCGCATGGCGGAAACCTTGGGCGGGCTTGAAGGCATTTACGCGATTTGGCTGCGCGAAATCAAGGTTTACACGAGGGAAAAGGAGAGGATAGTCTCGTCGCTCGTCAACCCCCTGCTCTGGATTTTCGCCTTCGGCACGGGCCTGGGCGCAAACGTCGTCATCCCCAACGTCCCAGTGAACTACCAGCACTACATTTTTCCGGGGATAATGGTGATGGCCGTCCTGTTCACCTCGGTTTTCTACGGGATGTACGTGATTTGGGACCGGAAGCTCGACTTCCTCAAGGAGGTGCTCGTCGCCCCGCTTTCAAGGACGAACGTGCTCCTCGGGAAGATGCTTGGCGGGGTCACGGACTCCATGATTCAGGCGTGCGTGCTATTCGCAGTCGCGTACCTCCTCGGAATCCCCCTGACGCCCTACTCGCTCGCGGTCTCGCTCCTGACAATGTTCCTCATCGGGGTGTGCATGACCTCGCTCGGCCTCGCCTTCGGCGGCTTCCTTTCCACGATTGAAAGCTTCCAGCTCGTGATAAACTTCGTCGTGTGGCCCGTATTCTTCTTTTCGGGCGCGCTCTTCCCGCTCACCGGGCTCCCGCCTTGGCTGCAGCTCGTCACGTACGCCGACCCCCTCACCTACGCGGTTGACGCGATGAGGGGCGCGATGTTCGGCCTCAACGTCTTCCCCATATGGCTCGACCTCGCCGCAATCGCGCTCTTCTGCATCCCCGCCATTGCGCTCGGCTCCTTCGCGTTTTCCAGGATGGGAAAAATCTGATTCAGGCTGATGCGATGCTGCGCGTCTTCAACACCCTTTCAAGGAAAAAGGAGGCCTTCGTCCCGCTCAAAGGAAGGCGCGTGGGCCTCTACGCCTGCGGGCCCTCCGTCTACCAGCAGCCCCACGTCGGCAACTACAGGACGTACGTCTTCGAGGACGTCTTCAAGCGCTTCCTGGAATGGAAGGGCTACCGCGTGAAGCACGTGCAGAACATTACCGACGTGGAAAACAAGGCGATAATCGAGGCGCGAATCCGAAGGAAGACCCTGAAGCAGCTGACCGCGCATTACGCGAAAGTCTTCAGCTCGGAAACGCGCGCCCTCAACATTATTCCCGCGGACTTCACCCCGAAGGCGACGGACAACATCCCGGAAATCGCGGAATTCGTGTGCGAGCTCCGGCGGAACGGCTTCGCCTACGAACTCAACGGCGACTGGTACTACGCCATCTCGCGCTTCCCGAAGTACGGCATGCTTTCCCGGCTGAAAGTGAAACCCCACTGCAAGCCAGTGGGCTTCGACGACTACTACAAGTGGCAGGCCGGAGACTTCGTCCTGTGGAGGCACTGCCGCAAGGCGGACAGGGGCGCCTGCTGGGATTCGCCCCTCGGCAGGGGGAGGCCGGGCTGGAGCATCGAGTGCTCGGCCATCGGGCGCAAGTACCTCGGGGACAGGTACGACGTGAAGATGGGCGGCGTTGACAACGTTTTCGCGCACCACGAGAACGAGATTGCGCAAAGCTGGGGCGTTTCCCGAAAGGTTTTCGCCAAGTACTTCATCCACGTGAAGCACCTGCTCGTTGACGGCGTGAAGATGAGCAAGTCCCTCGGGAACATCGTTTGCCTCGATGACGCGCGCGCCCGCGGAATCGAGCCCCTCGCGCTCCGCCTCCTCTACCTCACCTCCCATTACCGGAGGCGGCTCAACTTCACGTGGAAGCGCGCGAAAGAAGCCCAATCCCGGCTTGACGGGTGCCGGGAATGCGTCAAGAAACTGAAGAAAACGGGAAAGGCGGGCGCCGCGTCAAGGGAAACCCTTGCCGCGGTGAAAACCGCGCGCGAGGGCTTCGTGAAGGCGATGGAGGACGACCTGGACACGCCACGCGCGCTCGAGTCGGCGTGCGGGCTCGTCTTCTGGTCGCTTGAAAAAACGGGGAAAGGCGGGTTTAGCGGAGGCGACGCGCGCGCAGTGCGCGATGCGCTCGCCGATTTCGACCGCGTGCTCGGCCTGGGCCTGTTCTAGTTCTTCAGCCGCCCGGGCTCCCTCCTCCTTTCCCCGCCTTTTTTCGCATCCGCGGCCAAATGGGCGAAGTCCTTGGCAGCGCCGCTTCCGGCATTCACGCTTTTTTCGCCGTTCGCCTCCGCGACCATCATGCGGTTTATCGCGTTGACTCCCGCGTAAAGCGACGCGCGCACCACGTCCTCGTGGACCGCGTTCCCGCGGAACTCGCGCCCGGCCTCGTCCTTGATTGTTATCCTCGCGTCCGCGAGCGCCTCCGTCCCGCCGCGTACTCCCTGCAGGCGGTAATCCGTCAGCTGGACCGGCCTCCCGATTGCGGCAATCACTGCCTTGAACGCGGCATCCACCGACCCCACGCCCTCCGCTTCCGCCGCCCTCGCGAGGCCGTTCACTTCCAGGACGATTTTTGCCACAGGCGCCTTCCCCATTCCGCTTGAAACCGAGAACCCCTTGATTTTCACCGGCTGCCGCTGCATGGGCTGGCCGAGCACGCCGCTTGCAATCGCCGCCAAATCGTACTCCGGAATGATGGGCTTCTTCCTTCCCGCGGCTACCTCCTTCACCCGCGACGTTATCTCGGCCGCCTGCTCCCTGGATGTGAGGATTCCCATCCTCCCAAGCGCCTCCTCGACCGCATGCACGCCGCTGTGCTTCCCGATGGCGATTTCCGTCTCCTGCCCGAGCGCCTCCGGGCTGAACGCCTCGAACGTGTGCGCGCCCCGCCTGACGCCCGCCGCATGTATTCCTGCCTCGTGCGTGTGCACGTTTATCCCGACCACGGGCGCGTTCGGCGCGACCGGAATCCCGGTCAGCGTTTCCACCATGCGCGACGTCTCTATCAGGGTGGCGTCCATGCGCACCCCGGTTTTCACTCCGTAGCCGAGCTCGAGGCCGAAAACGGTTTCCGCAAGGCTCGCGTTCCCGGTGCGCTCCCCAATCCCGTTCACGGTGACCTGCACCTGCGAAGCGCCCGCCCCGACCGCGGCGAGCGTGTTCGCGACCGCGAGCCCGAGGTCGTTGTGGCAGTGGACGGCAACCGGGACCGCCACCTGCTCCCTCACCCTTGAGACGAGGTATGC
>JAQTMQ010000014.1 GCA_028714235.1 Candidatus Iainarchaeum sp. | reverse complement strand
ATGGGGAGAGGGGCGGGAAGGACGCGAAAAAAATCGCGGAGGACGGCGCCGCGGCCCTGAAGGGCGCGGACGTGCTGATTGCCGACTCCTCGGGCAGGAGCGCGTTCGACTCCGGGCTCGCCGCCGAGCTGCGCGCGCTCCACGGCGCGTTCAAGCCAGACGAAAGCTTCCTCGTGGTCAGCGCGGACATGGGGCAGGCCGCGGGAAGGCAGGCGAACGAGTTCAAGTCAAACGTCCCCATCACCGGCGTGATAGTCACGAAGATGGACGGCTCAGGGAAGGGCGGCGGCGCGCTTTCCGCGGTCGCGGCCACGGGAGCGAAGGTCGCGTTCACGGGCACGGGCGAAAAGGCGGAGGACCTCGAGGTCTTCGACGCCAAGAAGTACGTGGGCCGGCTCCTCGGCTTCCCGGACCTGGAAACGCTTCTCTCGAAAATGCAGAAGATAGTTGAGGACGAGAGCATCAGCGCCGAGGCGATGCTCGAGGAGAAGTTCACGCTCAAGACCTTTTACGAGCAGCTGCGCGCCACCCGGAAGATGGGCCCGCTCAAAAGCGTTTTCGGGATGCTCGGGATGGCGGACATGCCGAAAGACCTGATGGAGCAAAGCGAGGAAAAGCTCAAGAAGTTCGAGGTGATGATCAACTCCATGACGCCCTCGGAGCGCGAGGACGCCCGCCTGATAAAGAAGAGCGCGTCGCGCCAGCAGCGCATCGCCAGGGGCGCGGGCGTGAAGGTGGAGGACGTGCGCCGCCTCGTCACCGAATTCGAGAAGATGGAGAAGATGATGGGCGCCTTCAAGAAGGACCGCGGCTTCAGGAAGCGCATCGAAAGGATGGTGAAGGGCGGCGCGCTCAACATGCCCGGCGCAGTTTAATACGTTTCCTGAGCAAAAGCAACCAGAAGCCCTCGTAGTCTAACCTGGACAGGACACGAGCCTCCGGAGGCCCCTTTTCTTTTGCGAAAAGAAAAGGCCCCTGGGTTCAAAAGAAAACCCTCCTGGAGATAGCTTGGAATCAGGGTTCAAACGCGCTCGCCGAAGGCAAGGCGCTTTCGGCTGCGCCGAAAATCCCTGCGAGGGCGTAATCTTTTTTTTTGGTGGGGGGTGGTCAGGAGGAGCCTCAAACTGGGAGGGGGCGACAGGCCCCCTCGCGGTTCGGAATCCCTGCGAGGGCGTTCCCCCAACTCAAATCTATTTATTATTGAGCGCGCACGAAAACTAGCCGTGGCAAGCGTGGAAGCGGAAAAAGGCGGGCTCTCCTCCGAAGAAGCGGAAAAGCGCCTGAAGGAATTCGGCCCGAACAGGGTGGCGAAGCCCCGCGAGTTAAGCGTGCTCGGCATCTTCAGGGAGGAGGTCACCGAGCCAATGATTCTCCTTCTCCTCGTAGTGGGAGTCGTCTACGCGCTCTGGGGCACGCTTGACGACGCGCTCACCATCTTCGTCGTCATCGCTCTCCTCGTCGCGGTCGAGGTCTGGAACGAGTACCGCGCGAAAAAGGCGATTGCCTCCCTCGCCGTCCTCGCCGCGCCGATGACCAAGGTCGTGCGGGACGGCCGAATCGTCGAAGTCGAAACCGAAAAAACCGTTCCCGGCGACATCCTCGCGCTCGTCACCGGAACCCGCATAGCCGCGGACGCCGTCCTCGTTTCCTCTTTCGGGCTCCAGGCCGACGAGTCCGCGCTCACCGGCGAATCCCTTCCGGTCGAAAAGAGGCCGGGCGAAGAGGTTTTCGCCGGAACCCTCGTCGTTTCCGGGGAAGGCAAGGCGCGCGCGACCGCGACGGGCGCGGGGATGCGCTTCGGGAGAATCGCGGCGCTCGCGCGCGAAATCCGGCCTCCGCGCACGCCGCTCCAGCTCGCGATGAGGTCGCTTGCGGGAACGCTCGTCTTCGTCGCCCTTTTCTTCAGCGTCGCAATCCCGGCCGCCGGCTACCTTCGCGGAAACGAGACGGACGTCCGGCAGCTCGTACTGACCGGGCTCGCCCTCGCCTTCGCGGTCATCCCCGAAGAGCTTCCCATCATAATCACGATGGTGCTCGCCATCGGCTCGCGCACGCTGTCGCTCGACAAGTTCCTCGTCAAGAAGCTCAAGGCGGGAGAGGTTCTCGGGGACGCGACCGTGATTCTCACGGACAAGACGGGCACGATTACTGAAGGAAGGATGAAAATCGCTTCCGTCTTCCCGAAGAACTCGGAGGCCGCAGTCCTCTCCGCAGCCATTTCTTCTGCGACGGAACTCTCGCTCACGCCCACCGACCGCACGATAATGGATGCCGCGGCGGCGCGCTCGATTCCCGCGGACGGGGCCATCTTCCGCGAGCGCGGCTTCGACGGCGGAAGGAAGACGCGCGCGATACTCCGCTCATACAGGGATGGCTTCGAGCTCTTCGTTTCGGGCGCGCCCGAGGAAGTCCTGCGCGCGGCGAGAGGCGGCAGCGGGAAAATCGCGGAGGAGGTCGCTTCCGAGGCGGGGAAGGGGAGGCGCGTCATCGCTTTCGCGCGCAAGCGGCTTTCAAGGGGAGAGGAGAGGAAGCCGTTCAAGGAGCTCGAGCAGGGCCTGGACTTCGTCGGCTTCATCGCGCTCGAGGATTCGCCGCGCCAGGGCGTGAAGGAGACAATCGCGCTCGCGAGGCGCGCGGGAATCCGCGTCGTCATGGTCACGGGCGACCACGCCCGGACGGCCCTCTCGATTGCTGCGCAGGTGGGAATCGATTCGCGGAAGGCGATCGAGGGAAGCGAAATCGACGCGATGTCGGACGGGGAGCTCCGCAAGGCCGTCAAGGAAGCATCCGTTTTCGCGCGCGCGACCCCGGAGCACAAGTACCGGCTCGTGAACGCGCTCCACGAGAACGGCGAGGTCGTCGCGGTGACCGGGGACGGCGTGAACGACGCGCTCGCGCTGAAGGGGGCCGACATCGGTATAGCGATGGGCATAAAGGGGACGGATGCGGCGAAGGAGGCCGCCGACGCGGTTCTCGCGGACGACAACTTCGTGACCATCGGGCGCGCGGTCTTCGAGGGCAGGAAGATTTTCGACAACTTGAGGAAGGGCGTGAAATACTACCTTTCGGTGAAAGCGGCGCTCATCCTCGCTTTCGTGCTTCCCGTGGCCGCCGGGCTCCCGTTCCCGTTCGCCCCGATACAGATAATCGTGCTCGAGCTCTTCATGGATTTGGCGGCTTCGGCGGGCTTCGTAGCGGAACCGGCGGAAAAAAACATTTTCGAGCGCAAGCCCCGGGACTCGCGGAAGCCCTTCCTCGACTCCGGCATGCTTCTCGGAATCGCGGTTTCCGGGCTCTGCCTCTTCGCGGCGGTCATGGCCGCGTACTTCTACGCGTTCTCGCTCGGCCTCGACGAAACCGGCGCGCGCACGTACGCGTTCCTCGCCTGGATGATTGGCCACATCCTCCTCGCGTACGTGAGCCGCTCCGAGCGCGAGCCGCTCTACAAGCTGGGCCTGCTTTCAAACCGCCTCATGAACCTTTGGGCTCTCGCGGTCATGGCGTTCATCGCCCTGATTTACCTTGCCGAGCCCGTGAGGGCAGGGTTGAAGCTGATGACTTTGCAGCCAAGCCCCGCGGTTGCGGCAACCGCTCTCGGTTTCGCCTTGGTGGCGATAGGCTGGCAGGAACTCGCGAAAACCGCGGCTTACCTTTGGAGGCCGAAAGGGCCGGAGCTGGTTGGATGAAGCTCGGAGCGATGAACAACCCGTCAAGCCCGGTCGCGCGGGAAATCGCGCGCATAGCCGGACTCGGCTTCGGTTTCATGGACTTGACGAGCGAGCCCCCGAACGCGTCATCCGAACTCCTGAAGAAAAAATCGGCTGAAATAAGGGACGCGCTTTCCTCGCACAACCTGGGAGTCGTCGGCCACACCGCCTGGTACCACGAGTTCGCGAACCCCTACGAGTCCGTCAGGCGCGCGCACATCGCCGAATTCAAGGCGTCCGCCGAAATCCTCGCCGGGTTCGGGGCGGAAAAGGTCGGAATCCATCCTGACAACATGGCATTCGCGCACAAGAACCGCGGCCAGTACCTCGCGAGGTTCACGGAAGCGTGCGTTGAATTGAACCGGTTCTGCAAGGACCTCGGCGTCATGCTCACGACGGAAACCTACGAGGAGCGCTTCCTTGACGCGCGGGAGTTGCGCGCAATCCTCGACTCCGCGCCCGGAATGGGCTTCACGCTTGACATAGGGCACGCGAACCTCATCCGCCCGGAAGGAGCCGGAATAGAGTTGCTAATAAAAGAGTTCAAGGCCGAGCTCTGCCACGCGCACGCGAGCGACAACGACGGGAAAAGCGACCTCCACCTTCCCATCGGCGCGGGAAAGATTGACTGGGCGAAGGCGCTCTCCGCCCTCAAGCGGGCGGGCTACGACTCGACAATCACGCTCGAGGTCTTCTCGCCCGACCAGGACTACCTCGCAATCAGCAAGAAAAAGTTCGAGGCGCTCTGGAGCCGGGCTTCAGCCGAGTGAGTCAATCGCCTTCGCCATTTCCGCGCCTTCCGCGCGCAGGCGGTGCTTTGCCATGACGCGCTTGAGCAGCATCCCCTTGTCCCCGGTTTCCTTTGCCTCGGCGCGCACCGCGGCCCTGATTTCCTCGGCGGTCATCCTCCTCAAGCCGAGCCTCTCCACCACTCCGGCCGCGCTTTCGCCCGGGGTTTCCACGGCGCCCCTGATTATTTCCGGCATCGCCGCCTTCGCGAAAAGCCTCAGCGAGAAGTAGGCGGCAAAAATTTCAAGCAGCTTGTCGTCGCCCGCCAGCTCCACCTTGACGCCCTCCCTTTTCAGGTTCGTGAGCGTCTCCTCAAGCGTCGCGGCGACAAGCGTCGCGTCCGCCCCCTTCACCTCGTCGAGCGCGCGCCTGAACAGCGGCAGCCTTTGCGAGCGCGCCATCTTTTCCGCCAAATCGGAGTTAAGCGTTTTCTTGAGCCACGCGAGCGTTTCTTCAGGCATTTCGGGGAGCACGCTTTCAAGCTTCTCAATCCTCGCCCTCGAAACCCGGACCGGCGGAAGGTCGGTTTCCGGGTAAAGGCGCGCCCCGCCCGGAAGCGGCCTCATGTACGCGGTCTGGACGTCGTTCACGACTTTCCTCGTCTCCTCGGGAACCCCGCGGAGCGCCTGCATCGCGCGCCCGAACGCGGCGGCAGCCGCGTTTCGCGCAGCCGGCTCCGGGCCCGCGACCAAAACCCACGCGTCCCCCGCTCCGGCCCCTGCGGCTTCGCGCAGCGCCTTCACCTCGCCCTCCGAAATCCCGTACTTCTTCATGTCCTCGTCGCCGTGGATTATGCCGCCGACGCCCTGCGCCTTCGCGTAGTCGGAAAGCTCGCTTCCAAGCCGCCTGCCCTCGCAAAGCTCTGCCCCGAGCAGCCCTTCAAAGCGCGCCAAGCCGAACGCGATTAGCGCTTCCTTCCTGTCAAGGCTTTTGCGCAGGAGGCGCGATTGCGTGCCCGCGAAAGCCCGCGAAACGTCGACCGCCTCGAGCGCGCATTCCTTCGCCCCCCTTTTCTCGAGCTCGCCCCTGATTTTTACGAGCGCGGCCTGCCTCAGCACCTCGTTTTCCACCAGGGCCGAAAGGCGCCCCAAATCCTGCGCGCCCTTGATTTCCACGCGCGCCCCGTCCCTGATTGAAACGTTAACGTCCTGCCTGATGGTCCCGATTCCCCTCTGCACCCTTCCCGTCGCCCTCAAAATCATGCCAAGCCTTTCCGCGACTTCCCTGCAGTGCTCCGGGCTCGCGATTTCGGGCGCGGTCCCGATTTCAACGAGCGGAATCCCGAGCCTGTCCAGCCGGTAAAGCACTTCCCCGGAGCGCTCGCCCTGGATTGCGGACGCCTCCTCCTCAATCGAAACCGTGGGAATGGAAACGGTTCCCTTCGAGGTATCGAGCTTCCCGTCGAGCGCGATGACCGCGGTCCTCTGGAAGCCGCCCGTGTTGCTCCCGTCAAGCACCGCCTTCCTCATCACCTGCGCCTCGTCCACCACGTCCGACTTCAGCATCAGCGCGACCTGGAGCGCCGCGTCAAGCGCGTCCTGGTTGAGGGCGTGCGGCGGCTCCTGGTCCTCGTCGACGTCGCACGAGAACGACGGGTACGTCGCGTAGACGAACTTCCTGTTCCGCAGCTGCTCGTGCACCGCCGCAGCGTCGACCGCGCCGAGCTCTCCCGCGACCGCGCGCTGCCTCCTCTCAAGCGAGCCGTCGCTTTCCTCGCTCTCGTTCTGCGTCGCGCACGCGCAGAAAAGCTTTTCATGGCTCGCGAGGCGCTGGTGAATCTCTATCCCGCACTTGAACCCGAGCTTCGCGTAATCGAGCGCCATCGGAAAACAACTCAAACCAGGAACTCGTCGTGCCTTACCCGCGGGTTTATCTCCCCGACCAGGTTGAGGGGCATCATTTTCTTCGCCTCCTCGGGCGGGTTGTTCCCAAGCAGCCACCCGAGCTTCACGAAGGCGGTTTCAGGGGTCATGTCCTCGCAGTGCACCGCGCCCGCGCCGGAAAGCAGCCGCAGGTTCCTGTAAACGAACGGGTTCGTCCTCCCGTAAATGCATTGCGACGCGACCGCCACCACCATTCCGGACTTCACGGCTTCCGCGACGTGCGGAATCCACGAATCCTTTCCGTCGGGCGTCTGCGTCGGGACGTGGCCGAGGCCGGTCCCCTCAATCACGATTCCCTTGAACCCCTTGGACGAGTAGAAGCCGATTATTTCGGGAAGCGAGCCGGGGTAAGCCTTCACGAGCGCGACCTTCGGCTCGAACCTGGTCGCGGCCGCGACCTCGCCTTGCGCGCGCTTCCTGTGCGCGCCCCCGGAGAGCTCAATCCTCCCGTCCGGGAAAACGCGCGCAATCGGCTTGCAGTTGATGGGCCTGAACGCGTCCCTCCTGCTCGTGTGCATCTTGCGCGCCTTGGTCCCCTTGAGGAAAAGGCAGAACGAGTCGTCGGGCTCCGCGTGCATGCAGATTCCGACTTCCGCGAAGTCTCCGCGCGCCGCGACCGAGGCGCCGCACAGGATGTTCATGAACGCGTCGCTCGCCCCCCTGTCCGAGCTGCGCTGGGCCCCGACGAAAACCACCGGCTTGGTCAGGTTGAGCAGCATGAACGAGAGGGCGGCGCTGGAATAGTGCATGGTGTCCGTGCCGTGCGTAATCACGACCCCTTCGGCCCCGGAATTGAGCTCGCGCGCCGCGGCTTCGGCCATGGACTGCCAGCCGCGGAAGCCCATGTCCTCGCTCGCGATGTTTGAAAGCTGGGAAACGCTTGAGACGTTCACCCTGTCCGCAAGCTCGGGTATTGCGAAAAAGATTTCCTCGGGCGTCATCGCCATCCTCACGCCGCCCGTGACGTAGTCGAGCCGGCTCGCAATCGTTCCCCCGGTTGAAACGAACGAGACGCTCGGAAGCCCGGGGTTCGGCGCCACCTTCCCGAGCGGGAAGCTCTCCAGCTTCGCGCCCTCCCCGAGCCGCTCGAGTTTCGCGCCCTTGAACTCTATCCCCACGTTGTAGCCGCTCGAAAGCTTGAGGACGACGCAGCCCTCATCGCCGACGTCCGGCCTCGGGAGCAGGATTCCCTCGTAAGCCTTTCCCGCCTTCGTAAGCCTGACCCTGTTCCCGGGCTTCGCTTCAATCGAATCAAGTGCGCGCTGGACGGCATCCGAATACATGGGGACCACTGGAACTAAGGCAAGCGCCAATTATTCGGCAAGCATGTAATATAAATTGGGCTTCCCGGCCGCCATCCCTAACCGGGCGGAATCCTCCCGATGAAGTGGCCGAGCAGGCTTCCGAGAACCAGCGTCATCGCGGCTACCGGCACGAGGCTGGCCGGCTCCTTCCAGGCGATGAGCACGGCGCACGGGAGAAGCAGGAGGAAGGAAACCAGCGCGCCCTTCAGGACCCCCGGCAGCCTCAATCCCGACGTCGAAATCATGAATCCCGCCACGACCCACATCGAGAAAGCGGACAGGTCCGCGTCCCAAGAAAGGTTTTGGGCAAGCATCGGGATAACGTCGACAACGCCCGCAACCGCGCCAAGCAGCATTCCCTTCAAGGCCTTGTCCAAGAAAACCATCTCCGGGCCCCTATCCCGGCCCGGCATTAAGCTGCTTTACGAGCATTTCACGCGCCCTCTTCGGGTCAATCCTCGCCTTGCTTTTCTTCATCACTTCGCCAATCAAAAATTGGAGGGCGCGCGCGTTCCCGGCCTTGAAGTCCGACACCGCCTTCCCGTTGTCCCGGATGACGCCCGAAATTACCTCGCCTTCGCTCTCCCCTTTCCCCGCCGCCCGCGCCCCCATCACTTCGCGCGCGCCCTTCCCCTTCGCAAACATTTCCTTGATTACGTCCTTTGCCGCGCGCTCGTTAATCTCGCCGGAATCAATCATCCCGAGAAGCTCAACAATCAATTCCGGCTTGGGCGAATCCCTGACCTCGAGGCCGTTCCAGTGCATGCATTTCAGGAAGTCGTTCGCAAGCCAGCGCGCGAGCTCGTCCGGCTTCCCGTAGCCCCCGGAGCATTCGTCGAAATACGCGAGCATTCCCGGGGTGTACACGACCGCGTGCGCGAGCCCGCGCGGGACGCCGAGCCGCTCGACGCGCGCAAGCGCGACCTCCGGCATCTCCCTCATCGCCTTCCCCACGCCTTCCGCAATCGCGTCCATGCCGACAATCGGGAGGTCGGGCTCGAAAATGTAGCCGTAATCCTCTTCCTCCTCCTTTTTCCGGAGCGTCACCGTCCGCCCGGTCGCGCCGTCGAAAAGCCGGGTTTCGCGCGCCACCTTTTTCCCTAGGTTTGCAAAGCCGATCTGCCTGTTGAGCTCGGACTTGAGCGCCTGCTCCACCATCAGCGTCCCGGTGATGTTCTTTATCTCCACGCGCTCCCCGCCGTCAAGCGAGATGTTCGCGTCGCTCCTCATCACGCCCTCGGCGCGCGGGTCGATGACCTCAAGGTAGGCGAGGAGCGAAAGCAGCCATTCCAGGTATTCGCGCGCCTGCGCCGGGGACTCGAAATCCGGCTCGGTGACGATTTCGCAAAGCGGAATCCCGGAGCGCGAGTAGTCCACGAGCGAGCGCGCCGCCGTCATTATGTCGCCCTCGTGCTCGAGCTTCGCCGGGTCCTCCTCCACGTGCACGCGCCTTATCCTGATTCCCGCCTTCTTCCCGCAGAGCACGGGCTCGGCGAGCCCTCCGCTTGCGAGCGGGACCTCGTACTGCGTAATCTGGAAGCCCTTGGGCAGGTCCGGGTAAAAATACGATTTCCGCGAAAACCACATTTCCGGCGCCACCCTGCAGTTGAGGGCGAGGGCGATTTGCGTCCCGAGCTCCACCGCCTTCCTGTTCAGCGCGGGCTTGGAGCCGGGATACCCCATGCAAATCGGGCAAACGTTGTCGTTCGGCTCCCTGGAAACGGTCGTGCAGCCGCAGAAAAGCTTCGTCGCGGTCCGGAGCTGCACGTGCGTCTCAAGCCCAATCATGGCCTTCATTTCGACACCGCCTCCAGCGCTGAAGCCACTTCCACGACCCTCCTTTCCTGCAGGTGCGCGCACATCACCTGCGCACCGGCCGGAAGCCCGCCCGCCATCCCGGCGGGAACCGACGCATGCGGAATCCCGGCAATGTTCGGGGGCGTGGTGCACAGGTCAAGCGCGTAAGCCTCGTGCGGCGCAAGCCCTGAAACCTCCTCAAACGTTGGCGGGAGGATGGGCATGGAGGGCGCGACAAGCGCGTCGTATTTCTCGAACGCGCGCGCGAACTCCGCGATGATTCTCGTCCTCACCTTCATCGCGCGCAGGTAATACTTCCCCCGGTAGCCGGCCATGCGCGCGAACGTGCCCAGAATCACGCGCCTCTTCGCCTCGTCGCCGAATCCCTCCGCCCTTATCTCCGAAAAGTATTCCCCGAACGCCTGCTCCGGCTCCCTCTGGAGGCCGAAGCGCGTCCCGTTGAACCTGGCGAGGTTCGTGCTCGCCTCGCTCACCGCGATGAGGTAGTAAGCCGGGACCGCGTACTTCGCGGTGGGAAGCGAAACCTCCCCGACCTCGGAGCCCTCGGCCTCAAGCTTTTTCACCGCTCCCCAGACCAGGTCCGAGACGCGCGGGTCCACGCCCTCGAAAAACTCCTTGGGCACGCCGAGCCTGAACCGTTTTCCGAGGCCGCGCGCCGCGTCCGCGAGGGGCCCGGCCGGCTCGGGCCGCGACGTCATGTCGCGCGCGTCCGCCCCCTGGGCGGCTTCAAGCAGCAGCGCCGCGTCCTCAACATTCGCCCCGATCGAGCCTATCTTGTCAAGCGAGCTCGCGAAGTCAATCAGGCCCCACCTGCTCACCCGCCCGTAAGTAGGGGTGATTCCGACCACGCCGCAAAAGCACGCGGGCGAGGTGATGCTTCCCCCGGTTGATTCGGCAAGCGACGCGTGCGGAATCCCCGCGGCAGCAAGCGCGGCGGTAACCGCCCCGCACCCGCCGCTCGAGCCCCCGGTCACCCTCTTTTCGTCAAGCGGGTTCCTGGGCACGCGGAAGCCCTTCCCCACGTTCACGCAGAAGCCGCCGAAGCCGAACTCGTCCATAGCGGTCTTCCCCACCACGATTCCGCCTTCCGCCTCAATCCTTTCCACCGCGGTGGCCGACATGGGAGGGACGTAATCCGAAATGATGGCCGAGCCCGCGGTCGTCCGCACGCCCTTCGTGCAGATGTTGTCCTTCACGGAAACCGGCACGCCGAAAAGCCTTCCCGCCGCCTTCCCCTCCTTCGCGAGCCCGTCTAGCGCGCGCGCCCTGGAAAGCGCGGGCTCGCCGCAAATGGTGTTGAAGCACGCAAGCCGCGAATCGGTTTTTTCGCATTCCTCAAGCGTTTTCGCGACGCTCTCCTCGATTGAGACTTCGCCGCGCGCCGCCCTGCGCGCAAAAGAGGCGGCTGGTTCCGGGCCGCTCATTCCCCAAGCACCTTCGGGCCCACGATTTTCCGCTTGAACACGAACCTCGCGTTCGCGAACGGGTCGAAATCAAAGGGCGCGGGAACGTCCTCGCGGAGCTCCGCCTTCGCCCTGAGAGGGTTGAACGAGGGCTCAATCCCCTCCACGTCCACCTCGCCGAGCTTCTGGAAATTTTCCAAAATTCCTTCAATTTCCCAGGAAAACCGCGCCGCCTCGGCTGCATCCAGCCTCACCTTCGCGGCGCGCGCGACCTTCCCGACGTCGACCTTTTCTTCCATCTGGAATCACTGGACGCCTCGGGCTGGACTCGAACCAGCGACATCCTGGTTAACAGCCAGGCGCTCTACCTGCTGAGCTACCGAGGCGCGCAAAACGGCGCGCATATCTTCAGCCCATTGGGTAATAAATATTGCTCGCACCGCGCCCTCCGGGAAAAGTAGAGCGTTTTTGGAAAAAATCCAAAAGTTTAAATAGATTCAAGTAACAATTCCAAGCCAGCAGCGTGGCAAGGCGGCCGCCTGTAGCGATCCACCCCGCTACAGGCCAACGCTGCAAGGCGACCGGCATGGGAAAGGCGGTGCTGGGCGAAACGGAGAGGAAGCTCCTTTCCGCCCTCCAATGCGATTCCGAGCGAAGCGTGCGCGAGCTCGCGAAAGGGCTCGGCCTCCCGCTTTCCACCGCGCACGAGAAAATCAGCCGCCTCAAGCGCGAAGGCGTCATCACGAAATGCTGCGCCGTGCTCGACGCGGAAAAGGCGGGCTTTCCCGCGACCGGCTTCGTGTTCGTCACGCTTTCCGGCCCGCAGCCGAAGGCGGGCCCGGGCGCGCGCAGGAGGCTCGCCGCCGCCCTCGCCGCCCTCCCCGAAGTCCAGGAGGCCTTTTTCACGTCCGGGGAGTCCGACATGGTGCTCAAGGTGAGGGCCGAATCCGTGGACTCGCTTGGCGCGTTCGTTTCGGAGAGGCTGCGCGCGCTTCCCGGCGTCGGGAGCGCGAGGGTGGAAGTCGTCTTCCGCGCGGTGAAGGAGGGGACGGCGCTCCCGCTGTGAGCCGAAGCTGCCCGTAAAAAAATCAAGCTCAGCAGCAGCGAGAGTTCCCGCCCGTGAAGGCAGTACAGTCCGCGCCGTGCCCGGGCTTAACTTCCGTGTTCGGAATGGGAACGGGTGTTTCCCCGGGCCTATGGCCGCTGAGCAGGCTATGTTGCCCTGTTCCGCTTTAAATAGCTTGCTGTCGTCAGCTAAGGGAACTCCCCGCAACCGCAATCCGAACCGCGGCGGGGCACTTCGCGTTTCCCGTTTTTCGGGGGCTCGTAAGGCATCAGCGACCAGGCCCTGCAAAGCGCTTCAAAATCCTTGCTGCCGTCCACGAGCAGGGCGAAGGCGTGCCCCCTGAGGTACGGGTCCTTTATCGCGTCGAATTCCCTTGCGACCCCCGCAAGCCTCCGGGCAGCCGCCTCGTATTTTTTCGCGTCGTCCTTGAACACGAACGCCATGGCCGGGATGCGGTTCCTGACGGTCTCCATTAGCCCCGGAAGCCCTGCAAAATTCTCGTTGTCAACGAACGCCCGCTTCATGGCCTTGAGGGTTTCAAGCGTCCGGATTTCCATCGCGACCAGGCCGATTTCAGAAAACCTTTTCTCGCAATCCGGGTTAATTGCCTTGATAAGCGCAAGCTTCTCCGCCTTCAAGTCCTTGAGGGAGCGCGCCATCGCACCACCCGGCCGGTCACTCCTTTGGGGGCGGAAGGTCCGGCTTTTTCTTCGCCGGGGCGGCCTCCGTGAAAATCACGCCGAGGTTGTAGCCGATTGTGGCCATGTCGTCGCCGAGCTCGCGCGCCTTCCACCTCTTGAGCACCTTTTCGGCCGCCTTCCGGTAAAGCTTCACGTCGTCGCCGAATTTTTCCACCATGTCATTCGACCAGTAAAGGAAGAGCGCCGCCTCGTCGTTCGGGAGCTTTTCCATGACGTTCCCGAAAACAGGCTTCAGCTTCTCAAGCGTCCCGTCCGGGAGCTTCGCAAGCGCCCTTATCGCGTTTTCGAAGGCGTGGCCGCCTTCGTCGGGCAGGTAGTCCTTGAACTCCTTCATTCTTCCAGCGGAAAGCCCTTCCACGAACGCGGTAGCCGCCTCCCTCCCGGTTTCGGCGCGCATGGCCGGCTCCGCCGCAGCCGGCTTGAGAATCGCCTTCATCATTACCACCTGGGTTAAGACGCGCAACTCAACTTTAAATATCTGGGCTTCGCGGGAAAACGGAAGGTGGTTCTACTGGCAAAACTTGGCGTCAAGCGCGCGCATGCGGGCGAAACCGAGCAGGAGAAGGCGTTGAGGACGCTGCTGAATTCCGGCGAAAACGGCTACAACACGATTCGGTTCAACAGCCTGCCCATGTTCAGCGCGGGAGTCCGCCCGTTCGGCGGAGGCGAGGGGCTCTACCTTTTCTTTGAGGACAAGGCGAAGCGGGACGCGCAGCTCGTTTTCTTCAAGGACCATTTCGTCGTGGCCACCCAATACCGGGAGCCGGGCACCGAAAACGGGTTTTTCGGGAGGCGGCACCACGCGTCCTTCTCGAAAAAGGGCGAAGTCCTGGAAATCGGGGGCAGGATGGATGTGGCGTGCAACGGGAAGACGGAATCCGCATCCATTCACGTGACGCTGAAGGGAGGCAGGCCGACCGGCTGCGAGATAAGGCGCTTCGACGAGGACGGCGAAAAGCTCGGGGGCGTGAAGAACCCCGCGAAAGTGATGATGGAGTTCATCGCAAAGGAGATGCACGTCTGGGGCGCCCTCGGCCCTGAGGCGCTTGCGATAGGGGAGAGGGTGGACGTGCGCAGGATAGCGAAGGATTTGGAGAGGAAGCTCCCGGTGCTCGACCCGGTTCCGGCCCCGCTGGGGGAGCTCAAGCCGCAAAAGTAAGCCGCATGGGCTCGCGCCCCGAAAAGCCGGGTCAGGGAAATAGCGAAAATGGGAGAAAGGAAAAAGGCGGCCGCGGGGTTTATGTGCGCGGCTTCCTTGCGTGTGGCGCGAGGAGCTTCACCGCCTTGTTGATGGAGAACTCGACCTCGCCTTCGCTCTTGCATCCCGTGCAGATGATTTTCCCGTTCTTGAAGAGCAGGAGGGACGCGCGCGGGTCGCGGAGCTTGAGTATCGCGCCCGGGAACTGCTCGGGCTCGTATTCCACGTCGCGGACTTCCTGCGCGATGGCGTAGAGGTCGAGTTCGACCTCAAGGCTTGCGGAAGCGACGATGTTCTCTATCTTGAAGGCGGGCTTCATCTGCTCAAGTATGGAGAGCTCCCTGCTCTTCGGGGCAGACGGCGCCCTGGCTTTCTTCGCCGGAGGCTTGCCCCTGGATTTCTTCCCTGCCAAAACGACCACCCAACCGAAAAGTTTAATTAGGGCTAAATTTACGCCGTCAAGCTTTATAAACCCCTTTTATACCGGGAGGCGTTCCCCGCCGCAGGCGCCCGGAAGGCTATTTATACCTGTTGCGGCAAAACCTTTTTCCTGTAATAGTTTTCGGTAGCGTCATCGCCGCTGAATCATGTTCAAGGGGTTTTTTCAATGAAGAGGAGTCTTGGGAAGATGTCTAAGAGGAGCAGGCTGCTCCGCCACCGGGTTTCGGAGCCGCGGCTGGGCATCACGAAGCTCGTGAAGTCGTTTGCCGTGGGCGACAGCGTCCGCCTCGACTACAAGAGCGGGCATTTCGGCGGCATGCCGCACCCGCGCTACAGGGGCAAGCTCGGCAAGGTGGTCGCGAGGCGCGGGAACGCGTACGTCGTCAAGGTGAGGGTGTACTCGGCGATGAAGGAGCTCATCGTCCCGGCAGTGCATTTGGAAAAGGCTTAGGTGGTTGCGTTGATAGGAAAGCAGGTAATCGAATCCCGCCCGGTGACGCTCGTCGAGGTCGCGGACATCATGGAGAAGCGCCTCGAGGACGCGGAGGCCGAGGCGAAGAGGCGGAAGAAGGAAAAGCTTGACAAGCCGGTCTTGCCCCCGGCCGCGCCCGTTGCGCCGGAAGGCGAGGGCGGCGTCGAGGTCGCGGAGGGCGCGCCAGGCGTAGAGGCGCCCGTTGCCCCGGTTCCAGCGCCGGTCGAGGACAAGTCGCCATTGGGCCTTGAGCAGCGCTCGACCCTCGAGTACTCGAAAAAGTTCGCGAAGCTCGGGAAGAGGAAGGCGGCGGACATGGTGGAGAAGCTTCTCGAGTCGGGCAAGATGAAGCCCGAGATAGCGGTGAAGGTCGTGGACCTGATGCCGGAAAACAAGGAGCAGGTGAAGCTTTTGTTCGCAAAGGAGCGCGTCACCGCGAGCGATGACGACGTTTCCGCAGTCGTGAAACTTGTGCAGGAATTCAAGAAGTAGGTCGTTTCGTGGGACATTCCGCAGCGTTTGAAAGGGTTTGGGAAAATGGTGGAGACCGCAGGGAAGCCGAGCATGGAGGAGTACGCGGTAGTACTCGACTTTCTTCCCTACGGGAAGTCGGCTGACGTGCGCCGCGAGTCGGTCGCGCAGGCGCTGGGCGAATCGCATTTCACCATCCTCGAGCTCGTCCCCAAGCCGGGGGCCGCGATGGCGGTCGGCGAGCGCATCTACATCGGCAAGGGCGACCGCGAGAAGGTGGACCACATAAAGGGCCGCATATCCTATTTCGAGCTCACCGGAGGCGCCAAATCCGAGCTCGAGCGCGCGATAAAGGGAATCATTGACGCGCGCGAGAGCGACTTCGTGCAGTTCTTCAACAAGAGCGGGCCGATCACCATCCGCCTGCACCAGCTCGAGCTTTTGCCCGGGGTCGGGAAGAAGCACATGCTCGACATCATGAGGGAGCGCGAGAGGAAGCCGTTCGAATCCCTCAAGGAAGTGAGCGAGCGCGTGAAGCTTCTCCCGGACCCGCGGAAGCTCCTCTACGAGCGCGTGCTCGAGGAATTGAAGGGCGGAAGCAAGTACTACCTGCTGAGCAGGCCGCCTTACCACCCCCGCCCGTACTAGTCATGTCCTTGCTTCCCGAACTCAACCGCATCTCCCGGCAGTACGGGTTCCTGCAGAAGAAAAAGCTCAGCCAAAGCTTCCTCGTGGACGAGCGCGTCCTGAGGCGCGAGGCGGGCTACCTTTCCCCGAAAGGTAAAACCGTGCTCGAAATCGGGCCCGGCTTCGGCTTCCTCACGCGCGAGCTCGCGCTCGCGGGCGCGAAAAGAATCGTCGCCGTGGAAAAGGACTCGCGCCTCATGCCCGTCCTCGAGGCAGAGCTTTCCGGCTTCGGGAACGTTGAGCTCGTGAACGCGGACTTCCTCGAAACCGGCGTTGAAGCCGACCTCGTCGCCTCGAACGTCCCCTACTCCGTCTCCTCCCCCATCCTCTTCAAGCTCGCGGAAACGCGTTTCGAGCGCGCCGTCCTCTGCCTGCAGCGCGAGTTCGTCTCGCGCATGCTCGCCCGGCCCGGGGAAAAAGAGTATTCGCGGCTTTCGCTCGCCTCGCAGGCGGCGCTCGGCATCGAATTCCTGGAGCGGGTCCCGAGAAGCGCTTTTCACCCTCCCCCGAAAGTGGATTCCGCAATCATCCGCGTTTCCCCGACCGGCGGAACGCTTTCCGGCGGCGAGCGGATGCTCGCACTCAACCTGTTCCAGCACAGGAAGAAGACGGTGCGCGCGGCGATGTCGGATTCCGCGGAAGCCCTGGGCATCTCCAAGGCCGCGGCGCGCCTTGCGGCGGAAAAGTCGGGTTTCGCCAAGGCGAGGGTTTTCTCGCTTTCGCGCGAAAACGTTTCCCGCATCGCGTCCCTGCTCGGCAGTTGAAACGCGCCCCGCGCGCGCCTTGGGCCTTTCAGTCGGTGAAGTGGGCTTCGAAGCGGTGGGGGAACACGCGCAGGCGGAAGCATTCCCCGCCCAGCTCCTTGAAGTTCTTGGCCGAGCGGATTTCCCTGAGGCGGTTCTCCCTGCGGAACTCCGCGAATTGCCTGAGGATTATCGCCTCAAGTAGCTCCTGGACGATTGAGAAGTCGAATTTGTCCTTGGGATGGGAGAATTGCGGCACCCGGATCGCCGAAACCGCGTGCCTGGCCGCAACCGCGGAGTCCTTCGGCTTGTCGCCCACGAAGACGAGCCAGTCGTCTTTTTTCTTGAGCGCGGGAAAATTTTTTTGCCTTGCGCGGTCGAGGTCGTGCTTGTAGTAGTGGTGGTGGAACGAGCCCGCGATGCCGGACAGGAGAAGCGATTTTTCCGCGGTTGCCGCCTCCTCTTCGCACATGAGCGCGCTTTGCCACTTGAGCTTCCTCTGCTTCTTCAGCATCGGCATGAAGCCGGCTCTCGGCGCGTAGCTCTTCAGTTCGTCAAAATCCCGGACCAGCGCGGTTCCGCGGAGGTCGAACGCAACCAAAACCAAGGACTCACTTCCTGATTGCGATTGCCAAACCGGATAGCGCCGCAAGCGCGAAGCCGAGGAAGCAGCTCGGCGGCTGGGGCACTTCGGGCGTGGGCGTTTGCTCCGCCCCGCACGCGTGCGCGGTGCACGTGCCCGAGGCGCATTCCGCATCCGAGCAGCACTCGTACGGCACCCACCTGTGCCCCACAGCATGCCCGCATTCCCCTATTATCTGGACGCAGCTCCCGGCCGCCGCGCAGGCCTTGTCGTCGGGGCAGTCGGCATCCGTCCCGCATTCCCTTTCCTGCACGCAGGCGTGGTTCACGCACGTCCTGTTGCTCCCGCAGTCCGAATCCCAGCAGCACTCGTGCTCAATCCACGCGTGGTTTTGAGCGTACCCGCAGGTTCCTGTCACCTCGATGCACGCGTTGTTCCTGCACTCCCGGTCGGCCGGGCACGCGGAATCGTCGCAGCACTCGTAGGCCACCCACTCGTGGTTGCGGGGGAAGCCGCACTCGCCAGTCACCGGAACGCATTTCCCTGCCGCGCAGGACGCGTTCGACGGGCACCCGAGGTTCGTCGTGCAATCCGGGCAGTCGGCGACGCGCCAGTTCAGTTCGGACGGGACGTAGCCCGGCCTGTAAATCGTTATGAAGTAGTCGGCCGCCGGAGCGGACTGGAACGTGGCCACGCCCGTCGCCGAATCCGTCCAGTTGGTGTAAACGTCCTGCAGGAGGCCGTAAAGCCTCGACTGGAACCTGACTTCGGCCCTCACCGGCGCGTTAGTGTACATGTCCGCGACGGAAACCGTCACCGGCTTGCCCGAGCAGTTGCCGTTAACGGAGTAGATGAAGCGGCCCAAGGTTTCCGCTTGGGCGCACCCCGAGAACGCGGCGAGCGCAACCAGCGCGACCGTGAAAAGCATCAAGCATCGGTTAGACAAGTCCGCACCTGATATGGATTTTAATCACCGCATTTAAAATGCTACGCGTTATGCGCCCCCTCGTGCTCGCCCTCGTGCTCCTCGCCCTCCTCCCCGCGCCTGCGCCCGCCGCTTCGGAATGGCTTGACTGGGATTGGCATTACCGCGCCAAAATCGAGGTTTCCGCCGGGAGCTTCAACCGGACCGACTGGATAATCGAGGAGCGCGCGGACTTTTCCGAGCTGCTCGGCCCCGCGGCCGAGGGAAAGCGCTTCGACCCGGACTCGGTCCGCGTGATGGAATACGATTCCTCGGGCATGATTTCCGGCGAAGCCGTTTCCCAGTTCGACGCGGACCATCCCGGCGCCTGGTCCGGGGACCTGCTCTGGAGGGCGGACGGCACGCTTCCCGCGGGCTCGAGCAGGACATACTACGTCTATTTCGACGTCCTCGAAAACGGCGCCAAGCCGGCCCCGCAATACGCGCGCGAGGTGGTGGTCAGGAACAGGGAGCAGGACGTCCGCGTGGACACGTCGAAGCTCATGGTTTACATGGACCGCACCCGCTTCGGCTACAGCCACGTCGTAGCCAAGTCAAGCGACTGGGCTGAGGTCTCAGACCCGGCGCCCTACGACCCGCTTGAAAACTCGCGTCCCGGGGTGAAGGCCTTTCGCGGCTTCGTTTCCGCGCCCGGCGAGCACGAGTGCGACCCCGGATGCGAATGGGGGCAGGGAAACACGTCCACCGCCGTCCTGCACGAGGGCCCGCTTCGCGCGACCGTGCGCACCGTCGCCTCCGAGGCCGTGAGGACCGCAGGGGGCGCGAACGAGTCGAGGCCCTTCAACCTCACGACCGTCACCATGTTTTACGCGGGCAAGCGCTACTACCGCACGCTGCGCTCCTACGACTTCCTGGATTACCCACAGGAGGTTTCGGGCTTGAACCGCCGCATGTGGATTTACGGCTACCCGAGCTACGCCTACGCCTCCCCGTCCGGCGTCAAGGAGGGGCCGTTCCCTGCCGGAGGCGCCGAGTTCTCGGACGCGAGCGGGACGTGGGACGACGCGTTCGACCCCGGCGGCGGAATCGCGAACTTCGAGCTCTCGCCCCTCCCCGCGCCGTACTCCATCTGGGCGGAGCGCGACCCGGCCGGCCTCTCGTACCTCTCGTCGCTCTGGCGGCCGAACGCCCAGGTTTCGCGCATGGTCGCGGGCAACACCGTCTTCTACTTCCACGACGGCGACTGGCGGCAGGCGGGCCTTCCGGAAAGGTACGCCGAGCTCGCCGAGCCGCCGGCCGCGGATTTCGGCAGCGCGTCAAGCCTGACGCTTGAGATAAGCGCGCCTGAAACCATCCTAAACTGGAACCCCACGCTTCCGCTGAACGCTAGGGTTTTGGGAAACATGTCGCCCGCCACCATCGCATGCAAGGTCCGGAGCATGGGCTCGGGCGAAACGCTTTTCGCGGGCGTGGTCGGGGACGCGGGCGTGAGCGTGTTCGGCCTCCCGGACGGCCAGGTTTCAATCGAATGCATCGCCTCCGAGGCCGCGGGCAACTCGGAATACGCGACGGCCCAAACCCGCGTCTACGACGTGATGTCGCTCGTCAAGGTTTGCGCCGCATCCTTCATCGTGCTGCTGCTCCTCCTCGCCGCCGCCTATTACCGCCTCAAGAAGGGGCTCGCGAAGCCGGCGAGAGGCGGCCGCCCCTGCGCCCGCTGCGGCATGCCGCAGGAAAAAGGGGCGCGCGCCTGCCCGGTCTGCGGCGGCGTGCGCAACGCCCGGAAAACTGGCGCGCGGGCCGCCAAACGCAAATGATTTAATGCCTGGCGGCCGCAAATTAGCCCGGGTGTACAAATGGAAGGCAGAAAAGCCATAGTCTTACGGCAGCACTTCGCGGTCGCCTACCTCCTAATCCTGGTGGGCACGCTCGTGCTGCTGGCCGCGTCAACCTACCTCACCTACGAGGGCGGGCTCAACCAGTCCCTCCAGCTGATAGTTCCCGCCTGCATAATCATCCTCGCGCTCACCGCGAGCATCGCCCTCTTCATCCGCCACCAGGCGACCTACTACACCCTCACCGAGCGCGAGGTGATGGCGACCGAGGGCATAATCACCAAGTCCGTGCGCTCCGTGCCCTACGAGAAGATAGACAACATCACGCAGATCCGCTCGCTCGCGGACCGGATTCTCCAGACCGGCAGCCTGGAAATAGACACGCCCGGCCACGAGGAGCCGGAAATACTCATGCGCTACCTCCCGTTCCACACAATCGACGACATAGCCCAGATGTGCAAGTGCAGGATGGAAGGCAAGGAAAGCATGGATGCAGAAACCAAGCTCTCCTGCTACCGCGCCGAAGCAGACGTGGCGTCCGTCGCCGGCGAGTCCCCTGCGCGCGAAGTGCGCCCGAAACGCGAATCCCGGCCTCCGCCCTACGAGCCCCGCTCCTTCGGCCTCGAGGGGGAGGAAGACGAGGAGGACGAGGAGAAGCCGGCCAGGCGGGCAAGGCCCGCAAAGCCCGCGAGGAAGGGGGCGCGGCGCTAAAGCCGCGAGGAAAGCTCCCCCAGATACTTTTTCGCTTCCGTGAGCGCCGCCTTCCCTTTCGGGGCGAGCGCGTAATACTTCCTCCTCCCGTAAAAATTCGACTTGATGAGCCCCTCGCTTTCCAGCTTGTAAAGCACGAGGTACGTGGTCACGAGGCCGTGGCGCCAGCCGAACCTCCCCTCCATTTCCGCGCCGAGGCCGTAGGCGTGCACCCTCTTCCTCGAAAGCGTGGAGAGCACGTAAAGCCACAGGTTCCCCTTCGTCAGGGAATGCTCGAGCCTCCGCATGGGCGACGTTTCCCGCATGCCGCCATTATGCGCGCAGCCGTTATATAAACAATTGCGAGATATACCAGTAACCCTAATATATTAGAAACCCTAAAACATCGTCCGCCGAAAGCAGGCCGGGGTGTCCATTCTGGCGGGAAAAATACGTATTGCGGTGTGCGGCGTGGGAAACTGCGCGTCCTCCCTGATTCAGGGGTTGGAGTACTACAAGGGGGTTGACGGGAACTCGCCCCCGGTCTCAGGCATCATGCACAACGTCATCGGCGGCTACAGGCTTTCCGACATAAAGGTCGCCGCAGCTTTCGACGTGGACAGGCGGAAGGTGGGAAAGGACGTCTCCGAAGCCGTGTTCGCGGAGCCGAACTGCACCATCAGGTTCTCCTCCGTCCCGAAGACGGGCGTCGAGGTCCTGAAGGGCCCGGTCCTTGACGGCATCGGCGAAACGACGAAAGACTTCTTCATCGCGGACCCGCGGCAGAAGCCGGTGAGCGTCCGGAAGGCCCTCGAGGACTCGGGCGCCGAAATACTCGTCAACTACCTCCCGGTCGGCTCCGAGCAGGCGGTGCGCTTCTACGTGCAGGAGGCGCTCGACGCGGGCGTCGCCGTCGTCAATTGCATTCCAGTCTTCATCGCCTCCGACCCCGCCTGGGGAAACAAGTTCAAGGAGAGGGGCATCCCCATCATCGGGGACGACATAAAATCGCAGGTGGGCGCGACCATCACGCACCGCGTTCTCGCAAAGCTTTTCGCGGACCGCGGCGTGAAAATCGAGCGCATGTACCAGCTCAACTTCGGCGGCAACGCCGACTTCCTGAACATGCTCGAGCGCTCGCGCGTGAAATCAAAGAAAATCAGCAAGACGGAAGCAGTGCAGTCCAACCTCCCCGCGCCCATGCCCGGCGACCAAATCCACATCGGTCCCTCCGACTACGTCCCGTTCATGAAGGACAAGAAAGTGTGCTACCTCCGCATAGAAGGCAAGAAGTTCGGCGACGTCCCCGTGACGCTGGAATGCCGCCTCGACGTCGAGGACTCCCCCAACAGCGCGGGAATCGTGGTTGACGCAATCCGATGCGCAAAAATCGCCCTCGACCGGAAAACCGGCGGCCCGCTCACTTCCGCCTCGGCCTACTTCATGAAGCACCCGGCGCAGCAGTTCCCGGACGACGTGTGCCGCGAGATGGTGGAGGAGTTCATCGCAGGGAAAAGGGAGCGGTGAGGCTGCCCACCCCGCCAAGCAGGGCCTTTCGCTCACTTCTTCCCGCGCAGCTCCTCGATGCGCGCCTCCTTCTTGGAGCTCGCGTAATCCGAATAAAAGTTGAAGGCGACGATTGCGGCAAGCGCCACAACCGCGACGGCCGCGCCCGCCGCAACCCCTAAAACTGCGCCGGCGACGCCGGCGACCGCGACCATGATTGCGCCCGCGTAAAACTTGCGCGCGTTTTCCTCGTCCCGCGCAACCTCCTTTTCAAGCGCGGAAGCCTGCTTCTCTTCGCTTGGCTCGGGCTTCGCCTGGAGCGCGGCCTTCAAGACCCCGCCAACCGCAAGCCCGCCGGAAACCAGCGCCCCTTCCCGGGGAACCGCCTCCTCCCTTCGCCCCTTCACCGCAAGCGCCATAACCACACACCGGTTAACCCGCGAGTTTCCGGTTTAAAACATTACTCCCAAAAAATTGAACAAAGCCTTTCTCTAAACCCATCCCGGGTCAATCCCATTCAAGATAACTGGTTCCACGCGGGTCCCGGGATCCGCCGGTTTCCCCATTTTTTATCTCCAAAGCGCGCAGTTGCGCGAGCGCGTCCAGCATCCCGGCCAGCGCCTCTTCCCGGTTTGCATCGGCCTCAAGGCGGCGTCCGCTCCGCCTGTGCAACCAGCTTCTCGCGAGCGAAACGAGCGTGAGCACCCCCATTACGCCCGCCGCCGGATACGCTCCGGCCATTGCGGCAACCGCCACGCATAATCCTGCGCCCACGCCGATTCCGCCAAAAAAAGTCGCAAGCCCCCTTTGCTCAGCGGCGTCATCCCTGGATTTTTTTGCCGATTCCTTCATCTCCTCGATTTTCAACCCCACGTTCACGGTCTTGGTTACCCCACTCTTTCCAACCTGCACCGCACCCGTTTCCTCGGTCCTCCCGAAAATGCGTTGAAATACCCCGCGCTTCTCGGACCGGGTTTCCGTCCCCGCATCCGGCCCGCGCACCTCGCCCTCAATCCTGGAAGTCGTATTAAACAGCAATTCAATCAGCAACATTCACCCGCGAGTTTCCGGTTTAAAACATTACCCTTTAAACCCCGAACCTCCCCATTTCCGCAGCATCTCCATGCGGGGGCCCGATTCGCCTTGCGGCGAAAGCGCCCCCAATTGGCGCACCTCTATGCGGGGGTGCCGGAGCCAGGAAAACGGGGGAGGCTTAAGACCTCCTGCCCAAGGGCTACGCAGGTTCAAATCCTGCCCCCCGCATGAGCCCTTTTCCCAGGCGCAACGCTCGCTTGAGTCGCCTTCGGGCGACAGCTGCGCAACAGAGTAGCGCATCGCACCCGGAAGGGCTCGCTCCCGCGCAGGGCGTCGGTTCCGATGCCTCCGCACTTGCCTTTTTTTTAACCTTGCACCCCAAATCAGCTCAAGGTGGTCCAATGAAGTTCAGGATTGACGGCACGGTTATGCAGACGGTCAACGTCGAGCTGGATGACGGCGAGTCCGTCTATTCCGAGTCGGGCGCGATGGGCTGGATGAGCGGCAACATCGAGATGAAGACCGAGTCCAAGGGCGGCGTTGCGGGCGGCCTCGGACGCATGTTTTCCGGCGAATCCCTTTTCCTCACGAACTTCACGGCAAAAGGCGGGAAGGGCTTCGTGGCCTTCAACTCCGAATACCCGGGAAAGATAATCAAGCTCGAATTGAAGGAGGGCGAGGAAATGGTTTGCGAGAAGGACGCTTTCATGCTCGCCCAGCAGACCGTCAAGCTTTCAACCCACCTCAACAGGAAGCTCGGCGCGGGCCTGCTGGGCGGCGAGGGCTTCGTCCTCCAGAAAATATCCGGCCCGGGAACCGCCTTCCTGAACTTCAGCGGCGAAATCACGGAAATGGAGCTCAAGGAAGGCCAGCTCCTGAAAGTTGACACGGGCTGCGTCGCCATGTTCGAGCCGACCGTCAAATTCGACATCGTGCGCGTCGCCGGAGCCAAGAACTTCATTTTCGGGGGCGAGGGCCTCTTCCTTGCCACCCTCTCCGGCCCGGGAAAAGTCTGGCTCCAGTCCATGCCCATCTCCGGCCTTGCCGGTGCAATCAGGAAATACATCCCGACAAAGAGCTGAGCGCCTTGTTAGAAGAATCCTGCCTTCCCGCCCTCCTCGTCCTCGTTTTCGGGGCAGCCGCGCTCTCGCTTCTCGCCGCAGCGGCCGCATCCGCCCTCCTCGTCACCGGGCAGCTGTTCGGGTTCCTTTACTGGCTGTGGGCGGTTTTCCGGGAAAAGGTTCTCGGGAAAAAGCCCGGGCCCACAAAGAAGGCGAAAAAGCAGGATTACTCGATTGACCAAGGCAAGCCCGCCGGGCAGCTCACTTCCTCGCGAAAACGAGGTACGCGGTGTGCATGAGCCCCATGTTTTCCGGCCTGAAGCCCGCATCCCTGACGAGCATCTCCCTCACGATTGCCTCAACCGCGAAGTCCTCCTTGAACCCGGCTTCCCTCGCCGCCTTCACGAACCTTTGCACCTGCTCCGCGTGCGGCAGGTAGCCCACCAGATACCCGCCCGCCTTCAGGGCCTTGAAAGCGTGCGGAACCGCCTTGTCCGAGTCCGCGAGGTCGAGCGTCACCAAGTCAAGTTCCTCCTCTTCAATCCCCTCGAAAACGTTTTTCCTCTTGATTTTCACGCGCTTCTCGAGGCCCGCGCGCTTCACGTTCTCCTCGGCGAGGCAGGCGAAGTCGTCGCGCCACTCGTAGCTCGTGACTTTTTTCGCGACGTTGCCGAGGCCGATTGCAAGCCACCCGCTTCCCGCCCCGGCGTCAACGCAGGCGGAATCCCTCCCGACGCCGGTGAACGCGACGATCATCCCGAAGTCCTTGGGCAGGGTCACCTGGGGCCCGCGCTTCAGCTTCCTGAAGATTTCCGGCAAACGAATCATAGAGTTAATTTAATAGAAGCCCCTAAAACTGTTTGCGTGGTTGCATGGCGGTAGCGGCTGTAATCGGCGCCCAGTGGGGCGATGAGGGCAAGGGAAAGATAGTGGACTTCCTCGCGGGGAAGGCGGACGTGGTCGTGAGGTTCAACGGCGGGGACAACGCCGGCCACACGGTCATGTTCGGCGGCAAGAAGTTCAAGATGCACGCGCTCCCGAGCGGCTGCTTCCACGAAAAAAAGCAGGTCGTGGTGGGCGCGGGCTGCGCCGTGAACCCCAAAACCCTGCTCGAGGAGCTCGGCATGCTCGCGAAGGCCGGAATCAGGCCGAACCTGCTCATCGACGCGAGGGCGCACGTCGTCCTCCCCTACCATCTCGCGCTTGACGGCGCGCAGGAGGCGCTGAAGGGCTCGGGCGCGGTGGGCACGACGAGGCGCGGAATCGGCCCATGCTACGCGGACAAGGCGGCGCGCATCGGGCTCCGCTTCGCGGACCTGCTCGACAAGGGCCGGCTTGAGGCGAAGGTGCGCGCGCTCCACGAAATCAAGGCGAAGGAGCTCGGGAAGGTTTACGGCGCCGAATTCGCGCAATCCGAAGCCCAGGTCTTCTCCGAGCTCTCGGGCCAGGCGGACAGGCTCGCCGGATTCGTTTGCGACGCAATCCTGTCCGTGAACGAGTCCATCTCCAAGGGGAAAAACGTGCTCCTCGAGGGCGCGCAGGGCTCGCTTCTCGGGATAGACTCGGGCTTCTACCCTTACTGCACCTCCTCCAACCCGACTTCCGGCGGCGCGTCCACGGGCGCGGGCATCGCGCCAAGCAAAATCACGGAAGTGGTAGGAGTCCTGAAGGCGTACGTCTCGCGCGTGGGCGAGGGCCCGCTCCCGACCGAGCTTCCCGACGGCGTGGGCGAGGCGATTCGCGACAAGGGAAACGAGTTCGGCACCACGACCGGCCGCCCGAGGCGCATAGGCTGGCTCGACCTCCCCTGCCTAAGGCAGGCGAGCGAAATCAACGGCTTCACCTCCCTCGCCTTCACGCGGCTTGACACGCTCGGCGGCATTCCAGGCCTGAGAATCTGTTCGGCCTACAAGCTGGGCGGAAAGACGCTTCACCGGCCGCCCGCCTCCTCGGAAGCGCTTTCCGACTGCAAGCCGGTTTGCGAGGAAATCGCGGGCTGGGAGGACCTCTCCCCCGGCGAATGGCGGGCCGTCGCAGGCAAAGGCGTTGGCGCGCTTCCCGCGCAGGCGAGGGCCTACGTGGAGCGCGTTTCAAGCGACCTGGGCGTCCCGGCTTCAATCGTCAGCGTCGGCCCCGGGCGCGAGGATACGATAATAATAAAAGACGTTTTCGCCCAATAACACGCGCGCAGCGCGCCCTCGTAGCTCAGCGGTAGAGCGACTGCATGGTAACCCTTTTCCGAGCTCGCCAGCAAGAAGCGGCTCGCACGTAAAAGCGTTAACGGAAAAACGGGCCCACAAAGCAGTAGGCCGCGAGTTCAATTCTCGCCGAGGGCTTCCTCACCCGTCCGCTTCCAGTTCAACGAGCACCAGCCTGTCTTCCAGGACCAGCGGTCGCGCGTCAGCCTGCCCGGCCAAGATTTCAAGAATCCTCTGCTTGTTCGCCGCGACCTTCCCTTCCCCGTATTCCGCACCGAAAAAATCCATCAGCTCGCCGGCGCCGTCAAACTCCCACTTAATCGAGAATTCCTTCTTTTTCACGGGCTTGAAAACGCGGTCGTCCACGGCTTTTTGAACTGTTTTTTGGGTCTCTTCCAGGTCCTTGAGCTCGTCCACGAAAAGCAGGAAAATCGACTGCATTTGGCCCGCCGCGACGGGCTCGTAAACAAACAATTTTCCGTTGCTTCGCAGCACTCTTCCGGCTTCCAGAATCCCCTCATATTGTTTTTCGATTGGCAGGTGGTGGAAAGACAAGGAATAGAACACTGCGTCGAACGATTCATCCGGGAAGGGCAGTCTTTCCCCGCTCCCGGCTTCAAACCGGGTATTTTGCGAGCCCCTTAATCGCTCGCGGGCTTTTTCCAGCTTGGCTTCGTCGGGGTCAATGCAGGCGAGCGTCTTGGCAATGCCCGCGAGCCTAACACTCAGCCGGCCGTCGCCGCATCCCACCTCAAGAACGTCCCAGTTCCGCAATCCCGGGCAGGAAACGTTCCTGAACTCCGCGTCCTCATCAATCAGCATGCGCTATTTTCGGCGTCGCCAGCCTAATATCCTTTGTTCAATTTTCGGGGTCGCTTTGGGCTTCAGCCGAACGTGCAGGAGTAGCACTTCACGCCTTTTTCGGCGAAGTCGAGGCGCAGCTCGTGCTCGCCGTAATCTTTCGCGGAATAGACGCGGTACATTCTCGCCTCGCCGACTCTCACTGCGGCGTCCTCCCCGACGTCTTCCCCGGCGGCGTTCCCCCTCACGGGCGCGTTGTCTATGAACGCCTTCACGGCGGCCTGTTTTCCCGCGGGGGGCGCCATCACGACGTTCGCCTCCCTCGCGAAAAACTTGAGCGTCAGGTTTGCCGGCATGTCGGAAGCGGTTTCCGCGTATTCCTCCTTCACGTCCCACATTCCGGAAAGGTAGAGCGCGTCCCTTATGTGCACGCCGGGGTCGAGGTAGCCGCACTTGCCGTCGAAACCGCAAACCTCGCCCGAGCCCGTGCCTTTAGAGCGCGAGGAGCCCATGTAGGTTTCCGGGGTCATGGCTTTCGGGTAGAAGGCGTCCGGCGGGGCGCAAATCCGCGTCTGCGTGACGTCCGCCCCGGCTTGCGCGAGCAGCTCGCGCACCTTTCTCTCGGTTTCCCCGTACGCGCCTTCCCCCGCGTGCGAGTAGCGCAGCTCGCCTTTCGCGTCAAACAGGTATCTCCCGGGCCAAAACTTGTTGCCGAAGGCCTTCCACGTGTGGTAGTCGTTGTCCAGCGCCACGGGGTACGGGATTCCATGGCGCGCGACCGCGGCCTTCACGCGCTCCACGCTTTTCCCGAACTCGTATTCCGGGGTGTGCACGCCGACCACGGCGAGGCCTTTCGGCCCGTATTTTTCGTGGAGCGCTTTCAGGAACGGAATCCCCCGCAGGCAGCTTGCGCAGGAGAGCTCCCAGAATTCCACGAGCACGGTTTTTCCGCGCAGGCCGGAAAGCGCGAGGGGCGCGGAGTTTACCCAGGCCGAAATCCCCTTCATCTCCGGCCTCGAGAGCGACATTGCCATCGCAACATTTTTGCCCCAACGTTAATTAAATATTAAGCTCCCGCGGCAAAACGTTTCGCGATGGGCTTCATCTCGCTTGCAAGGGGCGCGCTCCGCGAGCTCGCGCGCGACCCCGTCCTCTTCCTCCCAAAGCTGGTTTCCACAACCCTTTACATCCCCCCTTACCTCGTCCTAGTCCGCTCGAGCGTCGAGGCGGCGAAGAACCCTCTCCTTTCCCAGGGCCTCCTCGGGGCGGAGGCGCCCGCCTTGCTCGCATTGTTCGCCCTCGCCCCGCTCTGGATTTTCATTGACAGCATGTACCCCGAGCTCGTGCGCCAGAGGTCGGAAACAGGGAAGCTCGGCTTCCGGGCGGCGGCGCGCCACGTGCTCGGCCGCTTCCCGAAAATCCTTGCGGTCACCGCCATCCTCCTCGCAATCGGGCTCGCCGCGATGCTTCCGTTCGCCGCCCTCGCCGCCCTGGGCGTCGTTTTCGCGAGCCTTCCCCTCATCGCGCTCGGCGCGCTCGGCCTCGCGGCCGCGGTCTTCGTCCTCGGAATCGCCTTCTACTTCACGCCGACCTCCATCGTAATCGGGGAGGGAAGCGTGCTCGGCTCGCTTCGCGAAGGCTACGCGCTTTCGCGCGCCAACTTCGGCCCGGTCTTCTGGCTCACACTGCTCTCCTTCGCGCTCCTGCTCGCGGGCTTCTACGCGGAAGGCGCGTTCAGCGCCCTCGGCGAAGCCGGCTTCGTCGCCGGAAGGTATCTCGGGGCGGTGGTCACGGTCTACCTTTACGTCCTGAACCCGTCCGCCTACCTTGAAGTCAGGAAGCCGGGGGCGGCCGCGCGTCAAGAATAATAACGCGGGCGGCCATAACAGTTGGCGGGTCGGGGTTTTTGGGCGCAGCAAACGCCTGCCAGGCAAACGTGTCGCGCAGGCTTGCCATCGGAAGGAAAATCAGCGAATACATCAGCAAAAGCCATAACGCGCGCGTGCGCTACAACGCTTACAGCTGCTTCATCCGCCTCATAGAAATGAACCGCGAAGACTTCTCGTCGGTCTGGACCTACAGGATGGCGATTCCCAGGAAGCGCCGCGAAGGCGAGGAGTTCCTGAACCTCTTGCGCTCGCAGACCGCCCCGGTGCGCGGCGGCTCGGGCGGCCTCGCCATCCGCC
>JAQTMQ010000013.1 GCA_028714235.1 Candidatus Iainarchaeum sp. | reverse complement strand
CCTTCCCCTAACGCGCGCGCCTACTAGAATGAAAAAAGACAAGGCGCGCGCGCACGCGTTCGGAAAACCCGTTTCCGGGGAGCGCGCAAACGCCTTTTTTCCGTCCCCCGGTTCCCTTCAAACGCGCCGGGCGGCGGATGGCGGGTTTGCCCCGGCGCGCCCGCACCGCGCGCTGGAATGCTTTTCACGCCGGGAAAAAGAATTTTTTGCGGGCGCATTCCTTTTCCTCCCTTATAAACCTTTGCCCCGCAAAATGTTTTTAAACACCACACCACCAAAAAGCTTTCCAGAAATGGTGGTCAAAGCATTCATAAGCGGGCGAAACCCGCGTTTTTTTGCCGGGCTTTGCCGCTTCAAACGCCGCCGAGCAAGACTTACCGCGCAGGCTGCGCGGGACCAAGGTGAATCAATGGGAAGGAATGGAAACCGAGCAAGCCTTGAAGGCGCGCAAACGCGCGCAAGCGTTTCATCCCTCGCAGGAAAACTCCTCCTGCTCGTCCCCGCCTTGCTGGTGTTTTTATCCCTTAGCGTAAGCGCTGCCGTTTCCATGACGGGAGACTGGCCGAACGACGCGGCATACCGCGTGGAAGTCTACAGCGCGGCGCAGGGAAACCCGTGCGACGCGAACCCGGACGTCCCCGGCGAACTGCTTTACAACTCCTCGGACACGTTCTCGTACGGCAACGCGCTGTTCGACTCCAACGATGAATACGCCGGGTCGTTCGAGATGCCCGCGAGCCCGACCACCCTCCACATATACTTCTGCAAGACCGGCGACCCCGTGGGCTCGAGCAGGGTGTACTTCACGAGGAGCACTACGGACGCGGAATCCCTTGAGGTGGACTTCGCGAAGGCCGCGGGAAACGCGGCGACGCACGATGACCTCGCCGGGGACTTCATGGAGGTCTGTGACGACCTGGACGGCGGAACCCACATCGCCTCGACCGCGACCGTCGCGGACCCAAGCGGCCAATACGAACAGTATTATTACATGGTCGAGCCGAGCGTGCAGGTGAACGGCGGCAACCTCGCAGACGTGTACGTGTACTTTGACACGGACGGCTTGCTTCCCTGCACGTTCGACGACACCATAGAGGCGGGCGTGCACGTGCTCCCCAACCAAGCGCTCCCCTACGACTACGGCGTTTACGTTTCGGACTACTCGCCGGACACGAAAATCACTTCCGCGGCCCACGCCGACATCGCGACGACGGGATACATCGCGCTCTACCGCAACGACGGAAGCGATGAGAACGTCGGCATGACCGGCGAGCTCACGGCAAGCCCGTACAACTTGTACTATGACAACCCGGCAACCGGCACCATAACCGCATACGTTTACACTGGCGCGGTCCCGGACACGGCCGCGGACGAAAACGTCACGAACATCGCGCTCGGCTCAAGCGGGGACGCGCTCGACCTGAGCATCCTCATCGGCGGCAGCGTTCCCGACGAGGTCGCAACCATCGAAACCACGATAGGCGGGCTTGTTTACACCGTTGCCCCGACCGGCGCAGCCGGCTCAAGGGTCTTCGCCCTCTACATCCCGACCGGCGAGACGCCGACAATAATCTTCAATAACACTGCCGGGGACGAGCTGTTCAGCTACCTGTACGGCGGCGCGGTCGCCGCGGACCAGACCCTCTCAATCGCCAAGTTTTGGGGCAGCAGCCACGCGAACCTTGACGGAGAAACCATTCAATTCTTCGAGGACGACGTCTGCACGGTCACCACGAACATCCAGTCCGTGGCAATCACCCCGGCAAGCGGCGCGTACGAGGGCTACGTGATTTACCAGTACGGGCCGGCCGCGGGAGCGACGACAGTGACGGACTTCTATCCGGGCATAACCGACGGCGCGTTCGTAACCTGCGGCGCGACCACCGGAGCGGTGGGAGGCGACAGTACGGTCAACAAGGACTACACCGCGCTGATAACCGGAACGGTTTCAACCGGCATTTCGGCCGCGGGAGGAGTATACTTCGACATTGGCGGCGCAGCGGGATACGATGCGGGAACGGACCCGTACACCGAAACCTTCAGCTCCGGCGAATACAGGCTATACGTGATTCCCGACGGCCCCCACGACGTGGTATTCACGAGCGACAACCAGGCGGCAGGCTTCCTCGTCACCGAACTGTCGCGCGCGAAGACCGCGGCGGCAGGCACGGAAACCGTGAACGTGGCGCAGATTGACTGGCAGACCGCGGACATTCACGCCGACCTGGTGAACGCGGGAGGGGGAACTGCTTGTGGCGTTGGTGCGGGCGACGAGTGCCAGCTGATTGTTTACCCGTCCGCGGGCGGCGCAGCGCTTTCGTCCGAAACCCGAGGTTACGACGTGGATGACAGCCAGTTTTACGAGGTGCCGGCTGCGGACACGGTTGACCCAACCGTTGAAGACAACGCTGGCGGGACAGTGCTATTCTATGTGTCGGAATATGCCGCGACAGCGGGAGACGCGGTGACTTTCGAGCCTGAAGTGAAAGTCAACATGGTTGCGCCCGCGGGCATACTCGCATGGGAGATCGCGGACGGGGACACGTTCGCTTACCGCGACAACACAATCGCGGAGTGGGACATTTACGTGGACGGGACCGAGGAAGGGACTTCGACCTACACATATAACGCGTACACGGACGTCACCTTCGCAACCGAAGTCTTGACCCGCGGCACCAAGGATGCCTCGGGAGCTGACGCAACATGGTACGTGAACTCGGTGACGAGCGCGGCCATCCACACGGACCTGGACACGGTTGTCGACCCGCTCACGGTTTACCTGACCGCGGGAACAATCACCGACTGCGACTCCGCGACAGCGCTCTCGTCAACCACTACGGTCGCGATGGCGGCAGGAAACGTCAAGTATTACGAAGGCACGCTCGGGGGAGGCGACAACGTCGAAGTGAAGGTCACCCTCGGCTCGTACGAAACCTGCGTCAACACCCTCATCGCGGAAGTCGGAGGCGGCGCGGACAGCACGGAGTACGACTTTGACGTGAAGACGAACGGAAGCGTTTCCGACGGCGTCATCTCCGTGGGAATTGACTCGGACGCCGGAGGCGGCGACGACGTCACGCAGGCCACCGTCGGCAGTTCGCCGAGCACGTACGCGATTTACTGGGCCGGGGCGAACCCAGCGGACATCAGCTACTACGACGTAACCCCCACGTTGCTGCTGACGCGCAACAAAAACCTCGCGGCAACCAGCACCATTAACGTCGGCCGCGTGAGCGGCGCATGCGACGCGGCAAACAGCGTGACGGACGCGCAAGTTTACGACGTCGCGGATTGCACGACCGCGTTGAGCAGCGAGACCGCGGCGTGCGCGGCAGCCGCATACGCGCAATACTTTGAGGACACGGGCAGCGTCTTCCTCGGCGCAACCGACGGGACGTACACCCAGTGCAAGCTTGACGCGCTCACCGTGACCGCCGAAGAGGCAACCTCGAACCTGGACCGGGTGCTTGACGGCACCGTGCCGGACCTCAGCGACGCAACCCTCGCAGCCGAAGTCCTGTCGGCAGCCGTGATAATTGACGGCGGCGTGACGGACGACTACTCGGTTGACGTCGTGGACAATGGCGCAACCTCGGACTACATCCTTTACGTGGACTCGGCCGCCGCGGGCGCCGGAGATACGATAAACTTCTACGACGCGGTTGCAGCGGGAGGAAACCTGCTGTTGACGAGGAGCAAGGACTTCTCAGCGGACGCGACGGTTGACGTGTCGGCGGCTTACGGCGAGGCGCACGCGGACATTGAAGGCGGAAGCAACACGGTCGCGGTCTGCTACGGAACCATGCCGACCACGAACGCGGACTGCTCGACGAAAGCGTCTTCGGCAACCGTGACCCCAAGCGCCGCAGGCGGAAACGACTACGAGATATTCTTTGAGCAGGTGACCGTGGTCACGGCTTACTACCTAAGAGTCAATGACGTTGACACGGTCAGCTATTACTCGTGGAACGGCTTCGAGAGCACTCCCGCGGGCGACATCTCGGGCGTCGAGCTCGACGGGCAGCTGAAGGGCGCGATTACAGAGTCCTTCGATGCCACGAAGGGCATTGACGGCGTGCTCGTGAAAATGTACTCGGACGGCCTGGACCCGGACACGGACAGGATTTCGACCGCTTACAGCTACGATGGCGGCTCGCCCGCATCGCCAACCGGGAACTACAGGATGTACGGCAACTTCGGGACAACATATGACGCCCAGTACTCGAAGCCAACCTACATCACGCAGACTTGGGCGGCTCCGGGCGGGCTTGACCAGACGCACGACGTTTCCCTTGTCCCGGGCATCAAGATAGTCGTTGAAACTACGGACTCGACTCCGGTCTTCATTGAGACCGCAACCGTCACCATCCTGAACTGCAGCAGCGAGGCAATCTGCAACGCGGACACGCCGCTCGCGGACGTCTGCAGGATTGCGGGAATTGACGACCAGCCCTGCATAATCACGGGCGACGGCTCAAGCGGGACGGGAGAGAACGGAGAGTATTACTTCTCCGGAATCCCGGACGGGGAGAAGGTGAAAATCAAGGTTGAAAAGACGGGATACATAAGCTACGAGTATCCAAGCGCGAACGACGACCCCACCACTAACTTCTACACTACGAGCTCGACCGTCCAGATTAGCGCGACGGTGCAGCTGCCGCAGAACAACATCCTCGCGCAGGTGGCCCTCCTCACCCCGCTTGACAACGCGTGGGTTACGGACACGACGCCGACCGTGAGCTGGGAGGACGTCGCGAACGAGGACGGGTACGAGGTGCAGGTTGACGACACCGCGGACTTCTCAAGCGTGGTTGACACGTGCGACCTCGCCGCGGGCGTAGTCACGACCGACATCGGCTCGACGTGCGGCGCGACCGCCCTGACCGACGGAGTTCGGTATTACTGGAGGGTGAGGGCGACCGACGACAACGCGACGGACGGCGAATGGAGCGACGTCCGCCAGTTCGTGGTTGACGTGAGCGCCCCAACCGTTTCGGCAAGCGGCCCGAGCGCGCTCCAGAACACGAGGAGCGTGACAATCACGGCGACGACCAACGAGAACGCGGAATGCCGCTACGCCACGGCGGACGGCCCGTACTCCGGGATGACGGACGTCATGGCGGGAACGACGACCATCCACGAGATGATGGTGCTCGCGACGGACAGGGCGTCAAACACCTATTACGTAAGGTGCAGTGACGCGGCGGGCAACCCGATGGCCGCGAGCGAGGAGATAACGTTCCTCGTGAACGCGACCGCCCCAAGCCTCATTGACGTGACGCCGGATTACAACGCGACAACGCCCTACAACTCGACGACACTGGCTGCCTTGTCAGGCATCCAAATCAAGACGGACATCGCGGCGAACTGCAAGTGGGACGTGAAGGATGCGAGCTACGCGAACATGGCATACGGACCGTTCGCAACCGTTGCCGACACCTGGACGACCGTGGATGGCGCGTCTGCCGAGGAGGGATTGAACCTCTTCTACGTGCGCTGCCAGACGACGGACGGGAGCGCGCTGACGATGAGCTCCAGCGGCCTCGTTTCCTTCAACTACGACAGCGTGGCGCCCACCTACACCGTCTTGAGCGTCAGGAACGACGGAAATTACCACGCCTACGTGAACGAAAGCGACGTCGTCGTGATAAAGATTGAGGCAAGCGAGTTGCTGGCGGTTGACCCGACGATAACGCTCGGCGCAGTCGCGCCTGACGCGGCCTGCACTGTGACGGGCGACGTCTACACGTGCGAGTGGACGATTGACAGCAGCTTCGCGGACGGGAGCACGCCGGACTTGAGCGTTGGCGGCGGCTCCGATGCGGCAGGCAACCCTGACGAGCCGCTTGCGCAGGCGGACGTGGTGATTGTCGACAAGACCGCGCCGTTCATGAGCAACCCGCTTCCGGCAACCACGCAGAACTCGAGGTCGTTCCAGGTGAGCGTTGACTCGGACGCCGACGCGCTTTACTGCGCGTTCGACACGAACGACGTGAACTACAGCCAGATGCAGTATTACGCGACGGACCTCGGCAACAACACCTTCCTCGGAACCCTCGTGGTCCCGACTGACGAAACGTCGTACGTCGTGTACTTCGCGTGCACCGACGCGGCGGGAAACGTCAACACGACTCGGACGGCCAGCTTCCTGGTTGACGCAAAGGCGCCGACGATAACCGCGTCCTCGCCGCAGGGAGGCTACAAGAACTCGACCCAGACCCTGAACGTGACGACTGACGCGAACGCGAACTGCAAGTACGACGTGCAGGACAGGTCTTACGCGACCATGGCATTCGGCTTCGCGACGGGCAACGGCTCGACCGCGCATACGACGGACGTGACTCCAGCGGCGCAGGGCGACATCCACTACTACGTGGCGTGCGCGGACCTGAACGGGAACGCGATGAACAGCTCAATCGTTACGTACTTCACGTACGACACGATAGCGCCCACGGTTACCCGGTCCAACGATTGGATTTCAAGCGACACGTACCACACCTTCATGTTCTCGGACGAGGCGCTTGGAGGAATCGTGATGACGTTCGACGGGAACGCGATGACGCAGGAGTCGGGCAACGGGACGCTCTTCCTCTTCAGCTACGACGTGAGCGCTGTGGCGGACGGGGACTACGAGGTGGACATCGGCTCCTGCGCGGACCTTGCAGGGAACAACTGCCTTGACCCGCTGGATTACTACCCGTACAACGTTACCCTTGACACGGAAGCGCCGGGCATAACCGCAATCTCGTACAACTTCACGAACTGGCTGTTGGCGGTGACGACGAACGAGTCGGCCGTGTGCAAGTACTCGTACGCGAACGATGCGTACGCCGACATGCCGTACGGGATGTCGGACAGCAACCTGACAAGCCACTACGCGCTGGTCGTTCCGAGGGAGAGCAGCACGCCCGTGTACGTGTACGTCGCATGCAGCGACTACTACGGCAACGTGATGGCTACAACCAACAGGACGAGCATCGCGCAGGACACCCAGCACCCGTACCTTGTGGACGCGGGACCGATGCTGTCGAACTCGAGCAACGTAACCATGTGGGTGCAGACGAACGAGAACTCGACGTGCGAATACGGCGAGGAGCCCTTCGAGTATGGGAGCGGCACTGCCATGACGACTGCGGACGGCATGAACCACTCTGTTGACTTCACCGGCCTTGACGACGGTCCGTACTCGTACTACGCGAGGTGCTCTGACCTCGCGGGAAACGTGGGAGACGCGGAGTTCGTGCGCTTCTCGGTGGACACGACCGGCAACTTCGAGGTTGTGCCGTACTGGCTAGGTCCAGGATGGGATGGATTGCCCGGATACGCCGTTAGCCGTGAAACGTTGAGCCAACTGGCGTTCCTCGGCGCTGACTACGCCATCGGCAACGTGCTTGAGACTCACGGCGGTCTTGCGAACACGTCGTACGACTTACTGTACGGAAGGAATAGGACGAGCGGGCTGTATGCGTCCTACGTGCCCGGAAGGGCCGTGAACGACCTGACGCAGTTCCACTCGGACTACGAAACGTATCCGGGTTACGTCATACACATGACTGTCAGAGACAGGCTGGAGCTCTCCTAGGGCTCCTTCCCCCCTTTATTTTTTCCCAGTTTCAACGTTTGAGGGTGAGCGAATGGTCAAAACGTCGGGTTTGCTAGTGGCTTTCGTGGTAGCCGCAATGCTTGTTTCCGCATCCGAAGGCATCGGCGACTGGATGGGTCACCTTTTCATCAACGGAAACACGACGCCATCAAACGCGGACGGAACCCAGATATGCATTTACGTGGGGGCCAGCGGCACGGCGAACGACACGACCGTCGTAGGCGAGGACGGGAGCGGCTATTACCTGCTTCACGCTAGAGGTGAAACCGGGCAAACCGTTTCCTTCCGCGTGTTCTGCGAGTACGCTGTGAACGAGAACCCGCAGGCGTTCAGTACGCTAATGCACGAATTGAACCTGACGATTGATCACGTCACCGCGCCCGTGATAACCATTATTTCCCCGATCGGCAGCAGCGTGACGCCGGGAACGAAGACGCTGATGGTTACGACGGACGAGTCGGCAACGTGCAGGTATTCGAGGACCGCGGGAACGGACTATGACGCGATGACTTCAACGACCTCCCCGCTTGGCACCACCCACTCATGGAGCATTTCGGCCCCATCGTATTCAACGACTTACAATTATTACGTCAAATGCCGCGACCAATTCGGCTTCACGAGCAACGACGCCAACGTTCGCTTCACCACCGTTTCAGGCGGCGGAGGCGGAGGCGGCGGCGGAGGCGGCGGTGGCGGTGGCGGGGGAGGCGGAAGCATAGGGCCAACGCCCACGCCGAGGCCGGGACAGACGCCCACGCAGCCGGGATGCAACGCGCTCGGCGGCGCATGCTCGACGGCAGCCGACTGCTGCGATGCGGGCGCCGTGTGCCAGGATTACGTTTGCAGGATGCCGCAATCGCCGACGCCGACGCCTTCCGTCCAGCCATTGGTGAACCTTACCGTTCCCGGGACGCTGACGGTCAACAGCGTCGCGGAAATCAGGGCGGTTGACGGCGTAACCGGGCTGCCACTTGCGGGGATAACAATCGTGATTACGAGCCCGAGCGGCGAAACGGTTACGGTTACCACGAATTCGGCCGGGTTGGCGACGTTCATCCCCCAGGAAGTGGGGGTTTACGGTTACGCGGTGCCCGGCTTCAGGCAAGGCAAGCCCGCGTCCTCAAACGTCCAGCCGCTGCCCGCGACGCCGGGCCCGGCGACCCCGACTCCGACCCCGGCCAGGCGCACGCCGACCCCGACTCCTTCGGGCGGTTGGATGCAGCCGCTGGCGATGGGGGTAGGCGCGCTTGCGGTCATCGCCGTGGCCCTGGTCGTGGTTGCCGGCGCAGTAATCCTTTACCGCAGGAGCAGGCGGCGCGGCCTTTAAGGGTTGTGGATGATGCCGCTTTCGGGCCTTAGCGCGGCAAAGCCGGCATTCGTCGCCCTCTTTTTCCTTTTCGTTTTCATCAGCCCGGTTTTCGGGGAGAGCGCGAACTCCCAGATTGCGGCGTACCTGGAGGGGGGCGAAACGTTCACCAAGCAGGCGCGCGAAATCGGCGGCAAAAGCTATTACCTCGTGGAAATCGTTTCCCTGAACGGTTCGGAGGACAACCTGATTTTTGAGGCGGACGGGGACGACCTGGCGCTCGTTTTAGGGGCGCAGGAGATAAGGGAAATACTTTTCACGAAGATTTCCGAGGAAAACGTTTCCTACGACCTGCTGCCGAACGCGACGGAAAGGGACCTGGTTTGGGCGGCGCTTCTCGCCTTCAACGACAGCAGGAGCGAAGGGGAGGCGAGGTGCGCAGCGCTCGTAGGCATGGACCGGTTCCCGTGCTTTGACCTGGATTCCTGCTGGCGCGCCTGCTACACCCCGGTCTGCCAGCCCATGAAAATCGGCTCCGGCGCGGTCTTCCTGGGCTACGCGCGGGACATGTACCTCAACATGAGCGAGATTGACCGGAACTTGGGGGAGGCGCGGGAGCGGCTTTACGCCATTTCGGACGACGACCCGGGCGATTGGGAGCAGTGCAACGCGGTGGTCGGGGACGAGTGCAACGTCGCCCTTGAAAGGGATTTCCTGGCCCTTTTCGCGAACATCCGCGCAATGCGCGAGGCGGCGGGGAACAACGAGGGAAACCCAATCCAGCTCAAGGAGGCCGTCGGCTTCTGCTTCCCGATGGGCTACGAGTACAACGGCCTGATTAACGCGTCGGCAATGCTTACGAGGAAGTTTGACGCGCTGGAGCCGCTTCTCGGGCTCAACAAGACCGTTTCCGACATTCACGGCGCCGCGGCAAGGCGGTCGGCAATGGTGGAAGGGCGTTCCGCGAAAGGCGTCTGCGAAGCCGCGGTAGCCGAAGCCGGGGTCAGGCTGATGGCCGCGAAGGCGAAGGCGAACAGGGCGCTTTCAGTGGTTTCCTGGGACGAGGTTGCCGGCAGGGTTCGCGCGCTCGAGGCCTCGCTGCGGGGGATGGACTGCTCGGATCCGGGCCTGGAGCTCGAAGACGTCCTTGAGTTCAACGCCACCTTCTCCTCTTCCGCAGCCCTGGTCGGCGAGGAGGCGGACGCCGCGGCCGCGGCCTACGGGTCGGCGGAGGAATCGCTTTCGCAATTGAATGCGACCGTGGACGCGATTCTCGCGTCCTCGCCGGACAGCGCCGAAGCGAGGTCTTTGGCGGAAAACGTTTCGCTGCTTTACGCGCGCATGGCGATGCCTTCCCCGCAGGAGTTGCCCGGAATCGGGGAAGACATTGCGGCGACCTTGGCGAGCGCGCAGGGGTTCAAGGCGCAAGGCGGGCTTTCCGGCCTGCTCGTCCCAGCAGCCGCGACCGCAGTAATCGCGTTTGCCGCCGCCGTCACCGCCGTCACATTCACGAGGCGGAAGCGAGGAGGAGCCGCCCCACCTTGCTAACGATTTAAATTGGGGGCGCCAAAAACGTCTTGCATGCAATCCCCCGGGCGCCCCGGCGCGGCCGACTCGTTCCTTCTCCTCCTGCTAGCGTCCGCGACGGCCGCGGCATTTTTTCCCCTGCTGCTCGCAATCCCGTGGAGCCTCAGCGATTCCGACCCCGCGACCTACGCTTCGGCCGTGCTCGTGATGCTTGCCGTCCAATGCGTTTTCTTAAATGCCGGCGTTAAGTCGGAGCCGGACGCGAAGGGGGCCGCGGCCGCATTGCCCGTGTATCTCGCGTCAGCCGCGCTCCTCGCCTTTTCGCCGCAATCGCCCCAAGGGCAGGCTTCCGCCCTGCATCCCGGCCTGCTGTCGCTCGCGCTTTTCTTCGCGGCCACGGTGCTCCCCATCTTCGGCTGGAGCGGGGCGCGCAGGTTGCGGTTCACGGTCGCATACGCTTTCCTCGCGTGGCCCGCGCTCGCGACGCCCGCGATTCTTGCCGAGCCGGCGCTGGTTTCCCTCACGGCAGGCTTCACGCAGGCCGTGACGGCCGTATTGGGGCTCGCGGTCTCGCGCTCGCCCGGAAACGTCTTCACGTCCCTCACGGGCGAGGTGCCTCTGATCATCGCGCCGCAATGCGCCGCCCTCACCGCGCTAATAGGCTTCATCGCCTTCATGCTTCCGCTCGCGTACTTTTTCAAGGGAAGCGTGCGGAGCAAGGCGGGCTGGCTCGCCTGCGGCGCGCTCGGCGTAATCGCCCTCAATTTCGCGCGCATCGCGGCGGTCGTGCTCGCCTGGTATTACTGGGGGGTGGGCCCCGCGGCATCCCTTTTCCAGTTGCTGAACGGCAACGCGGTGTTCAACGCGGCGATAGCCGTCGGGCTCGGCCTGGCGCTCGTTTTCGGGCTGCGGCTGCCGCGCCTGCGCGGCGCGTCCTTCATAATGGAGGGCCCGGCGCAGGCAATCCGGGACGCGATTCCCGAGATTGAGGATGCGGCGCCGGCCTACGCGTCGCGGCTCGCCTTCCTGCTGCTCGCGGTTCTCGCATTCGCGTTCATAAGCGTTAAATTCGTTGCGTGGCAATGAATTCCGCCGGTTGGTTGGCTTGGTTTGGGTAATAAACGCGCAAGGCGAAAAAGAGGAGTTCGACGCGCAAAAGGTTTTCCGCACGTCCATGCGCGCGGGGGCGAGCCGGGAAGCGGCCAAAAAAATCGCGTCCGAGGTGGCGTCGCGCGCGCGGGACGGCATGCGCACGCGCGACATACTGAAGCTCGCCCTGCGCCTGCTTTCAAGGGCGGGCGAGGAGAGGGCGGCCGCGAAGTACGACTTGAAGGGCGCAATCATGCGGCTCGGTCCCGCCGGCTTCCCGTTCGAGACCTTTTTCGCGGAAATCCTGCGCGAGCACGGCTACAAGACCGCGACGAGGCAAATCGTCGAGGGAAACTGCATCCCGCACGAAATCGACGTGGTGGCCGAGTCGCCCGACGGCCTGCGCTACCTCGTGGAATGCAAGTACAGGAACTACGCCGGCGAATACATCAAGGTGAAGGACGCGCTTTACACGTACGCGCGCTTCGAGGACGTCTGCGACGGGGCGAAAAACGGGAAATGCCGGGCCTTCAACCGCATCTGGCTTGCGACGAACACGAAGTTCTCGTCCGACCTCGAACGGTACGCGGAGTGCAAGGGCATCCGGCTCACCGCGTGGTCGCGGCCCGAAGGCGAAAGCCTCTCGGAACTCATAGAAAGGAAGCGGCTTTACCCTATAACCGTCCTGAAAAGCGTTGACGGATTCGCGCAGAAGCGCCTCTCGTTCGCCTCCATCATGCTTTGCAGGGACCTCGCAGGCATGACGGCGGCGGAGCTGCGCGACGCTTCCGGGATGCCGAAAAACAAGGCGGCGCTAATCGTTGAGGAGGCCAAAGTCGTCTGCGGGGAGCCGTAGCGGCGAATCACTTCTTCTTTCCGCCCGCCTTCGCCCCGCACTCCTTGCAGAACCTGGAGTCCGCTGGGATGAGCGCGCCGCATTTCACGCACGCGCGCTTTTCGCCCGCCGGCTGCTGCGGGGCCTGGGGCTGCTGGCCCGCCTGCTGCGCCATCCCCGCCCCCATCGTGGGAAGGACGGCAAGCCCTGCGCCGAAAGCCGCGCCCCCGCTTTTCGAGAGTTCGCGGCTTGACTCCACCATCATGTCCTTCGTCAAAATCATTTCGCTTCGCGCGCCGCTCTTCAGGTAGAAGAGGCGCTCCTGCCAGTCCTTCCACGTCGCCTCGTCTTCGGGCCTGAGGCTCGCGCCCGACACCTTCAGGTCTATGAGCTCCACGCCGAACCGCGCGAGCTCCGCCGAAATCTGCGTTTTCACTTCCGCGCTCGTCTCGTCAAGCTTCGTGTAGATTTCGTCGAACGGGTGTCCGGCGAGCGTGTCGATGAATTTTTCGAGGAAGAAGCCGTTCAGGTAATTCCTGACCTCCGCCGCGCCGTAATCCGGCTTCGTGCCCACCACGCCGACGACGAAAAGCTTGGGCTCCGCAATCCTGAACCAGAATTCCCCGAACGCGCGCACCCCGACCTGCACGAACTTGGGGACCTGGGCGTCGTTTGAAATCCTCACCATGACGGGCTGCGAGGTGCCGAACCTGCCCTGCACCTTGCGCGTGGAAACGAAGACCGCTTTCGCCTGGAACGGCGACTTCCCGTAGACGAGCTTCAGCGCGGCCGTCAAGAGGGGGAGGTTTTGCGTCGTGAGCGTGTGCCTTCCCGGCCCGAGGACGTCGTACGCCTTCCCGTCCCGGTAAAAAACCGCTTCCTGGCTTTCGTCAACGACAAGCTGCGAGCCCCATTCGAACTCGGTTCCCGGATACGTGAAAACGATTTCGTCCTCGTTCCGCTGGTCCCACTTTATTACGTCAACCATCCAAACACACCCCGAAGCCGCGGCCTTCAGGCAAGGCCCATCATCACGGACTTCCTCTTGTTCAGCTTCAAGTCAAGCGCGTCAAGCGCCTTGCGGAGCTCCGCCGCCTTTTCGCCCACGGCCTTCGCGTCCCCGGAATCCACGGCCGCCTCAAGCGCCTCCACCTTCCCCGAGAGCGCGGCCGCGTCGTCGAAAAGCGCCTTGTCGAACGCGTAAAGCGAGTCGAGCTCCGCCTCCTTCACCTTCACCGCGTCGAAAAATCCGGCGTAGCCGTAGTCGTCCGACTGGACGCGCCCGATAATCCTGTCCATCATGGCGGCAGCCGTGTTCATGGCGGGGTAGGCCGAAGCGATTTTCGCCGAGGTTATGTCGCCGTATGCGTCGTCAATCGCGGAGCTTGTTTCCTCGAGCTCGGAAACGAGCGCGTCGCGCAGGAGCCTATCCGCCTCCCTGCGCAGCTCTTTTTCCTTGTAGCCCGAAAACCCGGGAATCATGGCTTCCAGCTGCTCAAGCGCGCGCATGCCCCCCTTGGCCGCGTCCAGCGGCTCCCTACCCGGTGCCGGCATCAGTTCACACCCTGCAAAAGTTTGGCCGCGCTTGCTTTTAAGCTTATTTTCTTCGTTCGCGGGGAAAGGCCATCCACGACGAAGCGGAAGGCATATATTGCGGGAACTCGCGGCTTAGAACATGGGAGTTGTCACCCGCGTTTTGCCCCAGCCCGTGACGCACACGCGGCCCCCGGAATGGAAGATGGAGCCCCACCCGGCGGCAGAGATTCTCGGCATGTCCCCGGAAAGCAGGTCCAATTTGTGCGAGTTCCAGGCGCTTTTCTCCTCGCCGAAAATCAAGGAGGAGTACGTGCGCACGGTCCTTGAGAAAGTCGTCCCGAAAATCCTCCAGGACCTGCCAAAAATAATGGAGAACGGATGGGCTGGCTCCGTTTCCAAAGCGGACCTCAACCACTGCCACATACTTTTCCCGTTCTCCTCGTGCACCAGCACCGGGAAAGTGGGGGAGTTTGTGAGGGCGGAGAGCCCGGATATAATACTTCTTTACCACTCGAGGGAGGAAGCGAGTCCGCTTCCCAAGGACAGGAACATACTGACACCCTTGCACTCAAGCGACTTGCGCGTTGAAAACAAGTACCCGACCCTTGGCCCGGCGAACATCGACTGCTGGTCCGCTGGCGGCGTCTATTTCGCTAAAACAAGGGAAGAGCTCGGCGATTCGCCGTATGCCAAGGTTATCCAGCGCGAAGGATACTTCTTCGGTTTATTGCTGCTTTAGTGCCTAATCCTTTCAACGAACTCCTCGACCATGCGCGTCGCGCTCATCGGCCCGCTTCCGGCGTGAGGCATAAGGCATATATTCCGGAAACGCTTGGGTTAAGCCATGGGGGTTTGCGCGCGGCTCTTGCATCGTTCAGCGGCGCAGCGGCCGCCAGCGGAGTGGGCGGCGGAGCCCCGCCCGGGAGGCGGCGGCCAGCGCGTTTCGCCCGAAACCGTCGCAAAGTCATGCGAGTTCCAGCGGTTTTTCCATACGCCGCGGACGCGGAAGGCGTTCGCGCGCGCCGTTGAGGAGAAGGTCATCCCGAAAATCCTTGAGGACATCCCGAAGATACTCGCGAACGGGTGGGCGGACTCCGTTTCCAAAGAAGACCTTTACCACTGCCACATCCTGTTCCCGCACTCGGCTTCGGCTTCCGCGAACATCTGGAGCCGGCGCGGGTTCGTGAAGGCGGAGCGCCCGGAAATAATGCTGCTTTACCACTCAAGGGAGGAGGCGAAGCTGCTTCCGAGCAGCAAGAACAGGAGCATCCTCTCGCCCCTCAACTCGCACGAGCTGCGCGCGGACGGCAAGTACGCCGTGCTTCATGGCCCGGACATCGGCTGCTGGAACGCCGGCTACGTGTTCTTCGCTAAAACGAGGGCCGAGCTCGAGAACCCGCTCCTGGACCGCAAGTTCGACCGGGTCTGCGAGCGCGGGGGATACGTTTTCGGCATAAGCGTGACGTAGAGCCGGGGCGGCGCAATATCCCAGGATGCGCGGCGGTCAGTACCTAATCCTTTCCACGAACTCCTCTACCATGCGCGTCGCGTTCCTCGCCCCGTTTTCCTTTGCGCGCGCGGCTTCGGCCAAAAACGATAGCTTCCTCTGGACCGCGCCGCGCTCCGCCTCAAGCTTCCCGAGCGTGTGGCCGAGGAGCGACACGTGGTCGAAGGCGAGCATTTTCCCGAGGCCGAGCCTTTCGCACGTCTTCGCGTTGCTTTCCTGCTCGGGCTGCCCCTTGTCCGGTATGACGGCGAACGGCTTTTCGAGGAGGATTGCCTCCATTATGGACGAGTGGCCGGCCGGGATGACGAGCATGTCGGCGGCCGCCGCGTACGGGTGCAGCTCGGGAAGGAACCTGCGGAGCTTCATGTTGTTGAAGTCCATGTCCCTTTTCACGATTAGCCCGGCGATGATGAACTCGTACCGCGGGAGCCGGGAAGCCGCGCGCATTATTTTTTCGAGCATCCCCTCGCGGAAGGCCTGTCCCCCGAAGCTGACGAGGACCTTGGCCTTCCCCCCATCCCATTTCGCGGGCTTTGGCGCCCTCTCGCAAAGCGCGTTCATGGGCCCCGTGAAAAAGGTCTTCTTCCTCATCTCAAGCTCGCGGGAAAGCAGGGGCAGGCAAACCGTGTTCGGCGGCGAGAAGTCCGGGACGAGAACCCTGTCCGCGAACCCGTAAGGCGCGGAAAGCGGCGCATCCACAATCCTCCTCACCGCCTCGTTGGGAATCCTCGCCTTCGCGAGGATTTGGAGCGCGCGAATCTTCATCACGCGCCCCGTGAGCGCGGGCATCATGAACTCGCTCTGGTTGGTCACGTAGAAAGTGGGCAGGCCCCGCATGGCGCCGGCAATCACGGTTGAAAGCCGGGAGTCGGACACGGCCGCATCCGCGCCCATTTCCTCCATGGCGCGCTTCTCAAGGAGGTAGGCGCGCATTATGTCGAGCGGCGTCCCCGAGCTTTTCACGATGCTTGAGATGAAGTCGAATTTCCCGTTCTTTCCGGTCATCTGCACTTCGGGAAACGTTTCCAGCACGTCCTTGGCGTGATGCTTCCTCATCACCTCAAGCGACCTCCCGTAGCCGGCAAGAGCGACCGAATGGCCCGCCTTCTTCAGCGCGTCATGCAGGGCGAGCACCCGGCTCGTGTGCCCCAGCCCCTCGCCGCAAGCGGAAACGAAGACCTTCACGAGGCCCAATAATGGGTTGCGGCTATTAAAAAGGTGGCGCCAGCTTCGGCTTGCCGGCAACGCCTGATTCAGAAAGAAACCTCTTTCCTCGTTTTCCCGCGCGCGAACGTTTCCGAGCCGCCCCCGCTTCCCCCGAACTCCGCCAAGGCGTCGTTCAGGACCTTCACCGCGGAAAACCTTCCCTTCATCTCGGGCGAAACCACGACCACGACGTCGCCCTCCCGGTTCGCGAGCATGACGGCGACGTTTTTCGCGGCCATGAGCTTGACCGCCACCTTCTGCAGGAGCCCCGCGTCGATTCCGAGCAGCCTCTTCGTCACGCCGCTCACGGAGGCGGACGCAAGGACGTCGCGGGCGTAGACGGACGCAATCTCGTCCTCGAGCTCGCCCACCCGCTTCCCCCTCTCCTTCCATTCCTCGAAGAACCGCGCGGTCGCCTCGGGCAGCTGCTGCGGCGAAACCCGGAGTATGGACGCGCTGTCCCTCAAAAGCTTTTCCTGCGCCTGCACGAACTCCACCGCGTTGTCGCCAGCGGTGAACACGAGCCGGCTCACGCCGTCCTGAATCCTTTCCTCGCGCATTATCTTGATCAGGCCAACCTCGCCCGTGCTCGAAACGTGGAGCCCGGCGCACGCCTCCGCGTCCAAATACTCCTTGTCCCCCATGATTTCCACGACGCGCACCACCCTCCCCGGCGCGCCCCCGCCCTGGTAAAGCGTGAAGCCGTACCTTTGCTCCGCGTCCCCGCGCTCAAGCGGCTTGATTCTCACCTTGTGGTCTTCAAGCACCGTCTGGTTCGCGAGCCTCTCAATCCCGTGAAGCTCGGAATCCGAAATCTTCCTGTGGAACGTCAAGTCGATGTGCGCCTTGTCCTCGTCCTTGCGCGCGCCGGCCTGCCACACCTGCTTGCCGAGCAGCTTCCGCGCGCACGCGACGATTATGTGCGTCGCGGTATGGTGCCGCATGAGCGCCCGCCGCCTCTTCGCGTCAACCGCCATCCTCGCGTTCGCGTTCGGCTTGATGCCGGAAGCGTCGTCAAGAACGTGGAAAATCACCCTTCCCACCTTCTGGACCTCGAGCACCTTCCTCTCCTTCCCTTCCGCGAAAAGCGAGCCCGTGTCGAAAGACTGGCCGCCGCCTTCAGGGTAAAACAGGGTCTTGTCCAGGACCACCGCGTTCCCCTGCACGGAAACCACGCGCGCCTCGGACTCGTACTGGTACGGGTTGTTGTAATACAACTCTATGGTCTTCCCGAGGCCGCCGGGGTCGAACAGCGGCTTGCCCTCCGGCTCGTGGAAAACGTGGGTTTCCGTCAGGCTCGCGTAGAAGTCGCTCGGAATCCTGACGTCCACGCCCTCTTCGGACGCGATGCGCTGGACGAGTTCGGGCGTGATTCCCTTGGACTCGTAAAGGAGCTTCAGCTCGTCCAGCCGGATTTCGGGCGACTTCCGGACGAGCTCGACGACCGTCCTCCTCGACTTGCCGAGAGTCAGCCGGTACCTCGCCTCCTCCTCTTCCAGCACCTCCTGCATGCCGGGCAGGCATTCCTCAAGCTCGGGGAAGAGCGGGGCCAGGTAGCGCGCGTGCATCCCCACGACCTCGGGCAGGCTGAACGGCAAGCCGAACTCCTCGATGAAGCCGAGCGCGCGCCTCAAGACCACCCGGAGGTTGTAGCCGCCGCCGAGGTTGCTCGGGAGCCCGCCGTCCGCAAGCGCGAAGGAAAGCGTGCGCGCGTGGTCCGCAACCGCGTAAATTGCCTGCAGGGGGTAAAGCTTTTCGTCAAGCTCCTGCACGGAAACCTGGAGCTGGTCCGCAATCCCGCGCTTCACTTTCGACAGGTCCTGGTGGAGGTCCATGTCAAGGGAGCCGGACAGTTTCGCGTACTTCAAAAATAGGCCTGCGTCATGCCTGATTCCCGACCTCCTCACGAGGTCGGGGACCACCGGGCCGAAAACCGCGTCGTAAGCGGTCGGCGTCCCGCTCAAATGCCAGACGACCCTCTCAAAGCCCCATCCGACGTCAATGACCTTCACGTCGAGTTCGGAGAAGGAGTCGCCGCCCGTCTTCCTGTACTGCATGAAAACCGAGTTCACGATTTCCAGGCCGTTCGCGTACGTCTCGATGCACGGGCCGAAGGAGGAGAGGTCCGGCATCGCCCAAACGTCCTCGACATACCGAAGCTCTTTTTTCGGTATGCCCATGGCTTTCGTCATGAACCCGTAATTCAGCTCTATGCAGCGGTCCTTCCAGTACCCGGCCTTAGGGTAATTGAAGGCGTGCTGGCCCGCCATCATGAAGCACGAGTTATGCCGGCCGGTCACGCCCACGTTCGGGATGTCGTTGAAGCGCAGGCACATCTGGGGGACGACCAGCGGGTTCTCGGGATACTCGAAAACCACCTGCCCCTGCTCGAGGCGCATGAAGTCCACGATGGAGGCGATGGTGAAGTAAAGGTCGTCCCTCCACCTGCAGATGACCGGGTACCTGGGAACGCTGGCGTGCCCGTTGTCCGCGAAAAACTTCTCGAACTTCTTCCACGTCTGCACGTAATCCGCGCGCTCGCGCTCCCCGAAAAACGAGTACGGCTCGCACGACGAGTCGCCGCACGTTTCCGCCCCGCCCGCGCTCCAGAAGAACTTGCCGCACTTCGGGCACCGGCTTCGCTCGAAGCCCTCGTCCCTGAACGTTTGGACCTCGTAATATTCCGCGGGTTTCCCAGAAAACGTTGACCTAAGCGAGTCTTTCGACAGCATCGGATAAAACCTTCCCTAACCCGAAGGAAAAACTTGTTTGCGCGCTAAAGGTTTGGCGCTTCACGTATATAATAATGCTTTCGGTCGCGCAAAGCCCCCCGGCCGAAATCCATGACCGCGCCAAAAGGCGGATTGGGGCCGTTTTCTGCAAGCTTTATAACCTTGGGCTCCGGGATTCAACGCGGTGGAAAAATGGCGTTCCTGACGAAGAAAAGCGCCTTCGACGAATGCGGGTTCGTGAACGACTCGTTCCTCGGCTCCAACGGCCGCGTTGAAGTCGGCGGCAAGAGCTACGGCAGTTTCTCGGTGGCGCGCGCGGGCGCGGGCAGGCACGCGCTGGTTTACCGCGCGTCAAACCCGCTGGAAGCGTGGAACAGCGAGGTCGCCACCGGAACCCTGAAGCTCGGCGAAAAAGAACTGGTTTTCCAGCGCAACGCGGAAACAGGCGGAAACATCGCAATCGGGTGGCTTGCCCGCCCCGAGGGCTTCAAGCCCGACGCAAACGAATACGCCGTCCTCCCGCTGACGAGGAAGGACCTGAAGGAACACGGGGCCGCGCTCGAGGCGGGCGGGGTGAAACACGCGTTCACCCTCGAAAAGCTCATCAGCTCCGCGAACCGCGTGAGGTTCAACGAGGAGTTCGGCGCAGGCTGGAGGTCTTCCAGCTGCGATTGCGGCTACGATTCAATCGCGGGGCTCCAATCCTACCTGAAATGGCTGGACGAGCGCCCGCTCGCTGCGGCCAAACGCGGGTTCAAGAATCTCTTCAGGCGCGAGAACGAGTGAGACGTCCGGATGCGAAACCATGGCAACGAAAACGTCGCAAAAGCCGCGCCTGCTCTTCGAAGGCGGCGAAATGACGGGTGCGCGCGGCTTCCCGGAAGGCGAAATGCGGGTCTTCATGGCCGCCGGGCATTGCCCGCGCGAGGCACCCGGCAAGCCCCGGCAATTTTTCGTCGTCGTTGACACCCGCCCCGGCAGCGCGCCAGGACAAGCGGAAGAAATAGGCGTCAACCCCCTTTACGGGCCGCGCTTCGAAAACAGGGGCAGGTTCAAAGCCTACCTCTGCGAGGAGGCCGGGGAAGGCGAAGGCAGGCGCCGCGCCGACGCCACCGAACTCGTCGCCGAAAAATATTACGTGGGCAAGCACGACTTCACGGTGCTGGTCGGGGAAAAGGATTCAAAAAGCAGGCAAAAAATCGTCATCCCCCGCGCAAAAAACCCTCCGCCGGCGTTAATCACGGTTTTGATTCGCGAGGGCTGCAGCGGAATCTGCCAGTTCACGACGACCCCGCTCAAGGAATTGGCCGTCCCCGCGGAGCCCGGTCCCAAGCAGGCCGCGAAAGCGGTAAAGCCGCTGGAATAAGGAATAAGAACGAGGATGGGCCCGCCCGGAATCGGACCGGGGGTCTTCAGTTTTCACGCCCTTTTCAGTTTTTCCGTCAACGCTTTTACGCTCTGCAAGGAGCGAGCCGCTCCCTGCGGCGAGCGACGCAGCATCGGAAAAGGGTTGTGTGAGACTGACGTCTTACCATTCGACTACGGGCCCTTCGGGCCCTCATTTTTCTCCGGCAAGCAATTAATAGCTTGGTGTCAGCCCTTCGAACACGTCGCGGTCAGGCTCGCCTGCGCGAGGACATGCCCCGTCATCGCCGGCGCGAGCTCCCCCCAGGCCGCGCCCGGCGGCAGCTCCAGCTTTGAGTCAAGGGCGAAAAGCCTGAACGCGTACCTGTGCGTCCCCGACGGCGGGCATGGCGGGAAATACCCGCTTTCCCCCGCGCTGTTCACTCCGGCGACCGCGCCTTCAGGCATGGAGTTTTCAGGAATCGCGGAAGAGACCGGGATGTTCCACAAGACGAGATGGATGAAGGTGCCGATTGGCGCGTCCGGGTCCTCGACGACCAGCGCGAGGCTTTTCGCGCCCGGAGGGATGCCCCGGATTGAGAGCGGGGGTGTAACCCCCTCCCCCCTGCACGAGTATCTCTCCGGGAGCGCGCCCCCGTGCGGAAAAGCCGGGCTTGAAACCCGCAAGCCGCCTTTCCCCTGAACCGCCATGCCCGCCACCCCGTCCAGCATTTGGACGAGCAATTAATAAATTTGGCTACGGAAACAAGATGTCCACAAACCAACAAATTTGCTCCGATCGTCTAGTCCGGTCAAGGACGCAGGCCTCTCACAGCCCTTTTACCAGGCGCCACGCTCGCCGCCATCCAGCAGGGGCGGGCTCGCTCGCGCCAGGTAAAAGCGCTGGCGGAAAACACCGCCGGCAAGGGCATAGAGTCAGCCTGTAACCCGGGTTCAAATCCCGGTCGGAGCATTGGCCCGGACTGAGAACTCCTCGCTTGGCGCTCAAGCCGCCCCGAGGTCAACGTCCACGAGAACGCGGCTCCCGTTCTTCAGCCCCAGCCTCTTCCTCAGGTTCGCGGGCGCGATTACCTCGATTACGTCGGTACCGTAATGCGACCTCATCGGGATTATCACCGCGCCCCTCTCCTTCCTGTTAATCACGCACCTGAAGCATTTCGCGGCGCCGCGCATCCTGCCCGCCTTGAAGAACCCTTCAAGCTCCACGCCCCGCGATTCGAGGAGCGCGGCCTTCTTCCCGTGCTCGGCAAGCGAGAGGTTCAGGGTGCCCGGGAAAGGCGTGAAGCCGAGCTTTTCCCTTACCTGGCGCTTGTATTCCGGCATGGACAGGTAGTATTTCCCGTCGCCGACGCCTTTGGAAACGAAGCCTTCAAGGGACATCCTCTTCCTTCCCTCGAAAACCGCTTTCAGGGCCGCGAACAGGGCCCGGCAGTGCGCCATCCCCCGCGGAGTGAGCCTTATGCCCGCATGCGTCCTCTCGACCATCCCTTCTTCGGCGAGCTCGGAAAGCCAGCGGGAAGCCGTCTGCTGCGACACGTCGAGCTCTTCCGCGAGCTCCACGGTTGAAACCTTGCACGGGCGCAGGCCCGCGCCTCCCTGCAGGAGAAAGATTACCAGGTCCTGCTTCGTGAACTTTTCCGCCATCAACCCAGGTTTGGGTAACCGCGCTTAAAAAACTCGCGCGCAGGCCGGCGCGGCTACCTGTTCACGACCGCGATGCCGTCCTTGAATCCCTTCACGAACTTGTACGCGGACATGGCGGCAATCGCGCCCTGCCCGGACGCGACAATCGCCTGCGGCACGGAGCCCGTAACGTCCCCGGCGGCAAATATTCCGGGGACGCTCGTCCTCATCGCGGCGTCCACCTTGACGTACGCGCGCGCGTCCGTTTCCACGCCCACCCTTTTCCCGATTGCGGAAGCCGGCGTGTTGCCGATGTAAACGAAAATCCCGTCCAGGGGAAGCTCGGAAACCGCCTTCGTCTCCACGTTCTCCACGATGGCGGACTTCACGCGCTTGTCGCCCTTCACCTCCTTTACGACGGAATCGAGCACGAATTCGACGTTCGGCGTTCTCCTCGCCTTCTCCTGGTTGGACTCCTCGGCGCGGAACTCCTTCCTCCTGTGGATGACGAAAACCTTTTTCGCGTAGGCCGCGAGGTAAACCGCGGTGGTCAACGCGGAATCGCCTCCGCCAATCACGGCGACAACCTTGCCGTTGAAGAAAGGCGCGTCGCAGGTCGCGCAGTAGGATATTCCCTTCCCGACGAAAGCGTCCTCGCCGATTACGCCGAGCTTCCTGTGGCTCGCGCCCATCGCGATTATGACGGATTTCGCCTGCACCCGGTCGTTCCCGGCAAGGCAGCAAAAGCAATTGTTCTCCTCGTCTTTCACGATGTCGCTCACGGGCTGGCAGCGGACTTCCATCCCAAGCGCCCTCGCCTGCTCCTCCATCCTTTTCGCAAGTTCGGCTCCCATGACCTGCTTCTCGCCCGGCCAGTTCTCGACGTGCGTCGCCATCGAAAGCTGCCCCCCGCACATGCCGGACTCGAATACCACGTGCTTCAGCTTGTGCCTGCTCGCGTAAATGCTCGCGGTGAGCCCGGCCGGCCCCGCGCCGATGACAATCAGGTCGTAAATCATGGAGAATCCCCCGCAAGCGGTAATTCGGGCAACGAACATTATATTTGTTGCGTGCCTGCCGCGCGCCCGCGCGTTGAAACGCTTTTTAATGAGGCCGGCGAAACAATTCGCGTGCGACTGGACTCCCGTTTCAACCTCGAGGCGAACGGCCACAGGATAGCCTTGGACACGAGCGGAAGCCATTGCGACTCCTGCTTCGTCTCGCACGCGCACGCGGACCACACGGGCGCCCTCAGGTCCCGGAAAAACAAGATTATCGCGAGCGAGGAAACCGTGGCCCTCGCGGGCCGCAGCGCGGACCGCATCTCGTCGCTCGAGTTCGACGGCACGAAGGCGGAGCTCCTTCCCTCCGGGCACATGCTTGGCGCGCGGCAGCTGCGCGTGGAATGCGGCGGCGAGAGCTTCACCTACACGGGCGACTTCAAGCTCGAGAAGTCGCTGACCGCGGAAAAGGCGGAAGTCTGCGAGACCGACGTGCTCATGATTGAGGGCACCTTCGGGGACCCGGCCTACGAGTTCCCGGAAAGGGAGGAGGTTTACGACGCAATCTCGTTCTTCATAAAAAAGAATTACGAGGCGGGCAGTATCGTCCTCTTGGGAGGGTACGCGCTCGGGAAGGCGCAGGAGCTCGTCGCGATAACGAACCGGCTCTGCGGGCTCAAGCCGGTCGTGAGCGAAAGAATCGGGCGCGCGTGCCGGGTTTACTCGGATTTCGGGGTGAAGCTTGACGCGGCGGTCATGGGCACGCCGGAAGCGGAGGAACTGATGGAAAGCAACTTCGTTGCCGTCATGCCCTTCCACGAGGTGAATTACGCGAACGCGGTGGCCATAAGCAGGAGGTTCAGGCGGAGCGTCTATTCCGCGATAGCGACGGGATGGGCGAAAAGCATGCGCTTCCCGGTGGACGTCGCTTTCCCGTTGAGCGACCACGCCGACTTCAAGGACATACTGGGGTACGTGGAGGCCGCGCGCCCGAAAACCGTCTACTGCTGCCACGGCAACGAGGGGACGCTGAGCGCGGAGCTCAGGAAGCGGGGCTTCAACGCCGCCCCGGCGGACGGGAAAGGCGTCCAGCTGTCCCTCGGCACGTGGTGAAAGCCGCACCCGCTTTTTTAAACCGCCGCCCCAAAAGCTATTTGGGGATTCTTGATGGTTGGCACTGGAAAACGCCTTTTCGCGGCGATGGCTTTGATTGCGGTCCTTTCGGCCGCGGCATGCTTTTCAGGTTGCATTGGCGGCGCAGGCGGGCCGGAGGCCACGCCCACGCCCACTCCGGAGGCAACCCCGGCGCCGACCCCGGTTCCGGCGCTGAAGGGCCCCGCCTCGGACGAGGTGGCGTTCATGAGGGTGGAAACGGGGCAGGCCGCAAGCGCGCTTCAAAGCGGCGAAATAGACTATTACCTGACCGGCCTTTCGCCCGACGTTGCGGCATGGCTTTCAACCGACCCCGAAATCAGGCTTTTCCTTTCCCCGTCAGCGTTCCACGGCATCATATTGAATCCCGCGCCCGGGAACGGCTCCGGCTTCAATCCCTTCTCCATCCGGGACGTGCGGTTCGCAGTCCAATACCTTCTGGACAGGCAAGGGATTTCGCAGTCCGTCTTCAAGGGCTACGCCGTTCCAGCCCTCGTTCCCATACCGGAAAGCCATCCGAGCTACGAAGTGGTCCGGGGGGCGGTGCAGGAGTTCAACATCTCGTTCGACCGCGCCAAGGCGGGGGAGTTGATAAGCCGCGGCATGGAGTCCGCGGGCGCCGAAAAAGTCGGCGGCAGATGGGTGCTGGACGGGAAAAACGTCTCGATAAACGTCATAATCCCGGGGGAAAGGGAAACCGCCGCGGCAATCCTTGAAAGCGTTTCCCTGGAACTCGAAAGGGAGGGGTTCGCGGTCGAACGCGCCTACTACAACCGCTCCCAGAACTCGCCCGTCTATTACTCGGACCCGGGCAGGCTCGAGTGGAACGTGGGGGCGGAAACCTGGATTTACTACCGCATCGGCGAAAACCTCGGCGCCGCCTTTCCGACGCTTCCCGAAAAGGAGGGCTGGTGGGAATACAATTCGAGCGAGCTGAAACTGGCTGAAGACAGGCTGGACAACTATTCGTCGGAAGCCGAATGGGCTGACGCGAACCGCATGATGGCCCGGGTGGGGCTCAACGATTCAATCGGCATCTGGGTCGCCTGCGAGTCAAGCATTTTCGCGGCGAGAAGCGACGTCGCCGGGCTCACCGAGGACAGGTTCCTCGGGCTCCGCGCGATCGCGAACGCGCGCGAAGCCTACGTTCCCGGCAGCGCGCGGCTGAAAATCGGCAGCGAGGAAACCTACGTGCCCGGCGACTCGTGGAACCCCTACATAGTCGAACACATTTACGCGATGGACATCGCGAACACCATCAAGGACCCGGTATTCTGGTCAAGCCCGACGACGCTCGAAACGAAGCCGTACAGGTGGAACTACTCCATCGCGGCAAGCGACGCGGCGGGCTCCGTCGCCGTCCCGCAGGACGCGTTCTACTGGAACGCGTCGCTTGAGGCATGGGCGCCGGTGGCGGCCGGGACGACCGCGAAAACGAAGGTCTCGTACGACCTGTCCAAATACGTAGGCGCGAAATGGCACGACGGCAACGCGATAACCTGGGGCGACGTCATCTACACCACGGCCGAGTGCTGGGATTCGGCGGTTGACCCCGAAAAAAGGAGTCTGGGCGGAGAAAACTGGGATGGCTACGTGAAAAGAATCGTCGCAATCAAGGTCAGCGGGAACACGCTCGAAATGTTCACGAACGACTGGGGGCTCAGCGACGAGGACACGCTTTACGCGTCGGGAATCTACCGTAGGCTGATGCCATGGCACCTTAACGCGGCCATCGGCAAGCTCGTATTCGAGGAGAAAAGCATGGCGTTGCAGGAATACTACGTTCCCGAGGGCTCGAACGTCTCCCCGCTGAACCTCGCGAACGCGAGCCACGCCGAAGCGGTTCTCGCCGCCATGGCTTCCCTCGACTACCCGAAAATCGCCGCGCGCACGACGCTCGCGGGCCGGAACTACGCGTCGGAGGCCGAGCTCGCCGAAAGGATTGCGCAAACCGGGGCGTGGTACCGCGCGCATGGCCACCTCGTCATAAGCGACGGCGCGTACTACGTCGACTCCTACGACTCCTCGGACGGGACCGTGCGCCTCAAGGCGAACCGCGACCCAAGCTATCCCTTCACGCGCGGGGAAGCGCTGCCAAGGTGAGGCGCGAACCATGCCGCTAGCCGTTTTCGTGGCCTTCGAAAGCGAAAAATCCGCCGAAAAAGCGGCGGAAAGAATCGTCAGGAAGAGGCTTGCCGCGTGCGCAAGCGTGCTCCCCAAAATGAAATCCGCTTACATCTGGAAGAAAAAGCTCTGCCGCGCGACCGAGTGCCTGATGATTGCGAAAACGACCGAAAAACGCTATCCCGCGCTTGAGCGGGAGGCAAGGCGCCTGCATTCCTACGAGGTGCCCGAAATAATCGCGATAAGAATCGCGCGCGGCAGCAGGGCATACCTCGCCTGGCTTGAGGCGTCATGCAGCAAAAACCTTAAAACCTCTTCCCGCTTAAAGAAACAAGCTCTTTTTAAGGGCCGTTAGCTTAGCCTGGTTGGAGCGCCCGACTGATAATCGGGAGGTCCTGAGTTCAAATCTCAGACGGCCCATCTAACCCTTTTCCCGGGCGCCATCCCCTTTTTTTTTACGCCTTGCCGCCGAGGAGCGAGATGACTTCCGCGAAGTTGCGCTCGCCAATCGAGTGCTTCGCCGCCTGCTTGACGGACGCGTCCGTGCTGCAGAAAGCGACGCTTTCGCCCGCCCAGCGCAGGATGCAGGCGTCGTTGCCGCTGTCGCCAATCGCGATGGTTTCTTCCCTGGGAATCGAGTATTCGGAGCAGAAGCGCATCGCCGCGTTCAGCTTGCAGACGGCGTGCTCGCGGCAGCCGTGCTCAACCGGGAGGAATGCGGGGTTGAGGCCGAATTTGCCGTTGCACGCGCCGTGGCTGAAGCCGAGGGAGTTGGATATCACCGCGTCCGCGCCGACCTTGCGCTTAACGCTCTCGGCGACGAACGAGTAGCTGTCCGTCAGGATTACCGTGGAATACCCCATCCGCTTCAGCTGCCGGCAGAGCGAGCGGGCGTTCCGCGACAAGGGCATCGAGTCCGCAATCGCCTCAAGCGTCCGCTTCTTCATGCCCGAAAGCATTCCCGCAAGCTCGTTTGCCTTCATGTAAGGCTCCTTGACGCCGTCAAAAATGATTCGGAGCGCCTGCTCCCGCGCCCCGCATTTTTCCGCCGCGCAGAGGATGAACCTGCCTTCGACCAGCGTGCCGTCCATGTCCAGGAACGCCGCCTTTCCGGGAGGCATGGCAAGCCCGGGCGTCTTCATCAGCATGCTCGTCATGAGGCCCAGCTCGCCTTCGATTCCCTCCCTGACGAACCTGCCGGTCATGTTCGCGCGCTTGAAGATGGCGGAAGCGACTTCGCCCGACATTTTCCCGAGATGGTTCAGCGGCTTCATCTTGTGCCGGATTTCCCCGATGTCCACCTCCATCGTCCGGGCTCCCAAATTTATGACGTCAATCAGGATGCCGATGTCAACGCCGTAGTCGTTCTCGAAGTCAAGCTTCACGAGCAGCTCGCGCCTTCCGGCAATCACGCCGCCCAGAGGCTGCTCGAAGCGCTTCATGCCCGGGAAAAGCATCTTGAGCAGGGGCTTGGCGAGGATTTCGGTCACCCTCCCGGATTCGCGCGCGTAGCGCGCCTTCACGAAATCGCATTCCCCGCCAACAATCGGCCGGGTCACGAGGGAAACCACGTCCGGGTTGAGCCCCCTCAAATCCGCGTCAAGGAATACGACGATGTCCCCCTTCGCGGCCGAAAGGCCTTCCTGCATCGACTTGCCTTTCCCGAGTATCGCGCTCTCAATCACTTTCGCGCCAGCTGCTTTGGCGAACTTCGCCGTATTGTCCGACGAGTTGTCGTCAACGACTATGACCTCGCGCTTCCTGTCCCCGTGCCTAGCGATCGCGATGACCTCCCTGATTGTGGCTTCCTCGTTGAGCGCGGGAATCACTACCGAGATTCTGCTCGCCATGCGTAGGTTTCGCGGTTGCCGCTTAAAATGTTTCACGCGCGCCTCCGGGCTGCTGGGGGGAATGGGGCAAAATTTAAAAAGCACGCCCCGAAAGCTTTAACGGTGGAGCGTGACGTGATGGTGCCGCGAAGAAGGGCTTTTGCTTTATTGGTTGCGTTGATGTTTGCGGGTTTGGCGTTCGCCGGGTTCAATCCTGGCGCGGAAAGCGAGACGCACGTCGTCAACGCGACTTCCCCGGCATGCGTTTCCGGGGACGGCAACTACGCGACGATTGCAGCGGCGATTGCCGCCGCATCCGCGGGCGACACGGTTTTCATCTGCAACGGGACCTACTACGAAGAGGTGAACGTAAACAAGGCGATTGAGGTCGTGGGCGAATCGCGCGACGGCGTAATAGTCAACAGCATGAACGCGAATGCCGCGGGCGTTAACATCAGCGCCGGCGACTCAAGCGTGGAAAACCTCACCCTCCAGAACCTGACTTTCGCGGGAATCTACGTGGGCTTCGTGAGCGGGGTGGAAGTTTCCAACGTCACGGTCGGGGACGTAACCGCAGCGTTGGATGACGCTTGGGGAATCTGGGCGCAGGGGAACGGCTCCAGCTTCGCCGGCATAAGCATGGGGAACCTCACCTCAAACCTGACGGACGACTCGTCGGACTGCTTCGGCGTTGAGGACAACGGGGACAACAACACCTACAGCAATCTTGAAATCGGGAATTTGTCGGCCTCGGACGTGGCTTTCGCTTTGTACACGGATGGCGCGACGAACGCGAGCTTCAGCGGTATTACGGCGGAAGGCATCGAGGCCGGCGACGAGGCGGCTGGAATCTGCGACTACGATTCCGAGGACTGCACTTTTGACGGCGTGACTTTCGGGAACGTGACTGGCGCGGAGGACGGCTACGCGGTCTTGACGGACTCGAACGCCCGCGGCGCGTACCATAACGTCAATGCGGGCGCGGTCGCGGCCGGGACGGACGACGCTTACGGCCTCGGGAACTGGGACGGCTCGGGAAACGATTTCGAGAACGTCACGATAGGAGACGTGAAGGGCTACGACCTCGTCATCGCGGTGGGCACGGTTTCCGGCTGGTTCGGGGGCTCGGGCTCGGACAACTCGTACTACAACGTGACGGTCGGGAACGTGAACAGCACGGACTACATGGCGCTCGGGGTCGGGAACGCGGGCGACAGGAATTCTTACGAGCTCGTCACGGTGGGCGATGTTTCGACCGCCTCGAACGCGTCCTACGCTGGCGGGGTCGGGAGCAACGGGGGGAACAACACGTTTGACGGCATCGTCGTCGGTAACGTCTGGTCGCAAAACCTGAGCATCGGGATGGGCGAGATGGAGATTGTCAGCACCCCGGTGAACACGAGTTACAGGGGAATCCGGGTGGGCAACGTCGAAAGCGCCTTGGACGTGGCCGCGGGGCTGTTTTTCGCCGGCTCCGAGATGCCGAGCGTCGTTGGCGCGGAAATCGGGAACGTGACCGCCGGGGGGACGGCGCACGGCATTTACGTGAACACGTCGGAATCCGTGTCGCTTGACGGGGTCGCGATTGAGAACGTGACTTCAACCGGGGACTACGCGTTCGGCGCGTACATCGAATTGACGTCCGGCTCGCGGTTTTCTGGCATTGACGTGGAAGCGGTGGCCGGCTTCGAGCAGGGGGCCGCGCTTTTAGGCGCATACCTGGAGGACGCCGTAATCTCCGATTTCAGGGTGGAAAGCGTGGGCGGCGTGGGCGGCCCGGATGAGGGCGCTTACGGGTTTTATCTTGCGGACTCCGCCGGCGTTGTCCTGGACGACTCTTCAATCGGGGGAATCCGGGCGAACGGGCTGGTCGCGGGTCTTCTCTTGGAAGGGGTGCAAGGGGAAGTCACCAATTCGGCCATCGGCGACATGGCGTGCACTGGCGAGGACGCCGAGGCCGTGGGCCTGGCGGTTTTCGCGCCCATCCCGGCCTGCATCGTCGAAAACCTTACCTTCGGCGACCTCGAAATCAACGGGTCGGGATTGGCGTACGGGATGGCGGTTTTTGTGAGTGACGGGGGCGCGGTCCTGAGAAACGTGACCATGGGGAACGTGGGCAACGCTTCCCTAAGCGATGACAGCGCCGCTTTGGGGATAATCGGCTTTTGGGCCTTGAACGCTACCTTGGAAGACGTATCCGTTTCGGACGTTGAGGGGGGAGCCGCCTGCGGGATTGTGGGAAGCTTCGCGAACAGCACGTTTGAAAACGTTTCCGTGGGCAACGTGCGCGCGTCGCAGGAGGCATGCGGGATTGCGTCCGGAATCTGGTTGTTCGGGGGCCCGTGGGGGCCCACGCGCATGGACGACGGAGGGCGCACGGAACAGTTCAAGGAAGGGCTCGAAAGGCTGGTGAGGCGGGGCGACAACCGCGTCAACGACGTGAATCCTTTCTTCGGCGCAAGCGTGAACAACTCTTTCCGCAACGTTTCGGTGATGAACGTTTCCTCGAACGGGAGCGGGGAGGACGGCATTTCGTTCGGGCTCTACGAATTGGGCGAAAACAATTCTTACTTGGGCGTGGGCATCGACAACGTTTCGGCAACGGCGTCGGCCCTCGGCGCAGGGGTTTTGGGCCTGGGCGCGAGCGTGTCCCAGCTGGACGTGGAAAGCGTTTCCGGCGGCCCGGGCGAGGGAATGGCCATCGGGCTTTACAT
>JAQTMQ010000012.1 GCA_028714235.1 Candidatus Iainarchaeum sp. | reverse complement strand
GAACGTGGTGTTCGTCCAGAAGGGGATTGACGACATGGCGCAGCACTCCCTCTCGAAGAAGGGGATTGCCGCGGTCAGGCGCGTGAAGAAGTCGGACGTCGACAAGCTCGCGAGGGCGACCGGGGCGAAGATTGCCACCTCGCTTGACGACATAAGCGAGAAGGACCTCGGATTCGCCGGAACCGTGGAGGAGCGCAAGGTTGCCGGGGAGCAGATGGTCTTCATAGAGAACTGCAAGGACCCGAAAAGCGTCACCATCTTCGTGCGCGCGAGCACCGAGCACGTGGTCAGCGAGGGGGAGCGCGCGATAGTGGACGCGATTGGCGCGGTGAGCTCGGCGATAGAGGAGGGCAGGTACGTGACCGGGGGCGGCTCGGCTGAAATGCAGCTTGCCACGCAACTGCGCAAGTACGCGGTGGACGTCGGCGGGAGGGAGCAGCTCGCGGTGCAGGCTTTCGCGGACGCGCTTGAATCCGTGCCCAAGACCCTGGCGGAAAGCGCGGGAATGGACGCGATTGACGCCCTCGTCGCGCTCAGGAACAAGCACAAGGCGAAGGAGAACGCGTCGAGCGGGGTCAACGTCTACGGGGGAAAGATTGACGACATGAACCAGCTCGGGGTAATCGAGCCCGCCAAGGTGAAGAGGCAGGCGATTGCGTCCGCGTCCGAGGCCGCCGAAATGCTTCTCCGCATAGACGACATGATTTCGTCGAAGGGGAAGAGCCCGCCGATGCCGCCCGGAGGCCCGGGAGGCATGGGCGGAATGGGCGGCGGAATGGACATGGATTAGGCTGGATTCGGCGGCCTTACTGGCAACCGCGACTCCTTTCCTTTTTTTCCTCCTTTTTTGTTTCTCGCGGCGTGAGCCGGAGCCCGGGCTTGGACGCATTTAATTAGCTTGGCCGCCCAAGTTACGGCTGCGGGCTCGTGGCGCAACCTGGACAGCGCGCCTGGCTTCGGACCAGGCGGTTGGGGGTTCGAATCCCTCCGAGCCCGCCTCACCTTCGCGTCGTGACCCTGCACGAGTCCTTTTCCACTATTACGGTGGCCTCGGCCTGCGAGACCATTCCCTTCCTCGCTTCCTTCAGTATCGGATACGGGCGCAGGCAGTCCGAGCGGACGAGCTCGCGGAGCGAGGAGTCGACGAGCAGCCTTGACTTGAAGGCGGGGTAAAGCCACCTCTCCGCGAACGGGAGGGTCTTGTAGCTGCCTTCTATGAGGGCGAGCATGCGGCGCGCTTCCCTTTGGCGGACCGGCTTCACGTCCGTGAGCGAAAAGATTTCGGTGGACGTGCCTTCAACGACCCTTCCCATGCCGTCGGTCGCGAACGGCTCTATTGCCATCACGTCGCCTTCCCTGAGGGTGAAAGAGTACCTTGTTTCCACGTTCGGGATTTCGATTCCCGCGTGCAAATCGTATTGCCCGAGCGAGTGGCCCGTGAGGTTTTCTATCGGCCTGAAGCCGCATGAAGCGATTGCGCTCCCTATCGCCTTCCCGATGTCGCCGGTTTTCGCCCCGGCCTTGACGCAGCAGATTGCGTCGTCGAGCGCCTTCTCGCTTGCCTCCACGAGCGCCGCGCGCTCCCCGGAAAAGTCCGTCGTCGCCGCGGTGTCGCCCACGAAGCCGTTGACCTGCACGCCCACGTCAACCTTCAGGATGTCCTTTTCGCCTATCACGGTTTCGTCGGAAACCGAGGGCGTCTGGTGGGCGGCGGCCTCGTTAATGGAGAGGTTGACGGGGAACGCGGGCTTGCCGCCTTGCTCTGCTATCATGCGCTCGATTTTTTGCGCGAGCTCGAGGAGCCGCACGCCCGGCTTCGCCGCGGCCAGGCCCTCCTTCAGGGCGGCGCCGGCGATTGCTCCGGCCTTTTCGTAGCACTCGATTTTTCCTGAGGAAGCCATCTGTTAACCCGCAAGCGACCGCGTCGTCAGCCGATTTTGCTGATTATGCCCGGCAGGTCGGCAACGCTTTTTGCGAAAAACAGGTTTTTCTCCCTTTCGCGAGCGGGAGGCCTGTTTTTGCATACCAGGACCGCGCCCATCCCTGCCTTCAGCGCGGGCTTCGCGTCCTTCTCGAGCTTGTCGCCGACCATCACCGCCTCGCGGGCGGAAACCCTGGCTTTCGAGAGGGCGCGCCTGAAGAACGGCTCGCTTTTCTTCCTTGAAACGAGGACCGAGTCGAAAAGCTCGGAGACGCCGAGGCGAATCAGCTTGTCCCACTGCTTGACCGGCACGCCTTCGGACGCGACGAAAAGCCTGACGCCGGACCTCTTCAGCTTGAGGAGCGCCCGCCTGGCGCCGGGGAAAAGCCTCATCCGGTCTTTTTCGTCGTGGTAGGCGCGGATTCCGGCGGCCGAGTAGCGCGCCCAGCCGCGCACCTTGAGCTTCCTCAGCACCTTGTTGAAGTGCCCGGGGTAATTTGAGCCGAACTCCCTGACCGCGCGCTCGAGCTCGGAGCAAAGCCGCTTTTCCGGAATGCCGGCACCTTCCCGAACCATCGCCCTGACCGCGGCGCGCCTTGCGCGCGCGGCGAAAGCCTTGGACGGGAACAGCGTGTCGTCAATGTCGAGGAATACCGCTTTTACCGCCATCGGTAGTAGAATGCGCGGGCGGAATAAAAAGGGTTGCCCGCGCGCCGGAGGTGGATACCTTGGGCGGGAAAGCGCGCGTCCTCGCTACCATTCGCCCAGGGCGGACTGCTTGCCTTCCATCTTCAGGTCGCTTTCGTCGTACCCGAGCTCCTTCATTATCTTCATGACCGAGGGGAGGACCTGGTTCTCTATGTAGTAGTTCGGGTCGTAGTCCTTCGCGCTCTCCGCGGGCTCGGCCTTGTCGGAAATCGTTTTCCCTTTCCGCGTTATCACGTAGCCGACCATCGTCCCGACTTCAACCTGAATTCCGGCGGCCTTCGCCTTGAGTGCCGCCGCGACCTCTGGCGACTTCACCGCGTAGTTGTCGAGCCGCTTCCTGACCTGCGTGTAAATCACGCATTCCTCCAAGGGGACCCTTCCCTCCTTAAGATCGGCGATGACCTCGCGCACGATTGCCGCCGCCTTCTCCTTGCTGCCTTCCTTGAGGATGGCCTCGAGCACGCGGCGCTGCGTTTTCCGCGCTATCCTCGACCAGTCCCTTCGCACGAGCTCGAAGCCGCGAATCTTCACGCGGCCCGCGTCGTCGATGAGCGCATACTTCTTTTTCGCGCCCACCTCCGCGGCCTTGGCGGACTGCGCCTTCTTTCCAACGAACACGCCGCGGACGTAGAACGACTCGAGCTCCAGCTCCATCCTCCCCGGAAGCGAGGCGTTCACGGACTTCATGAATGCGAGGGCGTCCGCGCGCGGCCTTCCGTTAAGCTGCAGTATTACCGAGTCCGTGTCCCCGTAAAGCACCTTGAAGCCCGCCTCCTCGGCCTTCCGCATTGTTTCCTGGATGTAATGCCTCCCGTAGGCGGTCACGGACTCGCCGCAAGGCCGCGAATACCAGCGCGAGCGGGGGTAGAGGAGGAAACCGTAGAAGGAATTTGAAATGATTTTCAGGGCCTGCGAGCGCGCGAATATGGCGCCATATTCCTGCGAATCCGGGTCAAGCGCCTTCATCCGCTTTTTCAGCCGGTCGCGCTCGTCTATGAGCCTCTCGAGGACCGAGGGCACGAGGCCCTTCGCCTTGCTGCAGAACCTGTGGCCGAGCGGGGAGACGCTCGCCGCCTCGCCGGGGCAGCACTTGCAGCCGAGCGTGTCCATGTCTATGTTGTGCGAGATGATGATGGAGGGGTACATGCCGCGGAAGTCGAGGACCGCGAGGTCCTCGTAAATGCCGGCCTCCGGAAGCTTGACGAACGCCCCCTGCACCGGGGACGCGGCGCGCCTCGCGGCCTCCTCGTCCCCGGGCTTGTTCGGGACGACGCGGTTCTGGCGGTGCGCCTCGCGCCACATGAGCATCTCCACGAGCTGCCCGGTGGTTGCGCCGCAAACGTCGGGAAGCGAGGCGCCCACGAGTTTCGCGAGCTCCATCTCAAGCGGCAGGACCTTGTCCGCGACCTTCTTTTCGGCGAGCGCGTCGTCAAGCGAGTACTCGGCGAGCGCCTTCAGCTCCTCCTGCGGGCCGTCCCACATGCCCCAAATCCCCATCTTGTCCACTTTCTTCTTCTCCTCGCCGAAAAGCTCGGCGTACACGTCGGCAAGGGTTATGCGCTTCGTCTTGAGCGCGCCGATGAGGCCCAAAAACTTTGCGACCGCGTAAAGGTCGATGTGAATCCTGCCCTTGATTTTCGCGTGCTTGAAAAGGCCGCGCTGCTGCGAGCTGAAGCCCGAGCTGCCGTCGCGCCCGAGGCTGAAGCCTGCTCCCAAGGCCTTCGCGCGGTCGCGAAGGTAAGGCAAGTCGAACTCGACGTCGTTGTAGCCCACGAGGAGCTCGACGTCCTTTTCCTTCACGAGCCTGCAGAACGATTCGATGACCTCTGACTCGCTCCGGACGGCTTTCACGAACGGAAGGCCGACGGGCTTGTAAGTGATGACCCCGCTTTCCTCGTCCGCGTAGCTGAGCATTATGATGGGGTCCTTGTCCGGCCTTGGAACGCCGCGCGGATTGTAAACCTCTATGTCGAAAGCGAGCGTACGCAGCTTCAGGCCGTCGTTGAAGCCGTCGGGGACGACGCTACCGAACTCCTTTCCGCTCTTGCCGTCATGCCCCAAATCGATGAACTGGAACGGCGAGAGGCCGTTGTCTATTAGGAAGCGGCGCGCGAACACTATGTCCGCCTCGAACACCTCGCCGAGGGAGCGCGCCTTCTCGCGGAGCGCGCGCACGTGCCCGGGGTGCATGCAGAAAACGCGGACGAGCACCCTTTTCTCCCCGAAAACGAGCTTTTCTACGAGGTCCGCGCGCACCGGGGAAGCGGTTTCGCTTCCTGCTTGCGCGCGAAGGGAAAGCGCTCCGGCCCTCGTTTCCTCTGCGCTTGAGCCCGGCCGCGGGCTCACGTAAAAATAGGGCTCGAAACCCGGGAAATACGCGCGGGTGAACCTGCCCCGCTTCAGGAGCAGGCGGATTACGGCCTTCCCCTTGCGCGTGATGTAGTCCGCGTCAATGAGCGTGGCGCGCATGCGATTGTTTGGCGCGCGCGAAAAGAAAAAGGGAGCGGGCGGCCGCGCAACTGCAGCCCGGCGGCCGCGCTAGTTCCTCATGCTGTGGATTGGCGCCGGCATCCTTCCGCCGCGCGAAACGAACCTCGCGCCGCTTTCACTTCCCACGCCGATGATTGTCGCCTTGCCGAAAAGGCCCCCGAAATCGACGGTTTCGCCGGCTTTCCCGCCCGGAACCGGAATCAGCCGCGCCCCGGTGCACTTGTTGTTCGCGACGCCGATTGCCATCTCGTCCGCGACGATAGCCGCGATTGCCTCCCATGGGGTTGCGCCCGGGATTGCTATCATGTCGAGGCCGACCGAGCAGACCGACGTCATTGCCTCAAGCTTCGGCAGCGTCATCGCGCCGGATTCCACCGCGTCGTTCATTCTCGCGTCCTCGCTCACCGGGATGAACGCGCCGGAATACCCGCCCGCGCGCCTCGTCGCCATCGCGCCGCCGGACTTCATCGCGTTCGTGAGAAGGTAGAGGGCGGCCGTGCTTCCCGGCGCTCCCGCGCGCGTGAGCCCTATTTCCTCGAGAACCTCGGCGACCGAGTCCGCGGTCTTCGTCGTGGGGGCGAGCGAGAGGTCGACCGAGCCGAAAGGCACGCCCAAATTTTTCGCGAGCTCTCGGCCGACGAGCTCGCCGGCGCGCGTAATCTTGAAGGCTGCGCGCTTCACCGCTTCCGCGACTTCCGCCGCGTCAGCGCCCGGGGGCAGCGCCGAAACCGCCGCCTTCACGGTCCCGGGCCCGGAGACGCCGACGTTGACTGCGGCCTCGCCGCAGCCGTAGCCGTGGAACGCCCCTGCCATGAAAGGGATGTCGCCGGGCGCGTTGCACAGGACCACGAACTTGGCCGCGCCGAAGCCCTTGTCCTTTCCCGTCGCCTCGGCGAGCATTTTCACCTGCCTCGCAGCAAGCGACACCGCGTCCAGGTTGACGCCGCTTTGTGTGGTGGCCACGTTCAGCGAGCCGCACACGCGCTCCGTTTCGGAAAGCGCGCGCGGAAGCGAGCCCGCGAGAACCGCGTCCGAGCGGCCGATGCCTCCGTGCACGAGGGCCGAATATCCGCCGACGAGGTCTATCCCGTTGTCGCGCGCGGCCCGGTCGAGCGCCTTCGCGACTTCAACGGCCGCATTTTCCCCCCGCCCGGCGTCAAGCCCGCGGACGCACGGGGCGATTACCGTCGAGATCGGGGTGACCGAAACGCGCTTGTTGATTATCGGGATTCCGTATTTCCGTTCAAGCTTTTCGGCTTCCGGGACCATGCGGCCCGCGCACGCGCAGATTTTTCGGTAAACGTTTTCACAAGTTTCTTTTTCGCTTGGGCTCGCGCAGTCGTGCAGGCTTATCCCGAGCGTGACCGCCCGGATGTCGAAGTTCTCCTTGCCTATCATGCTTATCGTTTCAAGGATTTCTTCAGGCGAAAACAGCATTCCCTACACCCTGTGCATGCGCTCGAAAATGTCCTTGTGCATTATGCGGACCTCGAGGCCGAGCCTTCCCCCCTCCCTTGAAAGCATTTCCTGCAGCTCGTCGAAACTTCGGCTCGACTTCCCGATGTCCACGAGAATCATCATCGCGAACATGTCCTGCATTATGGTCTGGCTCAAGTCCTCGATGTTGACGCCGTTCTCCGCGAGGACGCGGCTCACCCCGGCGACGAGGCCCGTCCTGTCCTTCCCGAAAGCGGTGATGACTGCGAGCTCCTTTCCGGCCATGTTCCAACACCTGCGCGCAAAACTTTGGCGGCTGGAAGGCTTAGGCGAGCGCATGTTTAAAATCATCCCTTGGGCACAACCGGGACATGGCGGACGGGAAAACCCGCGCCGCGAAAGCGGCGCTCGAATTCGTGAAGGACGGGATGGGCGTGGGCCTCGGAAGCGGAAGCACCGCCGCGGAATTCATCCGCCTGCTGGGCGCGCGCGCCAAGGCGAGGAAGTGGAAGCTCGCGTGCGTGCCGACCTCGGAGGACTCGCGCGTCCTCGCCCTCAAGGCGGGGTTATCGACCTGCGCGCTTGACGAGGTGAAGTCGCTTGGTTTGGCGGTGGACGGCGCGGACGCGGTCGACCCGAACCTGAATCTCGTGAAGGGCGGGGGAGGCTGCCACGCGCGCGAAAAGGTGGTCGCGTACGCCGCAAAAAAATTCGTCTGCATCGTGGACGAGTCGAAGCTGAGGAAAAGCCTTGACGGTTTCCCGGTCCCTGTCGAAGTGCTCCCGTTCGCTGGCGCGCACGTTGCGCGCGCGATTGAGAGGGATTGGGACGCGAAGGCCGAATTCAGGCGGGGCGGGGGCAAGCTCGGCCCGGTGGTGACCGACAACGGAAACTATATTCTGGACGCGACGTTCAGGAGGGTCGGCGACCCCCGGGAGCTCGAGCGCGATCTGCAGTGCCTTCCCGGGGTCGTCGCGAGCGGCATCTTCGCCGCAAGGCGCCCGATACTGATAATCGGGAGAAAGGACAAGGCCGAAATGCGCGCGTAACGACGCCGATGGCTAATCCGCGCCGCGCAGGTCCTTGAATGCGTGCGGGAGCTCGCTCACTATGTCGCTTGCGACAAGGGAGTACCCGAGGCGCTTGAACGCGCAGTCCCCGGCGTAGCCGTTGACGAATGCCGCGAGCGCGGCCGCCTCAAGCGGCTTCACCCTCTGCGCGAGGAGCGCGGCGCAAACCCCTGTGAGCGTGTCCCCCGTCCCGCCCGCAGTCATCCCCGCGTTGCCCGTGCTTGCGAGCACCGTCCTCTTCCCGTCCGAAGCGATGTCCTCAACGCCTTTCAGCAGGACGGTCGCGCCAAGCGATTCGGCGAGCGCGGCGACCTGCTTCGCGCGGCCCGGGACGTCGTGGCTTGGCCTGCTCCCGCCGAGGCGCTCGAACTCTACCATATGCGGCGTGAGCACTACGTGCCTTGATTTGAAGCGGAGGCCGGGCATGAGCGCGTCAGCGTCAACGACCACCGGCTTCTGCCAAACCGCGAGCACGTCGCGCACCGCGCCAAGCACTTCGGCCTGCTTCGTCAAACCGTTCCCGATTGCGAGCGCGTCGACGTGCTTCTCCATCCCCTCAATCAGCGAAACTGACGCCCTCCTCAGATAGTCGTCGGGATAGCTCCACACTATCAGGTCTGGGGAATAGCCGGCGATGACCGGCGCGCAAAACCGCGGCGCAAAAACGTAGCACAAATCCGCGCCCGAGCGCAGGGCTGAAAGCCCGGCGAGCGCCGGCGAGCCGAAATACTCCTTACTCCCGCCGACAACGAGAACGCGGCCGTTCTGGCCCTTCCTTGACCGCGGGTCCCTCGCCGGGACAAGGTTCCTGGCCGCACGAAAGTTCAGTTTACCAAGGGTTTGAGCGCGCATAAGCAGTTATCCCGGACCGGATAATTAAACTTTTACCCGCCTTCCTGCGAAAAAGGCGCGCGGGGCGGGCCCCGTACTTCCACTAATGTTTTGAGGTTGCCTTCAAGGTTAGTTTGTAGTGTTAGTGTAGTAGTTGTTATGTAACTATAGTTACATGCATTACTTACTTACACCGGCATTCACAATCAAAAACACGCATAATAGCGGAAGGGAGGGGTGGGCGGCGGCCTTCCTTTCCGCTTGCTCCCGCCGCCTCAATCCTCTTTTTGCGCGGATTGGAGAGGCGCCCACGCGGCCGGCTTTGCCGCGCCCCTTGTCGCGTCAATTCCTTCCACATACCCGTTCAGGCTTTTCAGGAGGAAGGGCGCGAACGCGAAGCACAGGGTGACGTTCCCAGCCAAGTGCGCGATGGTGAACGGTATCTGGCCCGCGACCAGCACCTGGACCGGGATGCCGAACGGAACCCCGAACGCGAGCATCGTCACCACGTCATAAAGGATTGTGAGCGCGCCTGAAAGGAGCGCGAGCTGCGCGCGGCTCCACTGCTTCCTGAGCCTTGCAGCGAGTCCTGCGGCCAGCCCGACGAGGCCGTAACTGATGGACGTGCCTATGGTCCACCACCCGACCCAGGACTGGTAGCCGTCAAACATCGCGCGGGCGAGCAGGGCGTTCAAAAACCCGTAGAACGGCCCGAGCGCCATTCCCGCGCTCATTGCGAACGGCATCAGCGATTCGATGTTTGGCGGAGCGCCGCCAGCCTTGAGAAGCGCGCAAGAGCCTGCTGCCGCAAAGGACGCTGCCGCGACGATTGCCGCCTTCCTCATCATTTTTCCCACGGCTTCACCTCCTGCTCCCCCCATCTTCCCACCCCGTTTTCATCCATTCCGTCGCGCTCCACCCAGTGAGCCCTTCAAGCGTTGCGGCAACATCCGCAAAAGCCTTTTCGCCTGCCTCATTTTTCACTGTAGCGCTTCCGGCGCCGTTTTCCACTTCCTCCATTGCGTTCGCGTCTTCTTTTCCCCCGCCTTGGCCGCCGTCATTCCCATCGCACCGCTCGACGAAGAGCTCGCTTTCGTACGGTATGTTCCATTGCGAGATTGCCTGAAGCAGGTATTCGCCTTCGGGAAGGACGAGCGAGGCGCGCCCTTCCGCGTCGGAATACGTTTCGTAGGCGTTGCCGAACGTCAGGGGGCCGTAAACCCTTTTCACCGCGCGCACCCTCACGAAAGGCGAGGCGGCTCCCGAGTCGGTTTTCACCTCAAAAGAAACGTTTCCGCAGCCGTCGCCAGCGCCCGTTTCAAGCAAGAGTTTCGGGATGGGTGCGGAGCCCGTCTTGCGGCGCGCGCCTGAAGCAGCCGGGCATATTGAGGAAAAGCTTGGGGTCGAGGGCGCGTCGCCCCACGCGTTCGTCCACTTGAAGCCCACAATCTCCCCGTCCCTCACGATCCGGTACCCGTTGTCCTCTGCCTCCCCTATCCCGACGTTCGAGGACTGCCACGCGCCGCCTTTCGTGTAGCTGAAGGACCACCAGCTCCCGGAGCAAAAGCAGTCAGCAGGTGTCGCAGGGCACCCGACGTCCCCGATTGAGCAGAGCGCGTCCCCGAAACCCACAAAACCCGCGATTCCCACCTGGAGCCCGGAGGACGCGAGCACGTCCTCGGCGCTCGCGCCGTCCCCGAATTCCACGCACCGCGACTCCTGCGTCCCGTTCCCATAGTCGACCGCGAGCCCAACCTTTCCCGCGCACGCGAGCCCTGAAGCGAGCGCGAGAACCATTGCGAGCGCGACAACCCTCCCTTCCATCCCGACCACCCAAACGCTTAATTGGATGATTCATCCAACTTCTTATTTGTGCGCGGATTCATCCAGCGCGTTTCGCTTCCCCGGGGAAAGTTCGGGCCTGCGCCCAGGTTTTCGCCAGAGGACCCGGCGCGCGCACTGCTTCTCGCGGAAAAAAGGGTTGGGAGGGCGCGCCTCGCAAGGCATCTTGGCGTCGGGGAGGGCACGATGAGGACCGTGCTTTCAAGCCTTTCGCGGAAGGGCCTGGTTGACAGCGCGCCGATGGGCGTAAAGCTGACCGCGAAAGGGCGGGAGTTCGTTTCAGGCATGCGCGGGCGGATGCCGAAGGAATGCGAGGTCCGCCCGAGCCGCCTCACTTTCGGCGAGCACGGCTCGGCGGCGCAGCTTCGCGGCGTGAGGCTTCCCGCGAGCTCGCTTTCGCTCAGGGACGAGATGGTGAGGAGTGGGGCGAGCGGGGCGATAATCCTCCGCTTCGAGTCTGGCAGGCTGGTAATACCGCCATACCACGCGCCGACGCACCGCGAATACGCGTCCGAGCTCGCGCTCCTCTCCAGGCAGTTTTCGTTCGCCGAGGGGGACGCCATCCTCCTGGTTTTCGGCCGCGAGCGCGTCGCAAGGGAGCGCGCGCTTTTCCACGCCTGTGCGCTGCTCGGAATTTAAACCGCGGCGCGCAAAACCGCTCCGTGGAAGCCGACTTCGCGCTGGACGTCCAAGGCAGGGTGGAGCGCATCATCGGCGTGCTCGGGCTCGGGCACGTGGACCAGTTCAGGATAATCTGCATGCGCTCCACCGGCTCCACGGCCAACGCGTACGCGCGCATCTGGAACCTCCCGAAAATCTGGCAGAAGGCTCTCGGCGTCAGCGCGTACTACATAATAGAGGTCGTTTCCGAGCATTTCGACCCGCTTCCCGCTCGCGAGCAGGACAAGGTCCTCATCCACGAACTCCTCCACATCCCGAAAACCTTTTCAGGCGCGCTTCTCCCGCACAAATGCTTCGGCAAGCGGATTGACAAGGCGGCGGTGGAAAAGGTTTACCGCATCTACCTGGAGCGCCTCGCGTCCAGCCCGCAAGGCAACGAATTTTAAGCGTGCGGGCAAAACAATCCACAAGGGTGTTCTTGATGCGCGGTTTTGCAGCGTTGGCATTGTTCTTGGCAGTTCTCGCCTCCTCGGCGCTCGCCGAAGAGCTGGTCCTTCCGGCCCACATGTCCACTTCTCCCACGGCAAGCGTCCCGAACTGCGCCGCGACGACCCCGGGCCCGAGCAAAACCCAGTTCTCGGTTGCAGTGGAAAACACCCTTTCGCAGCTGCTCGACGTGGACTACTCCGTTTTCGACAACTCGACCGGCACGTGGAGGGAAATCGGGAACCTGTGCATCGTGCCAGCCGGCCAGACCATGCAATGCCCCGGCACGCTTGAAACAACGCTTGGCGGCACCGGGAACGGAACCTTCACTTCGGACATGCTGCGCCTCACCGGCAGGAGCGACGCCTCGCCAGGAAACGTTTACGTCGAAACCATTCCGTTTTCAGTCCAGCATTTCACGGGCGCGCGCGAGCAGGCGCTGTTGAGCCAGAAATCCGGGCAGGATTCCGCGCTTTTGGCGGCGAAGGCGTCCTGCGCGGCGAGGCCCCAATGCTGCCCGGCGCAAACCCGGGGCCAAATAGACGAGGCTGAAGCGCTTCTCCTGAACGCCTCAGCCCAGCTGGCCGCGTGCGCCACGACCGGGATGTATTCGTCCCTCGTTTCGGCCGAGTCGCTTCTCCTCAACGCGTCAAGCCAGATGGGCAACTGCACTACAGCGGCCACCCCAACTCCGGGAGTCGTTGCGACCCCGGCCCCTTCGCCATCAGGCTCGCAAACCCCAACTCCAAGCCCGGCCGCGTCGCCCACCCCTCCGCCGGCAGCGACCGCGACGCCAACTCCGGCGCCTTCGGGAGCCGGCGCGTGCCCGCTCGCCGTCCTGTTGCTCGCAGCCGGCGCGCTTTCATTCGCGGCCTCCAAGAATTAGGGTCCGGCGGAGCGCGGAAGGCTTACCCTTCCTCCAGTTCCGAAAAGATTTTTGCCGCCTTTTCTTTCACGGCCTTGTCCACTTCGACGAGCACCGCGCCCTCTTCCGGCTGCCCGTAGACCACTATCGCGCCATCGGGCGCGTCCATCATCGCGGGCAGCGCCGCCAAATCCTCTTCCCCGTCAACGAGAATCTTCCCCTTCCCATCGGCGACCGCGGCGGCGACGGCGGCAAGGAGCTCGTCGGTTATGTGGCCGGCCGGGTTTTTCACGCGCACGTATTGCCCGTCAAAAGCGGAAAGCGCGCGCCTCACATCGTCCCCGGTCGGCAGCCTCCTGCAGAGCTCGTCGTACACGACGATGTCCGGGCTGACGCCGTTTGAAATCATCGCGAACGTGCACGAGTCGCCGATTGACACGAGCATCCTACCCGCCTTCTTCGCGCGCCCGGCTTCAAGGACCATCTCCCCGGTTCCGAGGAGCCTTCCGAACGGCTTCTTCAGCGCTTCCCGTGTTTCAGCAGTAAGCTTTTTCACGCACCCTCTTTTTCCGCCCAAGCATATAAATATCGGCGTGCAAACCTTTCCCATGCCCTTCCCGCTTTCAGGAAAGCTGAAATGGGGCTTGGCGGCCCTGCTCGCGCTCGCCCTGCTCGCGTTCTACGGCTCGGTTTCGCTAAAGGACTTCGACCCCGGCGCGTTCTTCGTCAGCGTTTCCCCGCGCATACTCACGGCGTTCCTCCTCCTGCTTCTCGGCAAGGTGGCAATAGAATTCACGTCGAAGGCGGTGGACCTGGCGGTCAAGCCGGCCGAAATCAGGCCGGCCGCGCACAGGGTGTGGGCGATGGCGGTGTGGGCCGCCGTCGCGCTCTGCATAGTGTTCGTTTTCGTCGGCGACACGGCCACCATCATAATCGCTTCCGGCTTCCTCCTGATATCCTTCGCCATCGCTTTCAGCCCGCCCCTGCTCTCCCTCGCCGGGTGGCTTTACATAACCTCGAGGCGCTTCTATTCGGTCGGGGACGCCATAGAAACCGACGGGGCGTGCGGCGAAGTCGCGGAAGTGCACCTCCTTTCCACGAAAGTCTGGGAATTCCAGCCAGGCCAGGCGGGCGTGACCGGAAAATTCGTTTCCATCCCGAACTCGACCGCATTCACGAAACCGGTCGCGGTCCACCGGAAAGGCGACCAGCACGTCTGGGACGAGGTAACGCTACATCTTCCCGCGTGCTCCGACCTCCCTCTCGCGCGCGAAATAATGGTCAAGGCGTGCGACGAGGTGCTCGGCTCCAAAAAAATGGGCGGGAACGCGAAGGAGCAGCGCTCGAAGCTCGAGTCCATGGGCGTATCCCACTCCATTCCCGGCGAGCCCGAAGTCTTCACGTCCCTCGTTCCGGGCGGCGCCGAGCTAAGGCTGCGCTACCTCGTGGACGCGAAACAGAAGGCGGACGTGAAAAGCGCGGTTTCCGCGAGAATCCTTTCAATGATTTCCGAGGAAAAGCTGAAGCTGAGATGAGGGACGGACTGATAGCGGGGAGTGGATTTGAACCACCGATCTCTGGGTTATGAGCCCAGCGGGCACTCCAAGCTACCCTTGGGGCGCGAGGAGATTGCCGCCCCGCGCTACCCCGCTATAGATTGGAGTGGCAAAAGCTGGGTAAGACTACTCAATAGCGATTTATAAAGCGAAGCGCGCCTGCGCGCATTTTCCGCGGCCTTAAGAGAATGAGCTATAACTCCTCTTGGAACCTTGGGGCGCCAAATCGCGCCGTTCGCGCGCGAAAAGCTACCCTTTCTTTTCAACGAACTTCAGCATCTCGGAGCATTCCGGGCACCGGAACTCGTTTTCCGACGCCTTGTCAAACCCGAACCTCTTCCCGCTTTGGGCGAAACAGTTGGGGCACGCGTAATACTCGCCGCACTCGCTTCCCGGCGAGGGCCCGCGCTTCACGACGCCGCGCTCCTCAAGCAGCCGCTTCGCCTGGTCAAGCGACAGGCTCCACGTGTAAGTGTACCACCCGTCCTCGTTCCTCGCCCTGGAATACGTCGCAAGCCCCGCGGAGTGCAGCTTGTTCATGACCGCCCTGACCTCGGAAATCTTGGTTTTCGCCGCTTCCGCGAGGTCCTCGTCCGTCATCGGGGTGCAAAGCTCTCCTGCGACGTGGAGCGCCTTTTCGCCGGCGACCTCCAAAAACAGGTTCATCACGTGCGAGTCGGCAAGCCGCTTCCCGTGCGCCGCCTTAAGCCCGGGCTTCCTGAAAGGGGGCTTCGCCTTCCGCAAAACCCGCTTCCCGGCCCTCGCCGTCTTCCTCGCGGCCGTCTTCCTTCCGGAAAGCATTCGCGCCTTTTTCCCGCTGGCAGGCCGAACAGCCTTCCTTCTCCTTGACGTCGCCATTAAGCTAAAGTTGCGCGTTCCTACTATAAATGCGTTTTTGATTCCCGCGCGGTTTTGCCGCCAGCACCTTTTTCCCGCGCGCCTGCGGAACGATGGAAAGCCGCGCCCCGGCGAACTTCTTCGCGAGCTCCTTTCCGCCGAAAAGCTCGTGCAAGAAGATTGCGAGCGCCGCCACCTCGCTGTGCGGCTGCCCGGTCACGGCCACGTTCCAGTCGGAAAGCCGGTAAACGTCGCCCGGCACCTTTTCCGCCCCCACGACGACGCAAAGCCTTCCGCGCGCCTTCCGCCGAATCGCCGGCGCCACGGCCTCAACCCTTTCGCCGTACATCGTCAGGTGTGCGACCCTGAATCCCCTCCTCTTCAGCCCGGAGAGCGTCTTCCGGTAACTCGGCGAATGCTTCACCGGGAAGCGCCCTCCCCAGTTTCCCGCGACCCCGGAAACGCTTTTCAGCACGGCCTCGTCGTTTTCGCCGCAGAGCACGCCCGCGTCCGCGCCGAGCGCGCGCCCGGCGAGGAACACGTGCGTCGTAATCCTCTTGTCGCGCGCCTTCCGGTGGCCGAGCCTCAAGACGACGAGTTTCACGGGAACCGTTTTCCCACCACCCTTTATATTTCTTGATAGGATAATCTTCCCGCACGGGCCCGTAGCTCAGCTTGGTCAGAGCAGCGGACTCTTAATCCGCGTGTCAGGGGTTCGAATTGACAGCCCAAGGGGGTTTCACCCCCTTAGTCCGTCACCGCCCAAACCCCCACTATTCCTCTGGGCAAAGAAACTCCCCTCGGGCCCGTCCAACTTTTTTTTCTTCCGCCAATTCCAGCAAAGTATTAATTGGGCGAGCGGGCAAGAGTAGGCGGGGCGAACCGGATGAAGGGCAGCGACGCGGAAATACTCGGGGTTTTGGACGACTTGCTGAAGGAGGACGACGTGCTGGTCGCGATGCTCGCGCGCAAGGGCTTCCAGGGCACGTACGACCCAACGAAATTCAAGCTCCAGGACGTGCGTATCTGGAGCGCGCTCCAGAGCACGATGAACGAGTTCTTCGACATCATAGAGAAATTCGCGGGGACGGGACTAGACAAGGTGTACTTCGAGCTCGGGGAGTACGAAGCGATGTTCTTCATAATAAACCAGATGGACGTCGCGCTAATCGTCATAATCCCGGCGCTCGCGAACAAGGGCCTGCTTGAAGTCGAGGTGGAAAACGCGCGCAGAAGCATAACCCGCATGATAGGTGTTTGAATGCTTGAAGCCGCGGTGGGGGTTTCCAGAAACTGGGATCCGTTCATTGCCGGAATGGATGTTGCAGAAAAGGTGCTGTCCAAGTTATCGGCGGAGCCAAAATTTGTCCTGCTTTTCGCTACCATACACTACGAGAAAAACGGAGGCTTCGAACGGCTTCTTGCAGGGTTTCATTCAAAACTGCCCCCAAACGTTCCATTGGTTGGTGGAACAGTCTCGGGCGCGACGACCCCCGACGGCTGCTTTACACGGGGTGCATTCGCCGCGGCCGTTTCGGGCGATAAGGTGGAAGCCCTTCCCTCAATCGGGTTCAACGTGAAGCGCGACCCGCGGGCCGCTGCTGCTCGCTGCGCAGATGGCGCAAGGGCAGTTTCTTGCCGGGGCGAACGGAAGACGAAGTTCACCTTCGCGAACGTCTCAAATGGCACCATTCCCCCAATGCCTTTCTTCGGCCGGAAAAGGATTTTGCGCATGCCGTTCGGCAGAGTCGCGCTTTTGTTCCTCGAAACAGTCGGATCCTTTATGCAGTACGGCGTGGGAAGGGAAACGGAATTTTTCAATGAATTCTCAAAACGCATGCCAGACAGCACAATACTCTTCGCGTCCAATTATGATAACAACCGGTCGCTCTCCAATTACCAGTTCTTCAATCACGAAGTCCACATGAACGCTGCCGCAGCCATGTCAATCGCGGTCGATGCCGACTTCGTCACAAACGCGACCTTTGGCCTCAAGCCAACGAACGTGAAATTCAAGATAAGCCACGTTGGACTCCACGGCTGCTCTTTCGGTCGCGTTGACGGCAAGAACGCAACGAACAGGGTATGCGAGCTTCTGGGTTGGCCCGAGGGGTACCTAAACGAGTACGTTTACCGCAGGACATACTATTACCCGCTCGTCAGCAGCCATGACGGGATGATTTACCCTCATGTAATGGGGCTCTTCATCGGCCACCACGTTGTCTGCACTTACAAGTTCGATACAGACGACATCGAGGTCTATTCGGCTTCGGGAAGCAGCATGCTTGGCGCCGTGAAGGAGAACCTAGAAATGATTCCGAAGGACAAAAAACCCGTGTTGGGGTTGGGCGTAGAGTGCACGGCACGGCTCGAGGCCCTCGGGAGCGAAATAAACAAAGTCAGGGACGAGATGGACAAGACGTTCAAAGGTGCGCCGTATCTCGTGGTGTACACCGCGGGGGAAGGGCTTTACAAACCCGGGAAGCCAGCTTCATTTTTTAACGAGTCCTTCATACTGTCAACGTTATTGGTCTAACCTACCCAACCGGGAAAGAATGGTTTTCCTTATTTCCGCGGGTTCGCTTTCCTCCAGTTCGCTTATTTCATCGGGTTTGATAAGGTTCGAGGAAATCCCCGCGATAAGCAGGTGCCTTGACGGGTACTCGGACCTGAAGAGGGCAGCCATTTCGCGGTAAATTGCTTCCGATGCGGCGAAATAGTCGCCAAGCTTCTCTTTCACGCGCGCGTTGAAGTCAGTCAATCCCGCTTTTCCGGCAGCGCTTTCGGCCGCAACGCGCCCTGCTATGTCCCCGCATATCACCGCAGGGATAACCCCTTCAATGAAGGGCTTGAAGTTTTGATTTCCGGCGTCGCCGACAAGAATTGAGTTGCCTTTGACTGGAGGGGGATATCCCTCAAGCGGGCAAGGGCCGCCCTTCTCCACACCGAATTTCGCGCCAGAAATTTTTTCCCGCACTTCCCGCATTTCAACGAATTCAAAAAATTTTCTTTTTGCCTCGCCTTCCGAGAGTTCTCCCCCCACCCCGACATTCGCGATTCCGTTGCCTTTCGGAAAAATGTATCCGTACCCTATGGTGGTAAAATCGCCGAAAAATATCGTTTCGAAGCGGCTTTCGCCCAATTCCGTTTCCCGCAACTCCATGCCGTACACGTGGCCCACGTTTCGTCTGCGCAAGTCATAGCCCAAGTACTCCGAGGCCTTGGAATCCGCGCCATCCGCCACAACCACCTTTTTTGCCCGGATATCCGTTTCCTTCCCGTCGCCGGATAGCGAAACGGCTTTGACGCCATCCAGTTTGTCCTCCGCAAAAATTATGGTCGTTCCGGTCAGCACCTTAGCGCCTTCAGCTTCGGAAAGGCGGGCAAGCCACTGATCGAACCGGTCCCGGTCAATAGTGTACCCTTCCCAGAAGCCGCCCTTCAACTCGAATTTTAGGTTTTCGGCTCGAAACCGCATCCCCTCTATGCGCCATCGCAGCAGCCCTTTTGGAATCCGGAATGGAGCAAGCCCTAGCAGGTACTCTCCAACCCCTTCTGCGCACCTGACCGGCGTCCCTACGACCGCGTTTCTTTCAACAACTATCGTTTTCGCGCCGCTCATAGCCGCAGCCCGCGCCGCGCATGCTCCCGCGGGCCCGCACCCGATGACCAGGACGTCACAATCCAGCATGAATAAGAAATGCGTGCGTGCATTTATAGGTTGCATTGGTGAGCGTTATGGGGTCGCAGGGAAAAGTGCTGATTATCGGCGCCGGAATCTCCGGCCTATGCTGTGCGGCGCGTCTCCAAAACGAGTTTGAAGTTGAAGTAATAGAGTCCGATTCGTCTGCCGGAGGCAGGTTGAAATCACTGGCAGTCGGCGGACATTGCATTGATGTCGGGGCGCAGTTTTTTTCTCGCGAAGACCTGAATGTCAAGGAACTCGTAAAAGAGCTGGGACTTGAAGGCGAGACGCGTGAATTCGACCTTTCGCGTTTCCTGGTAAGCGACGGCAAGCGCACGGTGAGCCTGAAATTTAACGAGGAGGCGGGGTTTTCGGAAGCCGAGTTCAGGGAACTTGACAACTTCTCAAACATCGTAGCTGGGATGCAGGATAGGACTCAACCCGCCATCTCAACGGGCAGCGGCGATTTTCTTTGCTGGTACAAGGAAAACGTGGGTAGCGCGAGCTTATGGATCGCGGAGGCCTTTTTGCGCGCGATAGCGTTCGCTTCCCCGCACGAGATTGACGCTTTCTACGGGATAATCGCCTTCAGCTCCTTCTTAGCGCCATCCATTACCTTAAGAAGCGGTTTAAGCCGCCTTTCAGAGCAAGCGAAACTGAAAGCGAAGGCGGCGCAATTCCATTTCAGGGAACCGGTCTCGTCCATTCAGTTCACTGGGAGCAAGGCCGTCGAGGTCAAGACCCCCAAAAACGTATTTAAAATTGGCGAGTCGGACAAGGTCGTGCTTGCCTTGCCATATCCCATCGCGTCGAGCCTCCTCCGCGCGGGAAAAAGCAGCCCGTTCGCAAACGCGGAAATAGCGTATTGCGGCTGCGCCGCGTCGCTGCAAACCTACGGCGAAAAACCGCTTGGGGACAAACTCGGAATAATGTTTAGCGGGAAAAACATGCCCGTCGCGGCGGTTTTCGAGAACACCTTGAAAACGGCCGAAAGCGAACTGGGATCCGTCGTCACCTCGCTCATACCCTATTCTGGTGGCAGACCGGCTGAAAATGAGGTTCTTACAGCAGCATCACGGCAAGTTGGCATAGGAAAGCCACTTGCTACACAAATAGTTTATTGGGATTACGGCCTGCCCCTGGCATCCTCCGAATTCTTCAAGAATCAGGCACTTCTTGAGGCGCGCCTACCCCAAAACGTTTTCCTCGTCGGCGACTTCATGGGGCTTCCATCGCTTGACGCGGCAATCGAGAGCGGCCGCGCGTGCGCGCAGAGAATCCTCGGGGATTCGCGCGCGTGAGGTCAAAGCAGGTGGTGCAGGTGCCGCAAAAGCAGCGCGTACTTGGGCCTGGACGCGAGCGTCCCGAGCAGCTCCGCCGGGTAGCGCGAGGGGCTGTCGAAAAACTCGTCGAGCTTCACCTTCTCGGACACCTGGTCGAGGAAGCCGACGAGCATGTCTAAGTCCTGGTTTGACAGCCTGTTGAACACGCGCTTCGCCCTCTCCCCGTCATTGAGCTCGGGAAGCACTTTTTCGGCAAGCGCGGCCTCGTATTCGCGCGCGACCGCCTCGCTTCCCTCCCACCTCTTTTCCACCCATGCGCGCGCGGCATGGTAGCCCGAGAAGATTGCGTGGTTGAGCCCGTAGCCGAGGAGCGGGTCGAGCAGGCGCGCGGCATCCCCGGCAAACAGCGCGTTCCGGTGATGGCGCGAAGGCATCCTTCCCGCGGAGCACGAACCGGAAAAAGTGCCTCGCACCTTCGCGCGCGAAACCGCCGTCCGCACCGCCTTGTTTTTTCCAGCGAAGCGGTCGAAAAACCATTTCGCGCCCCTGCCGCTCGCGAGCGCGGAGTCAACCACTGCCGCTGCGACGCCTTCCCCTTCCCTCCCGCAGGCTCCCATGTAGAAATAGCCTCCGGGCAGGAGTTCGGAGTCAAAATATATCCGGGTCGGGCAGCCGTCGAGGCAAAGGCCTTTTGCAAGCATGCCATGCCCGCTGATGACGACCTCCCGCTCTTTTGCGAGGGAAGGGAAGCACGACTTGGCAAAGCCGGACCGCGTCCCGTCCGCGGCGATTATGCAGTCCGCTTTCACCATCGCGCGCGAGCCGTTGGACGCGAGCTCGAGCGCGGAAAAACCCCCTTCCCCGAGCTCAAGAATCTTCACCTGCGTTGAAAGGCGGAGCTCGCACCCCGCGTCCTCCGCCTTCCCGGAGACAAGGGCCTCAAACGAATCCTCCCGCCTGCCGCGCGCCACGAACAGGTCGGTGACCGAGGACTCGAGGAAAAAGGAAGAGTTCCTCGAATTCCATTCCGACTTGTTCGAGTGCGAAACGAAAGGCTTCCTCGGAATCCCGAGCTCCAGGATTATGCCGCGGATGCCGGCGTCCTGCGTTATGTCCACCTTTCCCGCGGAATGCCCCCCGACGCGCGCGGCCTTGTCAATGAGAAGCGTCCTGCAACCCTCGCGCGAGAGCTTGAGCGCGGCAACCGCGCCAGCCGCGCCGGCGCCAATGACCAAGGCGTCAAACCTTTCCATGTAACAGTTCTGCAGCCCGCGAATTTAATTGCCGCGCCCCTGCCTTGCGCGCGCGGCAGAAAGCGAGGCCGAATAATAAGTCATCGCGTGGTAGCCCGCGTCAAGGGACACGAGGGCAAGCAGGTAAACGACCGGGAAAAAGCCCGCGAGCGCGAGGCCGGCCATGAAAACCTCCATCGTCAGGCGGTACCTGAAGAACAGCGCGAAGAGGCCGTTCTTCACGCGCCCCGAGTCCGCCAGGTCGTTGCCCAGCTCGTCAATCACCGCGCCGAGCACGAGAACCGCGACCGGGAGCGTGTAAAGCGTGACCTGGCTTGAAAAGAGGGCGGGCATGGCGAGCGCGGCGAGCGCGCCAACGACGAACGCCGGGGCGTCAATCTTGCCGGTTACCGCCACCCCGAGGATGATTGACAGCAGCACCATCGCGGCGTACGCGTCCATGCCGATGAGCGCGCCCATCAGGACCCCGCACAGCGCGGCGACAATGTAGGCGCTTTTCTTGCCCACCGTCCCCTCGTCGAAAGCGGCGTCAACGTATTTCATGCCGGCGCCGATGAACGCGAAGCCCGCAATCAGGAAGAGAGCGTAACCGTAATCCATTCCAAACCACTGCGTAATCATGCCAAAGACGATTTGACGAAAAGCCGGAAGCCAAGCCGCCTATCTCTCGAACGATATGCCGTTCTCCTTCAGCGTGATGTTGCGCGGCAGCAGGTCATGCTCCGTATACCGCATCTTTTCCACGCAAAGCGTCCGCTTCCCCAACGACTCGATTTTCGAGAGCTTGAGTATGCCGTCCGACAGGTATTCGCACACGCCGTCCGAGCTGTCCGGGCGGTTCTCGTAGATGAAAAGGATGGTGGCGCTCGTGACGGTAAGCCGCCTGAGGAAGCGCGCCGTCATCGCGCGCACGAGGGCCTCGTCCGAGAAGCTGAGGCCGGGAAGCCTTTTTATCGGCTCGAGGAGGGGGTCCGCCACGTACTCGCTTGGCGTGAGCGGCGGCCTGTTGAGGAAGGACGTGAGCGAGTCGATGACGACGATTCCCTTCCCAATCTTCTTTATCGCCTCGAAAACCGTGCGCTCGACGTTCACGTCCGTCGTGGTGTCAACAGTGACGAACTGGACGGGCGTCTTGTCAAACGACCACCCGAACTGCTCGGCCTGCTCCTTCACGCCCCCGACCGGCTGGTTGAGCGACAGGTACAGGCCCGGGGTGCCGTTTTTCACCGCGTTCCGGTAAAGCATCTGGAGGCCGAAAATGGTCTTGAAGCTTCCCGGAGGCCCCTTCACGAGGACGTTTGAGGAGCGCGGAATCCCCCCGCCGAGAATAAGGTCAAGGTCGTCAATGCCAGTAGGCACCCTCGCAATCATGTTTTCGCCCCGCATGGTTTTCCCGAAATGTGCTTAATAAGCTTTCCAAAAGGCAATTCGGCCCGCGCTGACAAATTTGCCCGCTTTCGCACGAAGCGATGCAAAGGGTGCACAGGCGGGGAGGGACCGGGAGACGACGTCAGTCCTCGAGCGTTGACGTGTCCCCGACCGGCAGGCCGAGCTCTTTCGCGCGCAGGATTCTCCGCATGATTTTCCCGCTGCGCGTCTTGGGGAGCTTGTCCATGAACTCGATTTCGCGCGGCTTCGCGTGCGCGGCGAGCCTCGTCTTGACGAACTCCATGAGTTCGGTCTTCAGGCCCTCGGACTCCTGAAAGCCGGGCCTGAGCGAAACGAACGCCTTGATGATGCTTCCCCGCATCACGTCCGGCTTCCCAATCACTCCCGCCTCTGCCACCGCGGGGTGCTCGACGAGCGCGCTCTCGACCTCGAAGGGCCCGACCCGCTCCCCTCCCGTCTTGATTACGTCGTCAATCCTTCCCTCGAAAAAGAAGTACCCCTCCTCGTCCATGTACGCCGAGTCCCCCGAGACGTACCACTCGTTCTCCTTTCCCCTGAAATAGGACTTGAACTTGTTCTCGTCCCCCCAAATCATCCTCATCATGGACGGCCAGCCCTTTTTCACGGCCAGGTTCCCTATCTCGTAGGGGGGCAGCCGCTCGCCGGAATCAGTCACAATCGCGGCCTCGGTTCCAGGGAAAGGCCTGCCCATTGAGCCGAGCTTGAGCGAAAGGCACGGGTAGTTGCAGATGAGCTGCATGCCGCACTCGGTCATCCACCAGTTCTCCATGATGGTCCTGCCGTACGCGTTGAGGCCCCACTTCACGACCTCGGGGTTGAGCGGCTCGCCAACGGAGTAGACGTGCCTTAATGACGACAAGTCGTGCCTTTTCGCCTTCTCCTCTCCCGCGGCCATGAGCATCCTGAACGCGGTCGGCGCGCTGTACCACACCGTGACCTTGAGGTCCTCAATCGTCTTGTACCACTTCTCCGCGTCAAACCTTCCCCCGCGCACGACGTTCGAGACGCCGAGGAGCCAGGGGGCGTATATCCCGTAATTGGTGCCGGTCACCCAGCCCGGGTCCGCAGTGCACCAGTAGGTGTCCTCCTCGTGCAAGTCAAGCGAGTACCTCGCGGTCGCGAGGTAGCCGATCATCGCGTTGTGCACGTGAAGCGCGCCCTTCGGCTTTCCCGTGGAGCCGCTCGTGTAATGGAGGACAAGGGGGTCCTCCCGGTCCATCCACTCAACCTTGAACTTGTCGGCGGCCTCGGACATCTCGTGCTCCCACGAGCGCTCGAAGTGCTCGAGCTTCCTGTCCTTCGCGCCAACCAGTATGGCGGTCTTGAGCTCCGGAAGCACGCTGAACGGCACGCGCTTCTCGAGCTCCGGGTTGGTGACAATCAGCTTTGCCCCGCAGTCCTGCAGCCGGTCGCGGATGGCTTCCATCATGAACGCCTCGAAAAGCGGGCCCACGACCGCGCCCACCTTCGCAATCCCAAGGAACGCGATGTAAAGCTCCGGCGAGCGGGGAAGGAAAACGAAAACACGGTCGCCTTTCTGTACCCCGCATTCGCGGAGCACGTTCGCGAACCTGTTGGATTCGCGCGTCAAGTCCTGGAAGGTATACTTCTGCACGCCCGAATCGTCGGCGAAAAAGAGCGCGACCTTGTTCTTGCGCCAAGTATCGCAGTGCCTGTCGGCGCACTCGTGCGCGATGTTTATTTTTCCCGTCTTCTTCCAGGAGAACTCATTCTCGATGTCCCCCCAGGAGAACCCCTTGTAAAGCTCCTCGTAGTCCCGCATGTGCGGCGCGGGCGAGTAGGACTTCACGTGGCGCCTGACGATTTCCTGGGATGCGCCGCTCGCCGTCTTGTGCTTTTCCACGTGCTCGAGCATGAAACCACCCGGGATAGGTTCTCCGCCAGCCGTTAAAATATTTCCCACGTCATGAAACGAAGCGGCTGCGGTTTGCCGGGCTATAAATTGGTTCCCGCTCGTGTTTTAAAGAACGGTTGAGAAACGTTTTCCATCATGGGGGACTCTGGAGGGGGAGAGCTCAAGGGCAGGCACTGGTCGGAGACGTTGGCCGAATCGGTCGTCAGGCAGGCGAAACCGCCTTTCATGATAACGAGCGGCATCACTACGAGCGGCCCCACCCACTTGGGCACGCTCTGCGAGTTCCTGTTCCCGAACGCAATACGCGCAAGCCTCCTGCAGCGCGGAGAGCGGGCCGAATTCTACTTCATCGCGGACATTTACGACGCTTTCGACTCCATCCCGTCCGTCTTCATGCAATACGAGGCCGAGCTCAAGCCCCACCTCGGCAAACCGCTTTGCGACGTCCCGGACCCCGTGGGGAAAAGCAGGTCGTTCGGCGACCACTTCCTTGACGAAGCGAAGCAGGTGATGGGGGAATTCAACGTGCAGCCGAAAATAATCCGAGTTGTCGACACCTACAAGGAAGGCAAGTTTGACTCTCGCGCCCGCTTCTTCTTGGAGAACGAGGCCGAGGCGAGAAGGGTTGTCGCCGAGTCGTCCCTCCGCGAGCTTCCAAACTGGTGGTCCCCCATCATGCCCGTGTGCAAGGGGTGCGGAAAAATCGCGACAACGCGCGTGACATCCCACGCCGAGGGCGAGTACGAGTACGCTTGCGACCGCGACGTGGAATACACGAAAGGCTGCGGCTTCAAAGGGAAGAACAGGATTTCGGACCACGAGTACAAGCTCACGTGGAGGCTTCACTGGCCTTCATGGATGGAGGTGTTCGGGACGTCGGCCGAGGGTGCGGGGGTGGACCACCACACGCGGGGCGGGAGCTGGGACACGTGCCAGGCGGTGTTCAGGGAGATGTTCAAGCGCGAGCCGCCAATCGGCTACAAGTTCGGCTTCATTTTATTCAGGGGAAAGAAGTACTCGAAGTCAAAGGGAATCGGGATGGGCGTTTCAGACCTCCTCGAGCTCATGCCCCCCGAGCTGATAACCTACCTTCTCATCAAGCCCGACCTTCAGGAAAACAAGGACATCGACCCGACCGGCGAAAAGCTGATGGCGGTTTACGAGGACTTCCAGTCCGCATCAAGGCTTGACGCGGGGGCGGTTTCCGACGAGTCGCGCGCGGACAGGAAAAGGCACGTCGCATTCAGGATAGCGACGGGCGGGAAGATGAATTGGGGCGCGAATTTCGCGGATTTGCTGATGTATTACCAGCTTTACCGCGACTGGGGGAAAGTCGGCGAGCGCTCGGGCGACCCCCGGGGCGCGGCGTACCTGCGCCCGTACATCGAGAAATGGGTTGCGAAAGGCTTTGCCCCAGACGAATATTCCTTCTCGTTCAACCCCACAAAGCTGCCGCCGGAAAACCCCGCGCGCAACGCGGCGCGCAGCTTCGCAGCGCAGCTCGGAGAAGGGATGGACGCGCTCGCAATCCACAACCTCGTTTTCTCGGTTGCGGTCGCGGACAAGGTGAAGCCGGGCGAGCTTTTCGAGGCCCTTTATACCGCGCTCCTGGGAAAGAAGCGGGGGCCGAGGCTCGGGAAGCTCGTCGAGGCGCTCGGAGTGGGAAAGGCCAGGGAGGCGCTGGAGAACTCGGCCCGGTGAGGCGCTGATGGAAAGCATAATGGATTACCTTAAGCGCGAAGGAGCCGCTTTCGACGAGGAGATGGCGCGCGCCATCCCAAAGGAGCGCAAGCCCTGGGAGGTTTACGGAATCATCTGGGAGCACCTGTCGCTCGGGGGCAAGAGGCTGCGCCCAGTGATGTGCAAGCTTTCCTGCGAGGCGGTGGGCGGGAAAGGGAAGAGCGTGCTCGGCATCGGCGCTGCGATAGAGCTTTTCCATAATTTTAGTTTATTGCATGACGATATCGAGGACTGCTCGGAAGTCAGGCGGGGCGAGCCCTGCATGTACAAGAAGTACGGAATCCCGCTCGCGATAAACGCGGGCGACGGGCTTTTCATGAACGTGTGGCAGGAGATTCTCGACTCCGGCCTCCCGCCCGAACGAATCGTGGAGGTCCAGCGCGTGCTCAACAACGCGTTCATGCGCGTTCTCGAGGGGCAGGCGGTGGAGCTCAACTGGTACCGGGAGAGCAGGCTCGACATTTCCGAGGACGAGTACATGGGAATGATTGCCGGGAAGACGGGAGCGCTCATCAGCGCGTCCTGCGGCGTGGGCGCGCTCATCGGCGGAGCAAGCGCGGAGCAGGGGAAGGCGCTTTCGGACTTCGGGATGGCGGTCGGCCTCGCGTTCCAGATTCAGGACGACGTCCTGAACCTCGTCGGGAAGGAGGAGAAGTACGGCAAGGAGATAGGGGGCGACATAAGCGAGGGGAAGCGCTCCCTCATCACGATTCGCGCGCTTTCGCGCGCAAGCGGCAGGCAGAGGGAAAGGCTTTCCGAAATCCTTCTCGCGAGGACGAAGGACCAGAAGGAGATTGCGGAGGCGATCGCCATCTGCCGCGAAACCGGGGCAATCGATTACGCGGCGGGGAAGGCGAAGGACATGGTCGGGAAGGCGAAGGAAGGCATAATGGTTCTGCCGAACAACGAGGCAAGCAGGAGGCTTTTGCAGCTCGCAGACTTCTTCATTTACAGGGAGGTGTAAATCCATGGGTTCAAAAGCGAAAGGCCCGGCGTTTTTTGCGCTCGTGCTCGTTGCGGCGTTCGCTTCCCTCTCATCCTGCCTTGCGCCGCCGTCGTTTCCGTCCGGGGAAGGCGGCGGGCTGCTCCGCATCAGCCTGCTTGCGCCCGGCCCGCAGGCGACCGTCCCTGCCGGCTCGCAGGCGCTCGCCGAGTTCAGGTGCGGCGAAGCGCGCTACTCGACAACCGCAATCGTCGGCCCCGATTCCTCGCTGAACGCGTACCCCCCGTTCAGCGGCCCGTTTTCAGTCCTGATTTTCGTGAACGCCCCCGGAACGCGGGCAGCCGCGTATTTCACCGCGTCCGAGGCGGCGATTCCTGCCGGCGCGCGTGAGGCGAACGTTTCGCTCGCGCCCGCGGGAACGGTTTACGGCGTCACCGAAATCGCGGGTTCCGGCGCGCAGCAATGCAACGTGAGCGCGCAATGCGAGGGCGCGCCCTGGGCCGTCATCGCGTTTGAAAGCGGGCAGGACGGGGCTTTCGCGCGCGTGCTTCCATCCGGAAACTGCAACGCGTCGCTCGCTTGCGGGAACGGGTCCGGCGTTTCGTCTTTCTTCGTGCCGCAGGGCAGGGCGTCGCTCGCCCGGCTTTCCGCGCCCCTGGCCGGAGAGCAAGCCATCCAGCAGGGCGCGGCAAACGTCGTGCTCGCAGTCGCGGTGCTCGCGGTGCTCGCGTTCGCCGCGGCGTTCGCATACATGGCTTACTTCGGGCGCCAAAAGCGCGACCCGTTTGACGAGCTCGCCGAAGCGATAATCCCGGCGCAAGCAACGCCCGGAACCGGGTTCGGGAAGCCCCATCGGCAAAAGGCGCTCCCACTGCAGGCGCAGGTCGCTAAGCCCTCGGCCGGCCACGCGCACGCAAGGCAGCAAAAGCCCGGACCCGCGCGCGGCGCAAAGCAGCCGCGCCAGGCCAAGCCCTGGAAAAAGGCAAGGAAGGGCGGGGCGCGCCTGCGCGCGTTTCCCGCGACCGCCTTTCTCGCAGCATTCCTCCTCGCGCTCTCCGGCATTTGCATGGCGCAGCCAGGGCACGCGGACTACTCGTTTGGCGAAGTGGCGCTGCGGCTTGAATGGCTTTCCGCGAACTCGACCGGCGGCGCGGCGCCGCTGACCGGCGTGCCCGCGATGCTAGCCGTGCGGGCGTCGAACGCCGGCAGCCAAATAAGCGAGCCGTCCGCACGCGCAACCGCAATCCGCTTTTATGACGGGGGCATCGGGCCCGAATATGGAATTGGCGAGGTGGGAGTCCTCGCCTCGGAAGCGCTCTGGCTCGCGAACGGGAGCGTCGAAAAATCGCTTTCATGGGTTCCGGAAAAGCCTGGCGTCCACGTGCTTTACGCCGCCTTCGCCTTTTCGCCCGAGCCCGAACCGGTCGGCGCGGACGGGAACGCAGCCCAAGCCGTTTTCGTGGAGCCGGGGCCGTCAGAAGCCCGTCCCGCCTCGCTCCGCATTTACGCCGAACCGGCACGGGTGCCGCTTTCGGGCGCGCCCAGGGATTCCATCCTGTTGAGGGCGGAACTCCTTGACGCCGCAACCGCGCAGCCAATCCATGGGGCGAGCTGCGCGGCGTTCGCCCCGGATTTCGCTTCCGGCGAAATAAGCCTTTCATGGGACGGATTCTCGTATTTCGCGCCCCTCGGCTCCTCAAGGCTCGGGGTGGGCGTGTACAACTTCACCGCGCGCTGCTCGCGCGAAGGCTACGGGAACGCGTCGGCTTCCGGCTTCGTCGCGTTCAACACCGCCGGAGGCGAAACCGTGCCCCTTGAAGCGGGGCAGGCGGAGGGCGGAATGCGAGGCATGCTGTTCTCCTCAAAAAGCGCGCTATCCTACCCGGACCGGCTCCGCGTGGCAATCGAGCGCGCGAGCCCCGACGATTTCGTGTTTGCGCGCGAAACGGTCAAGGTGAACGGGGAAGCCGCGGAAGAGTTCTCGCCTGGCGCGCTGGAATGGCTTTTCGACGTCTCGCAACTGAGCGGCGACCTGCTAGCAATAACGTGCGACCCGCCGGTTCAGCGCGCGAACGCAAGCTACTCGCCCGCGTTGAGCGTGATGCTCGAGCCGGTTCACGGCTTCTGCGCGCGTCGCCAGCCGGAAGTCTCAATCACTCCCGGTGCCAGGTCGGCGGAAGCAGGCTCAACGATGTCTTACGAGTTCGCGATTGCGGACAAGGACTCGCCGGAGTGCGGCGCGTCGCGGTTCGCAATCAGCGTCGGCAACGCAAGGCAGGGGTGGGAGTACACGGCCTACCCGCAAAGCCCGCTGCTGAACCCGGGCGAGACGGCATCCTTCCTTCTCACGGTCACCCCGCGCGCGGGCGAATCGCCTGGGGACTACAAGTTCAAGGTGGAAGCTGAAAGCGAATCCGGGAAAAGCGCGTTTGCGGAAGCGTGGTTCAGCGTGACCTCAGGGCTCATGCGCTCGCAGCTTGACGCGCGCTCGGCCGGGGCCTCGCCGGCGCTTTTCTTCGCGAACTATACGGACGCCTCGGGAGCGCAAATCGGCTCCTGCAACCTCGTTTCACCGCTGACCGGAGGGAACGCCGTCCAGATGCTCCAAAGCGGAAGCGTCCTCGGGCTCGAAGTCGCGGCGGACACGCTGCCTGAAGGCGTTTACCCTTACGCGATTGCATGCGCCGCTCCAGGCTTCGCCCCGAAAACCGTTTACGGCTCGGTCAGGCTGACCGCCGGGCCAAGGCTTCCGAGGCCCGCGATAACCATCAGCCCGGCAATACAGTCGCCTTCGGTCGGCACGCCCCTCTCATTCTCGGTGAAAATCCATGCATCAGGCTGCTCGCAGGCGCCCATCCGGCTTGCAGCGTCCCCGCCGAAAGGGTTCAAGGCCGAGCTTGACCGCGACACGGCTTCCGGCTGCGGCGAAACCATCGCAACCCTCCGCCTCCTCCCGGTGCTCGCGATGCCGGGCGAGCCGGAATGGGGAAGCGTTTACGCGTTCGCGACCGGCGCCCCGGAAGCCGAGGCGCGCTTCATCGTCGCGCCAGAGCAGGCGGACGACGCGGCGACGTGCCAGTCCGGCGCGGCGCTCGAATCCGATTCAAACGCCGCGGTTTCAGGCGACCCGTGCTTCAACTGGAACGACGCGCACACGTACAGGCTGCGTCCCCAAGGCAGCGCGGCGCTTTACGCGATGGGCAAGACATTCCTGCAGGACTGCGCGCTTCCGGTTGAGATAAGCGTGGGAACCAATTCCGCGTTCAGGCCGGTTTTCCGCGCGAGCCCGGACGAGTCGGGCTTCTTCCGCGCCTCGCTTTCCGCGAGCGGCTTCTCCGAAGTGCGGCTTTCAAGCAAGTGCCTGATGGAGGAATCAGCGGTATTCGTTTCAGGCGCGCAGGGCGCGCAAGCAGGCATATCCATATCGTCAGCCGACTTTTCGGCGCGAATGGCGGAAGGCGCGCCCGAAAGGGCGGTCGTCGTTCTCCGCAACCGCGGGCAAGCCGACACGGGCGCCTACGAGGTCAAGGCGAAAGCGCGGAACGGCTCCCGGGCGATTGAACTCGGCCGCGCGACCGTAATATCGCACGCCGCAGGCGCGGAAAAGCGGATAGAATTGAGCTTCAGCCCCCCGCCGCCAGGCGAATACTCGCTATACTTCACCGCCGAAAAGCAGGACGGCGCCAACCCGTCCTCCGTCCTAGCTGCGCTTGAGGCCGGGCCGGTCGAAGTCGAAAGCACGGGCGGGAAACTGGGCTTCTCCGTGGAAATCGCGCGGGGCTGGAACCTCATCCCGTTCGCCTCGGGCGCAACCCTGTCCCACTCCTGCAGCGTCTCTTCCGCGCAGGCATTCAACCCGAACGGCGGGCAGGCGTTCGCCCAGCTTGGCGCGGAAAACCTGTCCTTCGCGTCCCAGGCCGACGAGGCCGAATTCGTTTCGGACAACGGCCCAGCCTCGTCGCCGAAGGCAGCCGCCGCATTCGGCGGCGCGTGGCTTTTCTCCGAGTCGCAATGCGCGCTCAACTTTTCCGCGCCGCTCCCGGGAACCGGGTGGAGGACGCTTTCGCCCGGCTTCAACCTGGTCGCAATCCTTCCCTCGGACGAAGGCAGCACGGTCGGAAACCTTGCGCGCGACTGCGCGCTTTCCGGCATCTCGGAATGGGACGCAAGCAGTCAGCGGTGGGCGCAAGTCCCGGCGGGAAGAATCATTTCGCCGGGCGACGCCGGAAGCGTGCTCGCAATGAACGCCCGCGGCGAATGCGAAATCGGTTAAAAACCCGTGCCGTGCACAAATGAACGCACGCGCTCCGCATGCGGAGCGCAGGTGATGCGCCATGAAACCGTACGTAATCCTCGCTTTGCTCGCTTTGGCTCCGGCCGCCCTGTTCGCCCTGTCGCCCGATGAATGCCCCGGCACGTACTGCGAGGGCGGGGTGTACTACTCCGAGTGCAGGTACATGATGTCAACCTACCAATGCACGTGCACGACGATGCGCGGCTGCCCGTACGGCTGCAACTCGCTTGGAACCGAATGCGCGGCTTCAGTCGTGAATGACCCGCGCTGCCCGGACCAATGCTACGAAGGAATCCTCCATTACGGCGGATGGTGGAGCGAAGACTACGAAACGTG
>JAQTMQ010000011.1 GCA_028714235.1 Candidatus Iainarchaeum sp. | reverse complement strand
GGCGCGATGTTCGGGCTCGTGTTCTCGGACGGCCTCGCCTGGATTTACTTCTTCTGGGAGGTCACTACGGTCTGCTCGTTCATCCTGATAGGCTACGCCGGGACGCGCGAGGCGGTGGATAGCGCGTTTCTCGCGCTCACCCTCAACCTTGTCGGAAGCCTCGGCTTCGCGCTCGCGATGCTTTACCTCGCGTCAAGCGGCGGGCCTGACACGCTTTCCGGGCTGGGAGCGATGGGGAAGGCGGCCGCGCTTTTGCCCGCCGCGCTCATCGCGGTTGCAGCGCTCGCGAAGTCCGCGCAGATGCCGTTTTCCTCGTGGCTTGTCGAGGCGACGGTGGCGCCGACCCCTGTTTCCGCGCTCCTGCATTCCGCCACCATGGTGAACGCCGGGGTGTACGTGCTCCTGAGGCTCGCGCCCGTCTTCTCGGGAAGCGTTTCCGGCGCGATGCTCTCCCTAATCGGGGGCGTGACTTTCGTCCTCGCCTCGGGCATGGCCGTGTCGCAAAGCGACGCGAAGAAGGTGCTCGCCTACTCAACGGTTTCAAACCTCGGAATAATCGTCGCGTGCGCGGGAATTGGCACGTACGAGGCGGTGTGGGCCGCGATTCTTTTGCTGTTGTTCCACGCGCTCGCGAAATCCCTTATGTTCCTTTCGGTGGGAACGGTCGAGCACAGGATTGGAAGCAGGGACATTGACGACATGGAGGGGCTGGCCACGAGGATGCCGAGGACGGCATTCATCATGCTCGTGGGCATCGCGGCAATGTTCCTTGCGCCGTTCGGCATGCTCATCAGCAAGTGGGCCGTGCTAAGGGCGTTCATAGACGCGAGCCCGGTGCTGGTCGGCATCCTTGCGCTCGGGAGCGGTATAACCGTCTTCTTCTGGGCGAAGTGGATGGGCAAGCTCGTGGCCGACACGAGAACCCACAAAATCATGGAGGAAAGGATTGGCGCCGGGGAATGGGCGGCGCTTTCGGGCCTGACCGCGCTCTCGCTCGGCATGTGCCTGCTTTTCCCGTCGGTCTCGCATTACGTCGTGGAGCCGTTCGTGCTCGCCGCGTACGGGAACTCGATGCATCTCGCGCAGGACAACGTCGCGATAATGCTGCTCATGCTCGCCGCAATCCTCATGGTGCCCTTCTCCATGCTTTATTACGGGAGGAAGAGGAGGCACCTGCCGCCCTACATGTGCGGCGTGCCAACCGTGGGGGGCGCGCATTTCGAGGGCTCGATGGGGGTGGAGAGGGAGCTGTCCCTCAAGAACTACCGCCTCGAGGAAATGTTCGGGGAAAGGAAGCTCGCGCGAATCGGGGCCGCCCTCTGCGTCCTCCTAATCGCGGGAATGCTCCTCTTCAGTTTCGGCGTGAAAGGGTAATCGGATGGAACTGCTGTACGGCCTGATATACCTGGTTGCGGCGCCGGTGGCAGGCGGCCTCCTCACCGGCCTTGACAGGAAGGTGAGCGCGCGCATGCAGGGAAGGGTGGGCCCGCCGCTCCTGCAGCCGTTCTACGACGTGATGAAGCATTTCCAGAAGGAGAAGGTGGTCGTCGCGAAAATCCAGAACGTTTTCGTGCTCGGCTACCTCCTGTTCATGGCGTTCACGGGCGCGCTGTTCTTTTCGGGCGGGGACATCCTGCTCGTAATCTTCGCGATGACGCTCTCGCACGTCTTCCTCGTGCTCGGCGCGTACTCGACGAACTCGCCGTACAGCTTCATCGGTGCCGAGCGGGAGCTCGTGCAGATGATGGCGTTCGAGCCCATGGTCATCCTCGCCGCCGCGGGAATGTACCTCGCGACAGGGAGCTTTTACGTTTCGGACATCGCGGGCACGGGGAAGGCGCTCGCCCTGCTCCTTCCCGGCCTCCTCCTCGGCTTCCTTTACGTGCTCGCGTTCAAGCTCAGGAAGTCGCCGTTCGACATCTCCTCGTCGCGCCACGCGCACCAGGAAATCGTGAAGGGCATCACCACGGAATTCACGGGCTCGACGCTCGGGCGCGTGGAAATTGCGGAATGGTACGAGCTGGTGCTCATGCTCGGCTTCGTCTACCTGTTCTTCGGCTGGAGCCCGCCGCTCGCCCTTGTTGCGGTCGCGCTCGCGTACTTCCTCGAGCTCGTGGTGGACAACAGCTTCCCGAGGCTCAAATGGCCGTTTGCCGTGAAGAGCTCGTGGGTTGCGGCGCTCGCGCTCGGCATGACGAACGTCGCGGTGCTCTGGTATTTCGCGAGGGGTGTCGTCTGAATGTCGTACTTCAAGAAGTCCCCGTGGATAATCCATTACGACGGCTCAAGCTGCAACGGGTGCGACATTGAGGTGCTCGCGTGCCTCACGCCAATGTACGACGTGGAGAGGTTCGGGATTGTGAACACGGGGAACCCGAAGCACGCGGACATTTTCGTGATTACGGGCTCGGTGAACGAGCAGAACATCGAGGTCGTGAAAAACATTTACCACCAGATGCCGAACCCTAAAGTCGTGGTCGCGGTCGGGATTTGCGCGACGAGCGGCGGGGTGTTCAGGGAGTGCTACAACGTCATGGGGGGAGTGGACAAGGTGCTGCCCGTTGACGTGTACGTGCCCGGCTGCGCCGCGCGGCCGGAAGCCATAATAGACGGAATAGTCAAGGCGATAGGCATCCTCGAGAAGAAGAGGAAGGAAATGGACGAAAAAGGGTGAATGGATGGCGGAAGGGGAGCAGCCGGTCAATGCCGTGAAGCTGAAAGAGCTTCTGGGCGAGGCCGAAGCGTACAAGGAGAAGGGCTACAGGCTGGTCCACATATGCTGCACGAAGCTTGCCGAAAACAGCTTCGAGCTCACCTACGCGTTTGACAAGGATTACAAGCTTGAGAACCTCAGGATAACGGCGGCGAGGGAAACCGAAATCCCGAGCGTCACGAAAATATTCCCGGGCGCATTCCTCTACGAGAACGAGATAATGGAGTTCTTCGGGGTCGCGATCAAGGGCGTCAGCGTGGACTTCAAGGGGCATTTGTACAAGAAGAAGGTGGAATACCCGTTCGCGGTTGACACGGACAAGGTGGATGAATCATGCAAAAAAGGATAGTGATACCGTTCGGGCCCCAGCACCCCGTGCTTCCCGAGCCGATACACTTGGACCTCGTGCTCGAGGACGAGCGCGTTGTTGACGCAATCCCGTCAATCGGCTACCTGCACAGGGGCCTGGAGAAGCTCGTGGACAAAAGGGAGTTCCCGGAATACGTTTACGTGATTGAGAGGACGTGCGGCATCTGCAGCTTCATCCACGGCCTCTCCTACTGCCAGGCGGTGGAAGAGATGATGAAAATCGAGGTGCCGGAAAGGGCGCTCTTCCTGCGCACGATTGGCTCCGAGTATTCCCGGCTGCACAGCCACCTCCTCACGCTCGGCTGCCTCGCGGACGGAATGGGCTTTGAAAACCTTTTCATGGGCTTCTGGAGGGTGAGGGAGCGCGTGCTCAACAGGATGGAGGAAAGCCTGGGCGGCCGCGTGATACAGGGAACGTGCAAGGTCGGCGGCGTCAGGAAGGACATGGACGGGGAAATGCTTGAAAGGATGAAGGCGGAGCTTGACGTGCTCGACAAGGAGATGAAGGAGATGACGGGCGTGCTCCTCAGGGACGACGCCGTGAAATACAGGATGAAGGGCATCGGCGTGCTCCCCAAAAAGGACGCGTTCGAGCTCGGCGCGGTCGGCCCCACCGGGCGCGGGAGCGGCGTGCGCATAGACTTGAGGGAGCGCGGCTACGCCGCGTACGGGAAAATAGGCTTCGAGCCCGTGCTTGAGACCGCGGGTGACTGCTACGCGAGGACCGCGGTCAGGTGCAGGGAGCTTTTGCTTTCCACGCGCATCATCCGGCAGTGCATCGGCAAGATTCCGGACGGGCCGATTGAAACGAAAGTCACCGGGAACCCGAACGGCGAATACGCGTCGCGCGTGGAGCAGCCGAGGGGCGAGGCGGTGCACTACGCGAAAGGCGACGGGGGAAGGTACCTCAAGAGGTTCAGGATAAGGACGCCCACCTTCGCGAACATCCCCTCCCTCGTCCACATGCTGAAGGGCTACGAGCTCGCGGACGTGCCGGTCATAATAATGTCGATTGACCCGTGCATCAGCTGCACGGAGAGGTAATCCGATGTCGCTCTTCCGGATGGCGAAAACCGCGCTGAAAAACCTGGCGAGCAAGCCAGCCACCCAGATGTACCCGGCGAAGCCCGCGAGGAAATTCAAGAGCACGCGCGGGCGCGTGGAAAACGACATGGACAAGTGCATCCTGTGCGGGCTCTGCCAGCGGAAATGCCCGTGCGTCGCAATCCGCGTGGACAGGGACGAGAGGACGTGGGAGATTGACAGGTTCAGGTGCGTGACATGCGGCTGCTGCGTGGAAGTCTGCCCGGTGAAATCCCTGCGCATGGAAAACGACTACACGAAGTCCACCACCGAGCCCAAGATGAAGGACTCATACAAGTCCACGAACCCTAACATCCCGGGGCTCAAGCCCGCCCCGCAGAAGAAAGCCAAGGCTTGAACCGGGATGGCCATGCGGATAGTCAAGAAATACTCGTTCAACGCGGGGCTCAAGCTCCTCGGGAAAGACAAGGCGCGCGAGCTTGAGGAAGTGCTTGACGCGGTGAAGGCCGCAAAGGCGGAAAAAACCAAGGCGGGGCTCTACTCCCCGAAAGCCATGAGCAACGAAATACTCTCGCTTCTTTACAGGAAGGGGTGGGAGAAGCCGAAAACCGCGTTCGGCCCGCCCGGAAGCCTCATCGAAGGCGACGCGGCGAAGAACGGCGTGGGCGTGGAAATACAGTTCGGGAAATACTCGTTCCTCGGCTGGGACAGCCTCCGAAAGATGGCCGTTTTCGCTGGCGCGGGCGCCTACTCGCACGGAATAGAAATCGCGCCCATGGCGTCGCTGCGGCGCAGGATGGACAAAGGCGTGGGCTCCTTCGAGCAGCTGAGCGGGAAGCTCAAGAGCGCGGGAAACGCGGAGCTCAAGATTCCCGTCGTCGTCCTCGGAATAGACGCTTAAGCCGGCTCCCGGCCTCACGCGGGATTTGGGCATTAGTCGGGCGTTATTTCGGGAAATCCGTTTATAGGCAGTATTGGAAGCCTTAGCTGGTGAAATTCATGGACGGGAAGCTGTTCGCGGCGGCGGCCGCAGTAACGCTCATCGTTTTCGTGGGCGCGGCGGTTGCGGCTTCAGGGCTCGCCAACGCGGGAGGCTGGCGCGCAATGAACCGGATGAACCGTACGGCGCCGGATTTTAACGCGACGGGCAACGGAAGCACTGGCTGGTTCAAGGGCAGGATGGGCATGCCACCCGGCGGCTTCAACGCGACGGGCGAAGAAATGGGCAACAAGAGCCTGGAACTCGCGCAGTTCATCGAAGCCGTTGAAGCCGGCGATTACGCGGCTGCGAAATCGCTGCACGGGGAGCATGGGTTCGGCGGCCCGGTTTTCGCGAGACTCAACGAGACGACTTTCCCGAAATATTCCGAAGTCTTCAGGCTAACAAGCGAGCTCATGGGGGAGCTCGGCCTAACCGGCGAGCCCGGCGTCCACCCATACGCCGGAGGCTTCGGGTCCGGATTCGGGCCGGGCTTTGCGCGAGGTTTCGACCACCGCCCCGCCAATTGCACAAACTCGCCTCCAGCAAGCTAGCCAGTATCCCCACCAACGCCAGGGAAGGGCCGCGCAGCCCTTCCCTCTCATTCTGGGAAGGCGATGCCGCGGTGAATTGGATGGAAGTGGTCCGCTCAAGGGAGTTCGTTGCAGCCTTGGTGCTATTGCTGCTCCTGATTAGCGCCATCGGGCTTTCGGCATGCACCTCTGCAAGCGGGCCCGGGCAGGAGGGCTTTGGAGAAGGCCCGGGAAACTGGGGAGGCGGCCCGGGCTTCAGCGGAAACCTCACGGAAGAAGAGCGCCGCCAGCTCATGCAGGAAACGATGCAGGCGGGCATCGCAGCATGCGATGGAAAAGCCGAAGGCGATTCCTGCGCGATGCAAGGCCTTGGAGGGAACGCAACGGGAACCTGCAGGGCATTGAACGGCACGCTCGCATGCGGTTTCGGGGCCGGCAACCGGCAGGGCGGAACGCTCCCCCCGCCGCAATGAAGCACTTGCCCCTAACAGTACTCGTTGCCGCTCACGTTGTAAATGGCGACGGTTGCCCCCTTCCTTACCACGAACTCGCTCAACCCCACGTGGCTCCCCGTCCCGCCCCAATCGTAAGTGTACCCGAGGCGCGTCCACGGGTAGCCGTTTTCAAGATAAGAGATTGCCGACAGGTTGTTGAACCACTCCCTGTATTCCGCGCCCGCGTTTTCCGGAAAGTCCAGGCCGCACTCGGAATCGGTTATTTCCGGGTCAGGGCACGGCCTGAAAATGTCGGACGGGTAGGCGAACATCTGGACGAAGCGCGTTTTCCCGTTCGCCGGGGGCAGGCCCATCGCCTCCTCCATGCGCAAAGTCCTGTTCGCGCCGCCCGGAATCGAATCGCAGAAGCTTTTGACGTCCGACTCCACGCTCACCCAGGCTTCGCGCGACAGGTTGACTTCCCTGCCAGTGAGGTTGTCGTAGCCCGCGTAAGACGTCCAGGTCACTAAGAGAACCTGCCCCCTCCCGTTCCATGAAAGCGCGGGGTTGTCCGGCGTTATGCGCGTCAGGTTGCGGTAAACCTTTTGCTGGGTCGCGTGCTCAGCGTCCGCAACCGCGTCGCGGAAGGCGGCCTGCAAAGCCGGAAGCGAAAACCCTTGCTGCCATCTCACCGGAGCCCCGCCCTCGCCTGGGGAAAGGCGCGCGTAATTGCAAACGAGCAATGCGGCCACGACGACCGCCGCCAAGAGCAGCGCGGGAGCGGCGAGCTCTTTTGCGTCCATGAAGCCGCTTTTGCGCGCGATAGCTTAAAATTAAGCCCGGCGCCAAGCCAGTAATAGTGCGTTTCGCATGGCTGAACCCGGAAAAGATGACGCGTTGGCCGCCGCCGCGGTCATGATACTGCTCGCCACCGCCCTGATTGAGTGGAACGTCTACTCGTGGCTCATACTCGCCGCGGTAATCCTCATGCTCGCGGCATGGTATTTCAGGGGAAGCGGCGGCGTTGCTCGCGAGGCCAAGGCTGGAAAGAAGGAATCCGCTTAAAGGCAACGGATTTTTATACCTCAAATTCACAGGAGCCTGAATCGGAGGTGCCCGTCATGGAGAGGACAAGGAGAATACAGAAAACGAACCCAGAAACGAGCCTATTGGATGGAAAGATAATCGCCTATAGCGGCATCAGCAGATTGGGTGAGGACGTTTACGTCGTAAGATGGGAGAAGGGAAAGCTGGCAGAGGTCTTTGGAAAAGTCGTGAAGGAAGGAACGAGTACTGCCACCTTCTTGGGCAGCGAGCCGGACAAGGCGAAAGGCGAGAAGCTTTTTCGCTACAGGAACCGAGAGGGCTCTGAAGTAAGGTACGTCTATACGGAACTCGCGCCTGCGGAAGCGAAGAAGATTGTTGAGAAACTAAACAACCGCTAATCCGTGATTCGGGATTCGGCGCGAGCATGAAACCATGGCTAAAGCCCGAGCTCTCCCGCGATTCCCTGCATTGCCTTCAGGCTTATTTCGTAAAAGCGCTCGAGCTTCATTCCCGCCGATTCCATCCTTTTTATTTGCTCGCGGTTCGAGCCGGCCGCGAAGCCCTTCTTCTTGAAGGCGTTGGCTACGGACTCGGTTGTCACGGAGGAAAGCTTCTTGTCCGGCTTCACCAATGCCGCCGCGATGATGAGGCCGGTGATCGCGTCCGCGGCAAGGAGGGCGATTGACATCCTGTCCGTGGGCTCGGGCGCGCCCCGGAGGAAATACGAGTGGTCCTCTATCGCGCGCAGGGAGGCTTCGGGAAGCTTTCCGGCGAGGTGTTTTTGCGCGATTAGGCCGTGCTCTCCCACGTTTTCCTTCGTCTCCTCGAAGTCGATGTCGTGGCACAAGCCCGCCATCCCCCAAGCCTCTTCATCCTCGCCGAGCTCCCTTGCCGTGGCGCGCATGATTGCCTCGGTCGCGAGCATGTGCTTGAAGAGGAACTCGCCTTTCACGTGCCCGCGGATGAGCTGGATTGCCTCGTTTCGGTCCATGGCTTGCTTTTGGCGGGAAAACGTTTAAAGCGCTGCCCGCGAGAAGGAAACTGGGGGATGGAAATGGACAAGATTTACGATTCGGAAACCGGCTGCTGCCAGAGGTTTGACCCGAAGCCGTGGGACGAAAAGGAGGTTACGTGGAAGAACAAGCTGTTCCTCCGCGACCACGTAATCAGCTTCTTCCACATTCCCCTAAACATGGGGGGAGTCATGAAGCGCGACGTGGAAAAGATTGCCGCGGCCGGCGCGCTTCCCGAGAAGGCGGTGATGCTCATGGACGAGGGCTCGCTCTGGGGCTCCGACATCTTCATCGAAGTCGCGAAGGAGGTGCCGGGTGCGAAAATGGAGAGGATTTCGGGAACGTTTTTGACGAAGGTTTTCGAGGGGCCGTACCAGGACGCGGGCAAGTGGGCGAAGGAAATGCAGGAGTTCGTCAAGTCTAAGGGGAAGGAGACGAAGAAGCTTTACTTCTACTACACGACGTGCCCCTCCTGCGCAAAGTTTTACGGAAAGAATTACACGGTGCTCGTCGCTCGGGTTTAACGAACCTAATTTAAATAGCGCGGGGAAAAAAGTTGTTCGGGTGGTCGAGTTGCGAGCAAACGCTTACGGTTACGCGATAGTCCTTTTGTGCCTGGTGCTCATCTCCGGGTGCACGCTCCAAGACCTGCAAAAATACGTGCCGGCCGCGCTCGCCTCGCCGACGCCTTCCCCGACTCCCGCCCCGGCGCCGAACGCGACGCCGACCCCCGCTCCAACCCCTACTCCGGCCCCGACGCAGGCCCCGGCCCAGACGCAGACGCCGGCCGCCACGCCATCTCCGCCGCCAACCCCGACGCAGACGCCCGCCCCCACCGCGCACCAGGCAACGCCCACTCCTACGCCCAGGGAACTGCCCGACCCGCTGCTCTGCGGCAACGGCCAAACGCAGGAGCTGGAGGAATGCGACGTCGGGGCAAGGTTCCTGTCCTCGCGCTGGTGGCCCGCGGCAACGGACACGTGCCCGGGCGGAAAGCATTGCGAAAACTGCCTTTGCGTCCCTGAAAACAGGCACGAAACCTGCGGCGACTGCTACATCACCGACGCCGCGCACGGGGGAAGCGAGGAATGCGACGTGGGAAACAACGCGAACTACTGCAGGAACCCGCTTCCGGACACGTGCCCGCAAGGCTCGCACTGCTTCAACTGCAAGTGCGTGGGGCCGAGCCCGACGCCCGGGGAAACCGCGACTCCCACGCCGGCTGCAACTGCCACGCCTACGCCCACGCCGACCCCGACGCCAACTCCCGCGCCCAACCAGACGCCTACGCCAGCGCCGACTCCGACTCCCACGCCCGGCCAGCAGCAGACGCCAACGCCCACGCCTGCCCCGACCCCCGCGCCAACCGTCCGGACCTGCACGGATTACGACTGGGGGTACGGCATAAACGACGTTTACCATGCAAGCTACGTGCGCGACTCGCTGAACGGCGTTTACGCGGACCACCAAGACTACTGCGAGGGCTCAACCCTTTACGAATACCGCTGCAACGACGTGCCGGAAGCGGAGGCGTACCCATTCCAATGCGCTTACGGGTGCGCCGCAGGCGCATGCAACCCCCCGCCTACGCCGACCCCCACGCCCACGCCGTTCTGCGGCGACCAGGCGTGCAACTACAACGAGGTCGTGACCTACACGGAGCAAAGCAGCGGCTTCTCATGCGAGGTCACGAGCTGCCCGGCCGACTGCCCGGGCTACCCGTCATCGCCCGAAATGTGCCAGCGCGACTGCGCCGCGTACTGCGCGGGATGGGGAGCCCACCAGTCGAACGTGGACACCTGCAACGCCCCGCAATACCAGGCGTGCGCGCCCCCGCAGAACGGCTGCTGCTACGACTGCACTTACACGAAATACGCGCGCCTCGGCGGATGCTGCTGCCAGCACCACTTCACCGACACCGGCCCGCTTGACGACTGCGACGCGGACGTGCTGTGCCCTGCCCACAACCCGGACGGGCCGCAGTGAAGGGGCAACTGGAAGCCTCCCGGCCTTTCGCTTTCTTTAATTCCTTGCAAGCGGAGCCATTGCGGCGGGCTCCCGGGGCGAGGAGCAAAACGCTAATTAAGTTGGAAGAAGCGTTGTTGAGCCATGCATAAAACGGCTTCCAGGAGGCCCGCGAGGCGCGACCGGCTTTCCGCGCAGGACACGGAGAAAGTCGTGGGAAGGGTGGTGCGCGGGATGATTCGCGACAACGTCCCGCCAGCCGAGGCGATGAGGAAGCTCGGCCACAAGGATTATCGGGAAGGGGAGGAAGGAAGCGAAGGAGCGGTTGACGCACGCGTGCGGGAAAGGATTGCGCGCGAGCTTGAGCAGTACAAGCGGCTTCACCCGAAGAGCGCGCTGTTCGTGGGCGAATACCTGAGGAAGTCGCGGGAAGGCTTGACAAGGCTCGCGCTCGAGGAAGGCCAGACGAAAGAGGATGCGGAGAAGTTCGCTGACGAGCATGTTGAGTGGGAGAAAGGCGGCATCAAGGCGTTCGGGAAACCGGGGAGAGGAAAGCTGGTTTGGTACGTGAAGGCGAAGGGAAGCGACGGGAAAGAGAGGAGGCTGCGGACCGACACCGTTCTCCGAGAGAAAAGGGAAAAATACGGAAAGGATTACCTCAAGTTCCACAAGAAGCGCCTCCGTGAAGGTTTTCAGGAGTACGCGAAAAAAGTCGGCTCGGGGGAAACCGCCTCTAAAGCGCTTGAGGAGGAGAAGAGGAAAATCGCGGAGTCGCCGGTCAAGCTCGACCCGCTGCTGATAGGGTATCTCAACCGCTCCGAGTTCATGGAAGGCGGGCTCGAGGACGCGATCAGGCCCGGGGCCCGAGGCATCACGGGCATAATGGATGAAAACTCGCTCATGGGCGTATTGCTCCGGGAGGGCGCGAGCGGGAGCGACGCGCACGAGGCGATAAGGCGGTTCGTCGCCGAGGCGCTTCCGGAAGAGGACCCGTCGGCGCACGCGCTGCTCGCGGACAGGATTGGCGACGAGTACCACGAATGGCTGAAGATGCTCACTTCCGCATTCCCGCAGTACCGGGCGTTCGTAATCGAGATTAACGAGAGCCGGGCCGGCTCGCGGCGCGCATAGACTGGTTAAAGGGCCGGCCGCTTGAGGGATTCTGGCCTTAGCCGGGCCAGATTCGCACGCCTATGTCCGTCTCCATCCTTCCGCCCTGGACGCCGGAATAGGTTTCCCGGAAGTCAATCGCTTTCTCTTTCGGCTTGTTCATTTCCGGCTCCCAGTCGAAGAAGGTTTCGTCGAGCAGCCAGGTCTTCGTGACGATGCCGAGCGAGTCGTCGTTGTCGCCGACGCTTGGGGCGTCCGCGTCCCAGCCCCCGAGTTCCAGGAAGAGGAAGGGCGCGCTGACCGCGCCGTTGTAGATGGTGAGCGACTGGGGCCGCGTGCCGAACAATTCCCTTGCGTAAGTCGGGCACTTCACCCAGCCGTTGCACACGCAGACCTCGCCCGATTCCGGACAGCTTGCCCGGGTGGAGGCAAGCGCCGAGCCGGAGTAGCCTGCCGCAACGCGCATGCGCGTGTAAAACTCGCCCCCGTTGCCGAAGGCCTCGCAGCACCACGTGTTCGAGTCCGCGGACGAAAGGATTTTTATCCCGTAAAGCTTTGCCTCCGCGTTCAGTCCCGGCGGGAGGTACACGCGCTTGACCGAGTAAGTGTAAGTGACGCCTCCTGCCTGCTCCTCGTAAGTCGTGCCGCTCACGCCTAATTCCGTGCTTGAGCCCGTGTCCGTGCCGCTGACGCCGAAACCCGTGCTGCGGCCAAAGGTCTTCTCGAGGGCTCCCAGCAAGTCGCTGCCCGTCCCGAAAGGCCAGACGCCGTCATCGTTGTCCCTTGCCGCCATCGTGAGGGTGAGCGTGTCGCCCATTTCTGACTCCCTTGCGGCGAAGATGGGCACCGCGTTCTCGTCGCCCCCGAGAATCATGTCGCCGTCATCGAGAACGTACCAGTTGTGCATCGGGTAGTCCGTGAACCTGTGCACGCTCCCGCTCCTCGCGTCAAGCGAGAACATGACTTCCCCGGGGCCCACGTCGTCCCCGTCGTTGTGCACCGTCACGCTCTCAAGCACCGCGACGATGTAGGGCTCGCTCGCGTGCGCCTTCACGAAGGAGAAGCTCGTCCAGTTCAGCTCGAGCGCGCTCACGGAAGGAATCCTGTGCCCGTCCGGGTGGCTTGCCCAGAGCCTCACGCTGTCCGCCGCGCCGAAAACGGTTGACCACGGGAAGCTGATGCTGCACTCGCTCGCGTTGCACGAGGTGGGGCCGGAGTAGACGTTGCCTCCTGACGCGCGCGACCAGACGTATGCGCCCCCGCCCAGGATGGTCGCGACGTAATCGGAGACGCCGTCGTTGTTGTCGTCGAAATATATTTTCGGGCCGGCCTCGCTCAGGACGTGGCTTTCGCGCGCGGAAAGGTCCCTGAACTTGAGCGTGAGGGTGAGCGCGGTTCCCGACTTTCTCGCGACGATTCCGGTGAACGCGTCCTGCGCCTCGTCGTACCCGTAAGCGGTTCCGGAAAAGATGGGGAGCATTACGCGGGTGAAAGCGTACTGGAAGCGGGTGGAGAAGTTGATGATGCACGTAGTCTTGTTGAAGCACGAGAGGCCGGACGCGCAGCCGCAGTCAGCGCAGCAGGTGGAGCTGTTTTCCCCGAGGATGCAGATGCCGTCGCCGCACACGGGGCGCGGGCGGATGTCCATGCCCAGCCTCCCCAGCACGTCGAGAGGGAGGTCTTCCGTGCTCGCGTTCTCCGGGATTGCGGCGCAGTTCCCGTCCTCGCACGCGAAGCCCGAGGCGCAGCCGCAGTCCATGCAGCAGGAAGAGTTGGTTTCGCCGGAATCGCAAACGGCGTTCCCGCAGGTTGCCGGCGGGGTTGGGGCGGGCGTGGGGAGGGGAGTCGGCGTGGGAACCGGGGTAGCGGAGGGCGCGGGAGTTGGCGTCGGGGTCGGCGTGGCAGTTGCAGCCGGCGCGGGAGTCGCGGTTTCCCCGGGCGTCGGGGTGGCGGGCAAAATCATCACCTGCACGCTTGCCTGCGAGGTTCCAGCGGCATTGGCCGCGGTGAGGAGATAAGTTTTCGTTTCGCTGGGCATGACTGCCGAAGTGCCGCTCAACGAAACCGGCATGCCGTCAAGCGTCACGGTTGCCGCGCCGCTCACGCTCCAGCTGAGCGTGGCGGTTTCGCCTGCGCGCACCGCGGGAGGGCTTGAAACGAAGTAGTCAATGGCCGGCTTCTCGGTTTTTTGGCCGAGCCCGATGCAGCCGAAGAGAAGCGTTGCCGCCAAGGCAAGCGCTACTAGACGTATCTGGCTCATTCTCCACCACCCGGAGCTATTTGTGCCGAGGGTTATAAAACTTCTTCCGGCCGCGCGCGGGGCTCATTCGAGGAAGTGGTGGGTAAGGCTCATGACGTCGCGGTACTTGACGGCCCCGAGGAACTTGCCGTTGGAGCCCACGACCGGCATGGCGCGGAACCCGTATCTTGCGAACATCCGGTAGGGGCGCGAGGCCGCGGCGCGCAACCGGGGGGTTGGGGAGTCAGGTTTAAAAACACCCGGGAAATCAATAGAATAGTTTAGGCCGTGCATTCAGGCATTGGAGGTGGACTTGATGGTAGGAAGGGTTTTGGACGAGGAGTTCGAGGGAGACGTGAAGAAGAAGGCGTCTACGGCGATGGAGAGGGCCGGCATGGCGATGGAAACCGCCAAAAGCGATTTCATGATGGCGGAAAGGCTCGCCGCGGAAAAAAAGGAGAAGTTTGAGGAGCTTGTGAAGGAGCACCCGCTCGCCTTCGTGCTCGGCGCGTTCGTCGGCGGAGTCGTCGTGGGAGCGCTCATCTCGAAGAGGGGTTGAGATGGAGCTGCTGGGCCAGATTGGGGCGTTCATCGAAGGGCTCAAGAGCGTGGTGGACGTTTCGGGCACCGTGCGCTCCACTCTTTCGGAAGGCATTGCGGGCGGGATTTCGGGCGGCACGGCGCGCGCCATGCCGATGATTGCGCGCACGCTTGCGGGCATCGGGGTTTTTGTCATGGGCGCGTTCTTCGTCGCATGGGGCGCGGCAATGCTTTTGGACCGCTTCGCGTTCCCGCAGTATCCCGGGGCGGGCTACGCGCTCGTCGGGATTGGCGTCGCCGTGACAGGCCTCGCGTACCTCAAATTGGGGGCGAAGGCGTAAGGCCCTTCCCCCAAACCCCTTTACTCATTTTTTGCCGGGTTTCCGTTTTCCGTAGGGAAACCGCTCCGCTAAGGGTGAATTGGTTGGGCGGGAAAGCCGTTTGCGGCCTTCCCTTGCCCATGGCGCCTTTTTTTTACTTCTTGCGCTTGGGCTTCCTTTCGCTTTCGCGCTCATCGAGCGGGGCGATGCTTGCCAAGACGAGTATTGCGAGCAGGAATGCCACGAGGTTCAGGATGGTTACCGGGTCAAGCGCGGCAAACCCCCGCGTCATGCCGCCGGCCGCGACAACGAGCGTCCCAAGCGAGTAGAAGAGCAGGAATAGGGGGTGCATGGTGTTCCCGTTCTTCCACGTGTGGTAAATCTGCGTGCTCCAGCCGATTACGATTATCATCAAGCCTACAGACGAAGCGTCCAATACCGTCACGTTCATCCCCCCTAACCTGTTTATCTTCGGCATTTAAAACCCTTGCGTTTCGGGAACCGGGAGCCTGCCGGCACGCCCCCCCCCCATTCCGGCCCGCCGCGTTTCCGGCGCCTTCCCTGCGACGAACGCTTATTAACAGGCTTTTGGCCTACGTTTAGCATGCCCGGCTTCGAGGCCATGACCGCTGCGGAAGCGGTGGGCGCGCTCGGCTCGGATTCCTCGGCAGGCCTCTCCTCGCGCGAGGCGGGGGCGCGCCTTGCGGCGCGCGGAAGAAACGAGCTCGGGGGAAGGGAGAAGAGGGGCGCCCTGAAAATGTTTTTGGGGCAGTTCGCGAACCCGCTCGTCCTCATACTGGTTTTCGCGTCCGCGGTGTCCGGCGTCGTAGGCGAGTTCACCGAAGCGGGGGTCATCGTCGGCATACTCGCCATCAGCGCGGCGCTCGGCTTCGTGCAGGAATACCGGGGCGAGAAGGCGCTCGAGAAGCTTTCGCGCCTCCTCGTTTCCAGGGCGAAGGTGCTGCGGGACGGCGGGCTGCAGGAGGTGGACGCGCGCCTCCTGGTTCCCGGGGACGTCGTGCACATCGAGACCGGCGACGTGGTTCCCGCCGACCTGAGGCTTTTGCACGCCTCCGGCCTCGCGGTGAACCAGTCGGTCCTCACCGGGGAGTCCGCGCCGGCGGAAAAGAACGCGGAGCCGCTTCCCTCCCCGGCGCCGAGCCTGCAGGACAGGGCGTGCGTCGCCTTCATGGGGACGAGCGTCGCCTCGGGCGGCGGGGCCGGGCTCGTCATCGCGACGGGCAGGGAAACGGAAATCGGGAAGACGGCGAAACTGATTCGCGAGGCGCCTCCGGAAACCGATTTCGGGAAGGGCATAAAGCGGTTCGGGGAGCTGCTCGTCGCGCTCATCGCGGCCATGACCATGTTCATATTTTTTGTCAACGCCTACCTCGGGAAGGACGTTTTCGTCTCGCTGGTTTTCGCGCTCGCGATTGCGGTCGGCATCGCCCCGGAGCTCCTGCCGATGATTATAACGATTTCGCTTTCCAGCGGCGCCATGGCGCTCGCGAAAAAGAAGGTGGTCGTGAAGCGGCTTGACGCGATAGAGGACCTGGGCAACGTGGACGTGCTGTGCACGGACAAGACGGGAACGCTCACCGAGAACGCCATCGCGCTGCAAGGCCACGAGGACGCGGAGGGGAGGGACGACCCGGACGTGCTGTTCAAGGCGATGCTCGCAAGCCCGGTCGCAATCGGGATAAGGCACAGGTACGCCGGAATGGCGATTGACTCGGCGGTCTGGGAGCACGCGAAAACTGTCGGAAAGCTTGCGAAAAGGGCGGCCGAACACGGCATTGTCGGCGAGGTCCCCTTCGACTACGAGCGCCGCATGATGAGCGTCGTCACGAGGGAGGGCGCGGGCGCGCTCATGGTCTCGAAGGGGTCACCGGAATCCGTCATCCCCCGCTGCTCTGCAGTCCGGATTAACGGAGCGAGGGAGGACGCACGCAACCATTCCGCGCGGCTCATGCGAAGGTACGAGGAGCTTTCGCGGAGGGGCTTCAGGGTGATAGCGGTGGCCGAGAAAAGCGTCCCGGTGAAGGGGGCCTACTCGGCCGGGGACGAGAGCGGCCTCGAGTTCCTCGGCTTCCTGCTATTCTCGGACCCGCCGAGGAAGAGCGCGATGGAGGCGCTCGGAAAGCTGAAGCGCCTCGGGGTGGAGGTCAAGCTGCTTTCCGGGGACGAGCCGCACGTCACCCTCGCCGTATGCGAGGCGGTCGGGCTTGAGGTGAAGGGCGGAAAACCCGTGTCCGGCCAGGAGATCGAAGGGCTTTCCGACGAGGGCCTCCGCGGGGTCGCCGAGGAGGCGAACGTTTTCGCGCGCCTGACGCCGACCCACAAGCTGCGGATAGTGGAGGCGCTGCGGCAGAACGGGCGGATAACCGGCTTCATCGGCGACGGGGTGAACGACGCGCCCGCCCTCCGTGCCGCGGACTGCGGGATTTCGGTTGACACGGGAACCGGCATAGCGAAGGAGAGCGCGGACATCATCCTCATGGCGCACGGGCTTTCGGCCGTCGCGGACGGCATAAGCGAGGGCAGGAAGACGTTTGCGAACACCGTGAAATACATCAAGAACACCATCAGCGCGAACTTCGGCAACATGTTCACGCTCGCGGTCTCCTCCATGTTCCTCCCGTTCCTTCCCCTGCTTCCCTCCCAGATACTGCTGAACAACTTCGTTTCCGACATCCCGATGACCGCGGTTTCAACGGACCGCGTGGACGAATCCGAGCTGCGCATGCCCAGGAAATGGAGGATCGGGAACATCGCGAGGTTCATGGTGTTCTTCGGGCTCGTGAGCTCCGTCTTCGACCTGGTCACGATGGCGTTCCTGATATGGTTCATCAACTCGGGCTTCAGCCTCGCCGGGCTCGGCGCGGAGCTGCGGCTGGACGACGCCGGCCAAAAGCTTTTCAGGACGGGCTGGTTCGTCGAATCCGCGGTGTCCGAGATAATCGTCGTGTTCTCAATCAGGACCGCCCTCCCGTTCTGGAAGAGCAGGCCTAGCAGCCTGCTGCTCGCGGTCTCGGCGGCCGCGGTGGCCGCTTCGGCCGCCCTCCTCTACTCGCCCCTCGCGCCCGCGTTCGAGTTCGCGCAGCCCGGCTTCCAGTTCATGGCCGTCATCGCGGCAATCCTCGTTGCCTACTTCCTCGTCGCGGAGCTGTCAAAGCACGCGTTCTACAGGTTCGTCCAGCGGCCGTGAACAGGCAGGTTATTAACAGGCTGCGGGCAACACTCCGGCATGGCGCGCAAACCCGCTTTCGCGGCTGCGGCGGCAATGCTGATCTGCGTTTTCTCGCAACTCACGCTGGCCGACGCGGGCCCGGGACCAGACCCCGCAACGCTTCCCTACGTCGTCCTGAACGTCACCTTCAACGGCCAGCCGGTCCCGGACGACACGCAAGTCAAGGTCCACTGCCTCGTCAACGGAATCGAAAGCCCCGTGCCCTCGTCGTCGCTGGAATGCGCGCGGGGAATCTGCGGCAACTCGTACTGGTACAAGCTCTCTCCTTGCGCGCGCTCCGGGAACGCGACCGCGGTATTCGAGTTCAGCCACCCGTCAATCCTCGGGAACCGGGGCGTGAACACGAGCGCGCTTCCGATAGAAGGCGGGAAAACGTACGGCTACGACGTGGCGATTTCGCTGGACGGGAGCGTTTCCTCGCGCCAAACCGGCGTTTCGGAAAACCAGCCGGGCCTGTGCCCGGTTTCGCTCGCAATCCCGCTGCTCGCGCTCCTCGGGTTCGCGTGGACGCGCGCGAAGTGATTGCGCATGCAGTTGAGCTTCCTCCAGGCGCTCATAATCACGAACGTGCTTGAGGCGCCCGCGCTCGCAATTTTTTATCCAAAGCGGGCGCTGTGGAAAGTCGCGCTCCTCATGCTTGCGTTCAACGCGCTTACGCTCCCGTTCGTCTGGTTCTTTTTTTACCCGCTGATTGCGGATTACGCGCTTTATCTCGTTGCTGCCGAGTCTTTCGCGTTCATTGTTGAAGCCGCAGCCCTCGCGCTCGTTTTTCCCGGGGAGGGCTGGAGGAACGCGGCGCTCGCAAGCGCCGCGGCGAACGCGTTGAGCGCGGGCGCGGGGCTGCTGCTCGCGCTCGCATGACCCTTCAATTCACGGATGCCGCACGGGGCACAGCGCGCTTAATAAATGTAAGCGCGCCAATGTGGCTTGGTATGGGAAACGGCGAGGGAATCGAGACCGTCAACCCCGAGTTCGAGGCGCGCGGGTTCTGTGCTTCCGTGATGAGCGACGGGAGCGCCTCCAGGATGTCGGCGGAAGACCTGGGAAGATTCAACGACGTGGTCGCGAAGTCGTCCCTTTCCTGGATTGACGGCGTGCTTGACAACTTCCAGGCCGAGGCGGCCGGGTCGGCGGCGAAGCTCGGGTTCAGCGAGCAGCTGGTGCGCACGCTGCTGAAAAGCGAGCGGAGCGAGTACGAGGATTACGGGAACGAGATGGGAATCATGATTCCCGCAATCACGGTGCACGGCTTCGACGTGCGGACGTACCCGCTCATCATACTCATCAAGGACAACGTCATAGTCACGCTCCACTCGTCCGGCGTCACGCGGTTCTTCCGGCTCCGGAGGTACGCGGAAACATTGATGAAAAAGCTTCCCCTGGGGAAGAAAAAAAAGGAGGACTGCATCACGCTTCTTCTGGTAAGGATTCTGGACGAGAACAACAGCAGGAACTTCGAGTACCTCATGGAAATCGAGGAGCAGGGCGACCGGCTGAGCCAGCAGCTCTCGGATGCCCGCACCCCGAGGAGCGTCCTCGGCACCAACATTTACGAGATGAAGCACGCGCTCGTCATTTACCTGGGCGGGATGTGGGCGACGCTTGACGCGCTGAACTCCATGCGCTACGGCGACGCCGACCTGCTCACGGACGACCCGAGAATCCTCGAAAAGATTACCGCCCTCGCGGCGCAGGTGAACACGCACATTGGGCTTGCCGAGCACTTGAGCGAGGTGCTCGCGAGCGGGCTCGAGGTCATGCAGTCCATCTACAACAACCAGCTCCAGATTCTCAACAACCGGCTTGCCCTGCTTGCCGGATACCTCGCGATAATCGGCACGGCCCTGCTCGTGCCCAACACCCTCGCCACCGCGCTGAGCGGCACGGCTTTCGGGCTCACGCCCGCGGACATGCATTGGTACGTCGGGCTCCTGCTAGGCTCGGGAGTCGTATCAACGTTCGCGGTATTCTACGTCATAAAGAAGCTCGGGTTCCTGCCCGCGGCCGACGTGGACGCGTCGCCCGGCGACGAAAGGTAGCCCCGGAAAACCGCGCGGGCGCGCCCTGCGATAGGTTTAATTCCCTAAAGGGGAAAACTGTCTGCTTAAGCTTGAGGGTGGTCGCGTGATTATCGGTTTGACGGGCGAGAACTGCGCCGGCAAGGGCACGGTTGCCGGGTACCTCGCCAAGAAAAGCTTCTCTATGCTCTCCCTTTCCGACATCATTCGGGAGGAGCTCGCCGCCGAGGGCAAGGAGGCGACGCGGGAAACGCTGATAAGCAGGGGAAACGAGCTGCGCAGGAAGTTCGGGCCCGGCATCCTCGCGAAGCGCGCCGCCGCGAAAGTGAAGCCCGGCGAAAACTTCGTCATCGACTCCATCAGGAACCCGGCGGAAGCCGAGGAGCTCCGCAAGCTCGAGTGCTTCGCGCTCCTCTACGTGACCGCGCCCCCGGAAGTGCGCTTCGAGCGCATGAAGAGGAGGGAGAGGGAAGGCGACCCGCGCACGCTCGAGGCGTTCAAGGCGATAGAGGAAAGGGAGCTGCGGGGCACGGACCCCGCCGGCCAGCGGCTCCTCGAAACGTTCAAGCTCGCGGACAGGAGGGTCGTGAACGACGCCGACTTCCAGCGGCTTTACGACACCGTTGACAGGATTCTGGGCGAGGTTTCGGCGAAATTCAAGCCCGCGAGGCCATCCTGGGACGAGTACTTCATGAACATCGCCCGCGAGGTCGCGAGCAGGAGCAACTGCATGAAGCGCCACGTCGCCGCGATAATCGTGAAGGACAAGCGCATCGTCTCCACCGGCTACAACGGGACGCCGCGGGGCGTGCGGAACTGCAACGAGGGCGGCTGCCCGCGCTGCAACTCCTTCGCGGACGGCGGCAGGAACCTCGAGGAATGCTTCTGCTCGCACGGCGAGGAGAACGCCATCGTGCAGGCCGCGTACCACGGGATATCGGTGAAGGACGGCACGCTTTACACGACCTACTCGCCCTGCCTCATGTGCAGCAAGATGATAATCAACGCCGGGATAAGGGAAGTCGTCTACAACGCGGAATACCCGCTCGCGGAAAGCGCGCTCAGGCTCCTCAAGGAAGCCGGAATCACGGTGAGGAGGTATTCGCCGGGAAACGGGGGCCGCGGGTAGCTTATTATACGTTTCCGGGCATATAAGGGAAACCCGAAGAGGATGGCCTCGGTGGTGTAACGGCAGCACGGGAGGCTGTGGTACAAACCTTTTCTTTTGAGAAAAGAAAAGCTTTGATGGAAAAGAAGAACTGCTGCAGAAACCTCCAAGACCGGGTCCGATTCCCGGCTGAGGCCCTTGGATTGCTGGAGAGGACCGGATGAGAAAAGAATTACTGCTGCTGGCTGAGCTCGCCGTTTCGCTCGCAATCATCGCGGCAGTCCTCTACTTCGTGGAAATCGGGAAGGTCGTGGAAGTCCTTTCCAGGGCCGACCTCTCCTACGCCGCCCTCGCGCTCGCCGTCTACGCGACAATCAACGCGTGCATGAGCTACAGGATAAAGATAATCCTCGCCGAGATGGGCTACCGCATCCCGCTTTCGCGCGCGATGACGGCAAACCTCGCCGGAATGCTGGTTTCCGACTTCACGCCCGCGCGCAGCGGCTACTTCGCGACCGCGTTCGCGCTCACGGCGAACGAGAAAATCCCGCTGGACTGCTCGGTCGTCTCCATCCTCGGCCCCCAGATGTTCGACTTCATGGTGAAGGTGGGCGCGGGAACGGTCGCCATAATCTTCATAATCCACTCGCTCGACCTCGGAATCGCGGGAATCGGGGGAATGCTCCTCGGCGTCGTCGCGCTCGCGTCCATGCTCGCCTTCGGCGTGCTGCTCCTCTTCTCGAAAAGGTTCCTCGCCTTCCTGAAAATCGTAGAGAGGCTGCCCCTCTGCGGGAAAGCGTACCCGGCGATAGTCCGCATGCAGGAGAACGCCGTCGCGGTGAAGAAAGTGATGTGGACGATTGCCGCCCTCCTCGCGCTCACCTGGGGCCTCAAGGGGCTGGAGTGGTACCTGCTCGCCCTGTCGATCGGGATGAGGCCGGACATCGGCTTCCACCCGTTCCTTTTCTTCCTTTTCCTGCAGCCGCTCATCACCATGCTGCAGTTCATCCCGACTCCGACGCTTGCCGGGATGGGCCTGTCCGAGGCCGGGGCGGTGGCGGTGCTCGCGCTTTACGGAGTTTCCGCCCCTGTCGCGGCCGCGTACGCGATTCTCACGCGCTCGCTCATGATCGTCGTGGACTTGGCGGGCGTCAACGAGGCGAGGAAAGTGGTGCACGACAACCTCGACGCCATCTTCGCGGGCGACTTCTCCGGGGTGGACGCGGACTAGGGAGACGCGGCTCCAATCAGAAGGGGATGGGAACGTAGAGCGCCGCGTACTTGACCGCGGTCTTCAGCGCCTTCCAGTAAATCTTGTTGCCCTTCTTGATTTCGTTGATGAGGTCCTTGTAGACCTCCTTTTCCTCCGGGCTGACCTTGCTCGGCTTCTCGGTGACGTGCGGCTTGCCGTCAACGTAGTTCGTCTCCTTCTTGCCCACAATCTCTATTTCGACGAGCTGGTACCAGGGCGGAAGCGTGCTCTTCCTCTTCTTCAGCACCCTGATGAAGTCGCCCGTCTTTATGTCGCGGCCCTTCCCGGTCTTGTATTCCTGCTCCCAGGGAATCTGCGCCGCCTCGTGCACGACCTGCTTCAGGTCGGCCGAGGAATACCCCCAGGTCGCTATCGCGAGCCGGTTCCACGCGATCCTTGAGACGGGGCGGTCCCTGCATTCGAGCTGGAGGATGGCCTTCCGCGACGCGAAGTCCGGGGGAGGGATGTAAATCATGGAGGAGAAGCGGCCCGAGCGCCGGAGCGCCGGGTCCACCTCCCAGGGCATGTTCGTCGCCGCGATGATGAGCACGTTCTCGTTAGAGCTCTCAATCCCGTCCATCTCGGTGAGCAGCTGGTTCACCGCCATCTTCAGGTGCTGTTGCTGCTGGTCGCCGCTCCTCTTCCCGCCCAGCGCGTCAACCTCGTCAAAGAAGATGATTGCTGGCGCGTGCGAGCGGCCCGAGGTGAAAATCTTGTGCAGGTTCTTTTCCGTGTTGCCCGCGTACATGTCCACGATTTCGGAGATGCGCGCGTTGATGAAGCTCGCCGCGCACTCCCCCGCGGTCGCCTTCGCGATGAACGTCTTGCCGCAGCCCGGCGGCCCGTACAGGAGGACGCCGCCCCCGGCCTTCATGCCGTACTTGCGGGCGAGGCTCGGGTCCTTGAACGGCCAGACGATGTTCTTCAGTATCATCTCCTTCATGGCCGTCATGCCGGCGACGTTCGAGAAATTGGTTTTCGGCTTTTCGAGGAACGCGACCTCCTTTATCTGGCCGTCCTCGACCTTCGACTCGCCGCCGGAGGGCCGGGTTTCCGGCTGCACCGCGCCGGACACCTTCTTGGACATGACGAGCTCGAGCCGCGTCTTCACGTCCGCGAAGTCCGGGTTCAGCTGGAGCGCCTTGTTGTACGCCTCGATTGCCCGGTCGAGCTCGTTCTTGTACTCGTAGGCAAGCCCGAGGACGTGGAACGCCTCCGCGAAATCAGGCTTCAGCGCTATGACGCGCTGGATGTCCTCAATCGCCTTGTCGTAGTTCTCAAGGCACGCGAACGCGAGCCCCCGGTTGTAGAAAGCGCGGTCGTAAGCCGGGTCCTCCTCAATCGCCTTCGAGTAGTCCCCGATCGCCTCCTCGAACTCGCCTTTCTCGTAATGCTCGTTGCCCGCCCTGTAATAGGCGCGCGCCTCGTCAACGTCCTCCTCTTCCCCTGGGATGGGAAACGAGTCCTCTTCCGGGGCCGCGTCCTTTCCGCCGGGCGCGCTTTCACCGGGATACGGCTTCGCCTCCGCCGCTTCCCCCTCCCCAAGCGGGTTTTCCCCCGGAGTCCCGGGCGGCATCGAGAATTCGTCGGGCTCCTCCCGCTTCCGCTCCGGCTTCTTCTGCTCCCCGGCATGGCTTTCGGGCGCTTCCGGCTTCTTCTCCGGCTTTTTTCGCGGCATGAATCGTCCCTGAAAAGTTTAAGTGTTCCCCGCTTTTAAACCAGCCGCCGGACCGCTTTCCGCCGAGCGATTAATATACCTGTAAATTGAAATTGCGGGGGATGGAAAAGGCGCTCAAGTACGGGGAAACGGCGGGATTCCCGAAAATTTTGGAGGAAGGGCTTCGCGCCCGAACCGGGAAAATGCCCGCATCCTCGGAAGAGGCGGCAAGCCGCGCGAAAGGCATGGAAAGAGGGGTGTACGCGCTTTTCAGGACGAGGAAGCGGCTCCAGGAAAAAAAGCGGGCGGCGCTCGAAAAGCTGTGGGGCGAGCCCGCCGCGGCAGTGATTTTCCACGCGCACACGTGCGGCGCGTCAAACGGGTACAGGGGCTCGCCGGACGGCGTCCTCTCGATAAGCATGGACTCGGAGAAGGACGCGGGAAGGCCATGGCTCCCCAAGTTCCTGAAAAGCATAAGGTGCGACGCGGCATTCATTTCCGACCACGACGCCTGCGGGAAAGAGCAGATGGCGAAACTGGGGGAGGCGGCCGCACGGGTTTCCGGCATGCCGGGCTACCCCTCGCTTTTCGCGGGAACGGAGCTCTCTTCCGCGGACGGGCACATACTCGTCCTACCGCGGGGAAAGCCGCTTGAAAACGTGCCGCCGCCCGGGACGCCTTCCCTTGAAATCGCGGAATGGGCGTTCAAGAACGGGCACGACGTGCTCATACCCCACCCGAACCGCCCCAAGATGGACCCGAGGCGCATGGCGATGGCCGCTTTCGGAATCGACATCAGCCTCGAACGCGAATGCGTGGACGCAATCCTCGCCCTCGCCGAAAAGTTCGACAGGATTGTTTACGTCGCGTGCGCGAACGGGACCACGCTCACCGACTACAGGGCAAACCTCATACGGAAGAAGGAGAACGGCCGCGAGCCCGAGATTTTCGCGCGGCGCGCCGCATGGATTGCCGAAGCGGACGGCCACATAGCGTGCGAATACCCCTCAAACGTCGTCTACTTCAGGAAAAGCCTCGTTGCCGGCGCGGACGGCAAGGTTTCGGCAGAAAAGATTGCGGAAGCGGTCGCGCGGCAGAAGAAGGAAGAGTACGAAGCTTACTTGAGGCATGAAACCGTCCCGGAAAAAGACCGGCTTTTCGTCTCCTACGCGTCCGAAAAAGACTTCGGGGCGAGGGAGAGGCTGCTTTACGCGCGCTACTTCGTCGCCGAGTATTCAAGGCTCGCCATCGTCTGGGCAAGGGAGCTCGCGCGCGGGCAGAAGCCGAGCGGCTTTGAGGCAAGAAAGCCCGAAAAAGAGCTTTCAAGGGTCATGCGCTACGAGGCGGAAGAAGGGAAATGAGCTACGCCTCGCATCTCCCCGCGCCCGCTCTCGCCGCGTGGAACAGGTATTGCTGCGCGTAGCCCGCGTAATCGCCCCACTTCCTGCCCGCGATTGCGCGCGCGTCCGCCGCGTTCTTCGCACAATACAATCTCTTCATTTGCCTCGCGACCCAAACGTCAACAGGGAACGCTTCCAGGAAGCCGTAGCCGAAAAGCAGCACGCAATCAGCGACCTTGGGCCCCACGCCCGGGAACTCCTGCAAGGCGAGGCGCGCCTCCCCGTAGTCCATGGCGCCGATTCGCCCCAAATCGTAATCCACCGCCTTCTCCGCGCAGCCCCCCAGGTACTTCTCGCGGTAGCCCAGGCGCTTCTTGCCCAAGTCCTCGGAAAGCATTTCGACCGGGCGCATGATTTCGCCTTCATGCATCAGGCTTTGCACCATCTTCCTGATTCGCGGGATGTTGTTGTTTACCGAGCAGACAAAGCAGACCAATGCCTCCCACGGGTCGCTTTTCGTGACGCGAAGGCCCCGGCAGCTCTTGATTGCCGCGCGCATGGCGTCGTCGGTGGCGATTTGCGAGTAAATCTCAACCAGGTCGTCGTCCAGGCGCAGGAAGCCGTGAACGTATTCGTCAAAGCCTTCCGTGAAATGAAGCCTTCCCTTCGAGTCCTGCCAGAGCTCGAGCTTTTCGCCGCCCACCATGCGCGAGTACCTGCCGTTGGCGCAGTTCCAGGTGAAGTGCGGCGGCTGGCCGCTTTCCATCGTGCGCCGCAAGTCGGTTTCCACGGAACGCTTTTGCCTGCGGGTGCTTTTATTTAGTTAAGCGAAAACTAGTCAGCCGGAGCGAAAACAATGGTCGAAATCGTTTTTCTCGGGAGCGGAGGGGGAAGGTTCGTGCTCGTGAGCCAGCTGCGCTCGTGCGCGGGCTTCAGGATTGTTGGGAGCAAGACGGTTCACGTGGACCCCGGGCCATGCTACCTCTCGCAGTGCGCTAAACTCAAGCTCAAGCCGTCCGACGTTGACGTGCTCCTGCTCTCCCACGGCCACGTCGACCACGCGAACGACGCGAACCTGGTTATTGAGGCGATGACGGGCTCCGGGAAAAAGAGGCGCGGGGCGGTTTTCGGGGGGAAGGGCGCGCTCCTGGGGAGCGACGAGTTTGACAGGAGCATCACGCGCTACCACGAGAAACTGGTTGAAAAATACGTCGCGCTCGAGGAAGGCGGCGAGGCCGAGTTCGAGGGAGTGAAAGCCACTGCCACGAAGACGGCGCACAGGGAGGCGGAAGGCGTGGGCTTTATTATTTCAATTGACGGAAAGAGAATCGGGTATTCCGGCGACACGGAGTACTTTGAGGGAATGGGGAACGGCCTTGAAGCCTGCGACGCGGTCGTCTTGAACGCGCTTCAGCCGCGCGGGTCGGCGATCTCCGGGCATTTCGGGACCGAGGCGGCCGTAAAGCTCCTGAAAGGAATCCGGAGGAAGCCCGCGCTCGCCGTAATCCAGCACTTCGGCATGGGGATGCTGAAAGCCGGGCCCGAAGTGGAAGCCGCGTTCATCCAGGGCGAGACGGGCGTGCGCACGGTTGCGGCGCGCGACGGAATGGTTTTGAAGCTTGAGGACGCCACCCTCGAAAAGTTCATTGGTTGATTGCGATGCTTGGCGATTGGAAGCCGAAGGAAATCGAGCCGAAATGGCAGAAGAAGTGGGAGGAAGATGGGGCGCACGCCTTCGACCCGGCTTCAAAGAAGCCGGTTTTCTCCATGGACACGCCCCCGCCCTTCACGAGCGGGGACCTCCACATGGGCCACGTGCTCTCCTACGCGTACTTTGATTTCGCGGCGCGCTACAAGCGCTTGCGCGGCTTCAGCGTCTTCTACCCCCAGGGATGGGACTGCCAGGGCTTTCCGACGGAAGTGAAGGTGGAATCGAAGTTCGGGAAGAAGCTGCCGCCCGAAGAGTTCCGCGCGAAGTGCGTGGAGTGGACGGAAGAGTTCATCGCGAGAATGAAGGGGCAGATGGTGGCGATAGGCTTTTCGCCGGACTGGCGCCACGAGTACAAGACCATGTCGCCCGCCTACCACAGGAAAGTGCAGCTCTCGCTCCTCAAGATGCACGAGGACGGGCTCGTGTACTGCGGGGAGCACCCGGTGTTCTGGTGCCCTTACTGCGCGTCCGCAATCGCGAAAGCCGAAACCGAGGAGGAGGAGAGGACCGCGGACCTGAACTACCTGAAGTTTGAGACGGACGCCGTGAAGGAAGGGTTCATCGCCATCGCCACCACCCGGCCAGAGCTTCTGCACGCGTGCGTCGCCGTCTTCGTGAACCCCGGCGACGAACGGTATGCGGGGCTCGTCGGGAAGACCGTCAAGGTCCCGGTTTACGGCCAGAAGGTGTCCATCCTGACGGACGCGGACGTGGACCCGGCTTTCGGGACGGGAATCGTGATGATGTGCACGTTCGGAGACAAGCAGGATGTTGTTTGGACGTACAGGCACAACCTGCCCGTAATCCAGTCAATGGACGTTTACGGCCGGCTCCTGAACGCGGGCGAGTTCTCTGGAGTGAAAATCGGGGAAGCGAAATCCAGGCTCGTCGAGAGGTTGAAGGAGTGCGGGCTCCTAATCAAGCAGGAGAAGCTCCAGCAAGTCGTGAAGACCCATGACAGGTGCAAGAAGCCGATTGAGCTGATTACTTCAAGGCAGTGGTTCTGCAAGCTGAAAGGGTTCGAGGAGTCAATCAAGAAGGCGGCGCGCGAAATGCGGTGGGTGCCCGAATTCACCCTCCAGCACTTGATTGACTGGGCGAATTACATTGAATGGGATTGGGTGATTTCCCGGGACCGCGTGTTCGGGACTCCCTTGCCTTTCTGGCATTGCCGGAAGTGCGGGCAAGTCGTGCGCGCGAAAGAGGAGTCGCTCCCGGTCTACCCATTGAAGGACAAGCCGCCAATCGCCAAATGCGCTTGCGGCGGCGAGCTTGAAGGGGAGAAGGCGACGTGCGACTGCTGGGTGGATTCCTCGATTTCGCCCCTCATCGTCTCCAAGTGGACGGAGGACGAAAGGTTCCATTCGCTCACCTACCCCGCGACGCTGCGGCCGCAGGGAACCGAAATCATCAGGACGTGGGCGTTCTACACTATCTACCGGTGCCTGATGCTCACCGGGAAGCCGCCCTTCAAGGAAGTATTGGTCAACGGCATGGTGCTCGCCCCGGACGGAAAGAAGATGAGCAAGTCGCTCGGGAACGTGATTCCGCCCGACAAGTTGATTGGGGAGTATTCCGCGGACGCGGTGCGCCAGTGGGCCGCGCTTTCCGGGGCTTTCGCGCGCGACAAGCCGTTCTCCTACAAGGACATCAAGTACTGCAAGTCCTTCATCTTGAAGCTCTGGAACGCCTCCAAACTGGTGGAGAAATCGCTTGAAGGGTTCGATTCCGCGCGCGTTGACGCGAAGAAGCTGAAGCTGCGCGCGGTGGACAGGTGGATGCTTTCAAGGATGGATGAGCTCGTTAAGCAAAACACCGCGAATTACGACAACTACGATTATTTCGCAATCATCACTTCCATGCAGGACTTCTTCTGGCACGAGTTCTGCGATTACTACCTTGAGGAGGCGAAGCACAGGCTTTACCAGCCAGAGAAATTCGGGGAAGAGTCCAGGCTCGCGGCGCAGTACACGCTTTACGCGGTGCTCCTCGACACGCTGAAAATGCTTTTCCCCATACTTCCGCACGCGAGCGAGGAGATTTACGGTGAAGTGTTCGCCTCGCGCGAGAAAACGAGGCTGCTCGCGAAGTCCGCCTGGCCCGAGGTCGCGAAGCAGGGGAGGGACGAGGAGGCGGTGAAGGCGGCTTTGCTGCTGAACTCCATTCTCTCAGAGATTCGCAGGTTCAAGGCGGAAAAGAAGATGGCCTTGAACGCGGAAGTGGCGTGCGTGAAAGTGAGCGCGCCCGAGGAGGGGCTCGTTGCGCTCGTTGAGGAGGAGGTAAGGGAGGCCGGGAAAGCGGGGAAGGTTGAGGTCTGCGGGGGCGAATTCAAGGTGGAGGTAGTGGCTTGAGGAAGGGGAAAAAAGCCGCATCGCCCGCTTTCGTCACGTCGAACCCGCACAAGTTCGCGGAGGCGGAAAGGGTTTTAAAGCAATTCGGCGTAATTATTCGGCACGCCAGGCTTTCTTGCCCCGAAATCCGGGGGGAGGAGCCTGCCGTGATAGCGGCGGATTCTGTTCGCAGGCTGATATGCAAGGTCGAGCCGCCTTTCTTCGTCGAGGACGCGGGCTTGTTCGTTGGGGCTTTGAACGGGTTTCCGGGGCCGTATTCGGCCTGGGCGCTCGGGAAGGTCGGCCTCGGAGGGCTTTTGCGCCTCATGGAGGGCGCGCGGGACAGGCGCGCCTCGTTCAGGTCGGCGGTCGCGCTCTTCGACGGGAAGGGAGTGAGGGTGTTCGAGGGGGAGGCGCGGGGAAGGATTGCCTTCCGCGCGCGCGGGGAAAACGGGTTCGGTTACGACCCCGTTTTCGTGCCCGAAGGCTTCCGGGAAACGTTTGCGGAGATGAGTGGTGCTCGAAAAGACGCGCTTTCGCACAGGAGGAAGGCGCTTGAGGGGATGGCAAGGTTTTTGCTGAAGGGTTGATTTGATGGCTGCAAAGGCGAGGGAAAGGAAGCCCGCGGGAAGCCGCGGCACGTCGAAAGTCGTGCCCGGATGGGTGGAGTATTCGGCGCAGGAAGTGGAGGAGCTGGTCGTGGGGTTCGGGAAGAAGGGAATGAACCCTATGCAGGTCGGCCAGGTGCTCCGCGACCAGTACGGCGTGCCGAGCGTGAAGGCGCTCACCGGGAAGGGCGTGATTCAGGTTTTCGCGGAAGGCGGGGTGAAGCTGGATTACCCGCCCGACCTGCTTGCGCTGATTGAGCGCGCGGTGCGCGTGCGCAGGCACCTGAAGGCGAACTCGTCCGACGTGAGGAACCGGACGCAGCTCAACAACATCGAATCGAAAATCAGGCGCCTCGTGAAGTACCATGCCGCGGAAGGAAACCTGCCGAAGGGGTGGAGGTACGACCCCGAGACCGCGGCGTTGCTCGTGAAGTAAGGGTGGATGTTTATGGCTAAGGCAAGGGTTATTGACAAGTGGAAGATGAAGAAATGGTATTCCGTGATTGCGCCCGACATGTTTGAAAGCAGGGAAATCGGGTCGATGCCGGCCGACGACGACTCAAGAATCATGAACCGCCTCGTCCGGATTTCGCTTGGCGACGTCACGGGAGACCTCTCGCAGGCGTACACGCTGCTCGTGTTCCGCGTGGCCGAAGTCAAGGGAAAGACCGCGTACACGAGGCTGGTCGGGCACGAGCTTTCGCCCTCCTACCTCCGCTCGCTCGTGCGCAGGAAGCGCGACATCGTCAACGAGGTCCTGGACGTCACCACGAAGGACGGCGTGCAAATCCGCGTGAAGATGTCCATCTACACGGCGAGGAAGGCGAGCAGCCCCGCGAAGACCGCGGTGAGGAACGCGGCGCACGCGGAAATGGTCGCGCGCGCGAAGGAAATGGATTTCGCGACTTTCGAGCAGGAAGTGATTTTCGGCAAGTTTTCGTCAAGAATCTACAAGGCGATAAAGAAAATCCTGCCCATCAAGCGGATAGAGGTCAGGAAGACGGAAGTCAAGGAGCAGTTCGCGGCCGCCTGAGATGGTGCTTCGATGATTCCCGGACTCGGCTCGATGAACCCGAAGCAGATGGCGCGCCTCATGCAGCAGATGGGCATCAAGACGCTGGAGGTGGACGCGAGCGAGGTCGTCGTGAAGAAGAAGGACGGCTCCGAGCTCGTCGTCTCCTCGCCGCAGGTCCTCGTCATCGACGCGCAGGGCCAGAAAATGCTCCAGGTCTCGGGAACCATTTCCGAGCGCGAGGGCGGCCCTTCAGAGGACGACGTGAAGCTCGTCATGGCGCAGTGCGGGTGCGCGAAGGCCGAGGCGCTCGCCGCGCTCAAGGCGGCGAAGGGCGACATCGCCGAAGCGATAATGAAGCTTGGCGAAAAGGGGTAGCCGCGGGCTCGCGGCGGGGAAGTTCTTGTTTTTTGCTTGCTTTTGCCGCGAGCGGGAGCAGAAGGCATTTAAGCGCGTCCGCGCCAAACCTTTTTCGCGGGGTTGGCGATGAAGCCGGACATGTGGGAAGTCATTGAAAAGCTTACCGGCAGGGTTCCTGCCGTCACGTTCCTCTGGGAGTTCCAGGCGCTCGTGGAGCGCTTCCTCGAGCGTGAATACAAGAACGTGTCCGAAGCGGAAAGGAAGGACGTCGCGGCGCGCATCGTCGACATGTACCCCATCCAGAAGTTCATGGACGACCCTTGCGTGGAAGACATAATGATTAACGCGCTCAACCCGATTTTCGTTTACGACTCAAGGAAGGGAATGATTAAGACGGACGAGAGGTTCGAGTCCTTCGAGGAGCTGGAAGGGTTCATGAGGAAGCTCCTCCTATTCTCCGGGAAAGGCGAGCTGTCCAGGATTAACGACCTCCACATCCCGGGCGGGGCGCGCGCGAACGTCGTGTTTTCGCCTTTCGGGCCGCAAATCACCATCAGGAGGTTCACGCAGGTGCCCCCGAGCATCATAGACCTGGTGGAGTGGGGGACGCTCGA
>JAQTMQ010000010.1 GCA_028714235.1 Candidatus Iainarchaeum sp. | reverse complement strand
CGCTCTTCCGATCTCGATTACACTGGCGCGGACATAGAGAACGTTTGCAGGGAGGCCGGCATGAACGCCATACGCGACAAGTCCGACAAGGTCACGATGGAGCACTTCGACGCGGCAATCCGCGCGACCTCGCCTTCCATCAGCGGGAACAGGACGGAAGCGATAAAGAAGTTCGTGCAGCAGCCGCAGGGGGCGATGTACCGGTGAGCATGAGCCTGTTCTTCCGCTCGGTTGCGGCTTATCTCGCTCTGGTCCTGGTCGCGTACGCGTTCCTGCCGGATGCCGGGCCGGGCTTCCTGTTCAAGGCGTCCGCGCTCGCGGCCGGCGCCTCGCTTCTCACCCCAATCGCGGTGCCGTACCTCAGGGGAGTAAGGAAAGGCGACAGCGTTGAAGTCGAGTCCCCGGCCCTGAACGCGGTCCCGCAAGTGATGCGCATGCTCATGCCTTCAAGCGCGGGAATGGCCGCGGAAGCCGGGAGGAAGGGCGCGAAAATCGGCGTGGTTTTTCCGGACGGGAACGTGCGCAGGTGCGTAATCACGGGCTACGAGGGCTTCTTCAAGCCCGCGCGCTGCAGGCTCATCGAGCGCGAAGTTATTGACGCGTCCAATGTCACGATAGCATAAGCGAAAGGTGGCGAGTTGTTCGGTTTCGATTCGAATGAAGTGACCCAGATAGCCGTTTCAATGGTAGTCGTGGCCTTCGCCTTCTCGGTCGGCTTCCTTTTCTCGTCCAGGGCCGACTTCATCCTCGCGTTCCCCGTAATCCTCGCCGGGGTGGGGACCGGCTTTGTCCTCCACGAGCTCGCGCACAAGTTCGTGGCAATCAGGTACGGCGCGTACGCGCGCTTCCAGGCATGGGAAACAGGCCTCATCCTCGCTCTCGGCATGGCAATCCTCACCCGGGGCGCGTTCGTCTTCGCCGCGCCCGGCGCGGTCTACATCTATTCGCGCGGCCTCACGCGCGCGCAGAACGGGATAATCTCGGCCGCCGGGTGCTTCACGAACCTGGTCGTGGGGCTCGCCTTCCTCGCGCTCGCGTTCGCCGCGCCCGCGGGAAGCTACCTCGAGCTGCTCGGCGCGAGCGCGGCGGGCATAAACTTTTTCCTGGGAGTCTTCAACATGATTCCAATCTATCCGCTCGACGGAAGCAAGGTGCTCGCCTGGAACTGGGCGGCATGGCTCGCGCTCGCGCTCCCGCTCGCGTTCTTCGCGTTCGTTTTCTGAAAGCCGCATTCCATTTTTTCGCGGCCTGGTTCTGGAGGTGTGACGAATGAAGTGGAAAAGAAAGGCTAGTTTTCAGGGAAAAACCGGGAAAGGGCAGGTGTCGGCGGAAATGATTCTCCTGATTGCCGCCGTGCTCGCGGTCGCCCTAATCCTCGTCTCCAAAATGCAGGACACCGCGAAAAAGGGCGCCGACGCGATTGACAAGGGCGCGCAAAAGCTGTTCAGCGAGATAAACGACACCTCCGCGCTCGCGACGAAAGCCGCGAAGAAGGCGGAGGGCGCGGCCTGCACGAAGGACTCCCAATGCGAAAGCGGCAGCTGCGACGCCTACCTGAAGGTATGCACATGAAGGCGCAGGCCACGCTCGAATTCCTCGCCGTCCTCGCGGCCTTCCTCGCGTTCCTCGCCGCCTGGGCGCCGCTCGGCGCCGGGGTGCGCGAAAAAATAATCTCCCGCGCGCAGGAAGCCGAGGCGCAAGCCGAGCTTTCGCGGCTCGCGTTCGCCTCCGAGGAGGCGTACCTCCTCGGGGACGGGAACTCGCGCGAAATCGACGCGCGCGCTCTCGCGGGCGCGACCATCCGCTGGTCGGACGGCGAAATCGGCGCCGACGTTTCGGGAAGGGCGCTCCGCGCCGCGGCCAGGTTTCGCGCGCGGGCGGGCGAAGCCCTCATGCAGCCCGGAAAGCCGAAGATACTGGTTTCCTGCTGCTCGGAAGGCGGGGTGGAATTCACCGTTTCCACAGGCTCGCCCTGATTTCCCTGAACTCGCCGTCCTCGCAAACGATTCGGGTAGTGGAAACGACGCCGGCCGGCGTCATCCCCGCGCACTCCTCCGGCAGGAAGCGGGCTTCGGCTTCCCCGTCCTCAAGCTTCAGGCAAACACCCGCGGCAGCGACGTAGCCGGGCTCAAGCCCGGCCCCGCTCCTCACCGCAAGGAAGTCGTTGAGCAGCTGGAACTCGGCAAGCCGCTCAAGCGTCTCCGGCTTCGCTTGCGCCTGAAGCGAGGCTGCGGAGAGCAGCGCGGCCGCCGCAAGAAGGGAAAGCATCGCCTCAAGCGAGAACGCCTGCCCCTTCGCCGACTCATTGCACGCAAACGACAAGATAGCCAGCCTCCCCGCTCCCCTGGAAAATCACTGCGCGCTTCACGCAAACGCCTCCCGCGCAGGCCGCAGCGCCGCCCGCGCGGACGCCTTCAACGCAGACGCTTCGCGCGCCGACCCTGCCCGCAAGCCAGTCCTCGTCAAGCGCGGAAAGCGCGCCCTCGTCAACCCTTCCCGCGCGCGCGACCGCGCCGAAAGCCGAACCCGTCTTTTGCGCCGCGCCTTCCTTCACCAGGTAGTCCGCGGCGGAAACGGCTTTCGCCTCAAGCGCGGCCTGCTCGCACGCGAAGGCCGCGCCGCGCGCGCAAACCGAAACCGCCGCCATTCCCGCCACGGCAACCGCGAGTATGCACACGGCGGCAAGCGCCGCGTCCGCGGAAAACGCCTGCCCCATCCTAGCCCGGAAAAGAGCCATAAAAACCGTACCTCCCTCCCCCGCTGTTCCCGATTATCGTTGCGGCCGACGCGTTCCCGCACGCGACCCCGTCCCCGGTGAGCGCGCAGCCGCGCAAGTCCGCCTCGCAAAGCGCGGAAAGCCTGCCGTCGGCAGCGAGCAGGTCGAGTTCCGCAGCAAGCAGCTCCGCACGCAGCCCGTCGCCGAGGCGCGAGGAAAACTCCCGCGCCCGCATCCCCGCGGATTCCGCCGCAACCCCCAAAACCAGGATGAACGCGAGCAATGCCGCGGAGCATGCGAGCGCCTCGAAACCAGCCTGCCCCCTAATCATCCGGACCGCCCCCGAACGACAGGCCCTCTGGCAAGACCGCATAGCCCTCCCCGCCAACGCCAGCGTAGGAAACAGACGCGCCGAAAACCGAGGGGCTGGACGAAACCAGCTCGGGGTAGGTGCAAACCCACCCGTTCCCGTCCGTCCGGACCGCCTTCGCGCGCGCAATCCCCGCCTCCCCGCGCTCCTCGTCAAACGAAACCATGAGGCTGCACGCGTTCGCCGCGTCAGGCCTCCCCGCAAGCCGGTCAAGCGGGTCCGCGCAATATCCTGAAACGGCGTCCGAAAGCCCCCACTTGCGCGCCCCGGCAATCCCGTCCTCCCCGGTTTGCGCGCACCAGAAGGACACCGCCACCCCCTCGGCGGCGTAGCGGCTTGCGGCGTACGCCGCGAGCCCGGCAAGCTTTTCCACGGCGGAAACCTCCCTCGCCTCGCCTTCGCCTGGATGCGTTGCCCCGTAAAGCAGCGCCCCCTTCATCGCGTCCCTGAGCCCGGCGCGCAAATAGTAGTCCTTCTCGACGCCGAGCAGGCGAAGCTGCGCGCGCATCACTGCGCCGTCCTCCTCCCTGCCAAAATCGGCAAGCGAGAAATACGCCGTTGCGAACAGGACGACGAGGACGAGCGACACGAAGCCTTTGCGCAAGAAAAAGCACCTCTCCCCGGGGCGGAAGCGGCATCCAGAAGAAGCGGTACGCTTTGCCCGAAACCGGTATTTATTGGTTGGCTTCCAAACCCCGCAACGCCACCCTTTAAAAAACGGAAACCGTTAAACAGTACCTCCAGGGCAGGGATGGCAGATCGGCTATGCGTCCGGCTGCAGTGGCCTTTTTCTTCAAAAAGAAAAACGCCAGCGAAAAAGAAACGCAGCAACCGGAACAGATGGGTTCAAATCCCGCAAGGCGGCCCCTCAAGCCGCGCGAGAGGACAACTCCCATTCCCTGCTCTCGCAGCCAGCAAACAGGCCCCCGTAGTATAACTTGGATAGAACGCGAGCTTGCGGAGCTCGATATCGGGGTTCAAACGCGCTCGCCGAAAGCAAGGCGCTTTCGGCTTGCGCCGAAAATCCCCGCGGGGGCGCTCATGCTTAATCAACTTAATGCTACACCTTGATTCTTTTGCCGGTTTTGAGCGCGTTGGATTTCTCGACCATAAACTCCTGGAGTTCCCGCCACCTCCCAGACATTTCGTCGATCTCCATGCAATAACCGGTGAGGAGAAGCCTATGCAGCTCGACGATATCCTCCTTGTCCTCGGGAGGCGGAAAAAATTTTTCAACGTGGCGGGCAGCATGCTTAGTGACCGCCAAATCATCCAGAAAATGTTGTTGGAATATGATTATTTCATTAAGGTCTTCGAGGTCAATCGGCGTAAGTCGAAATCGCTCTTCAAGCTCATTCTTATCGACGGGCACGGTTAAATATCTAAAAATCTGCGCGTCGTACATGCGCAGGGTGTCCATTTTTTTTCCAGCGCCTTAATTGTTTTCACTATTAGTCCCACTGTGTACTCATCCATCCAATCATCCATCCGCCCCTTTGGAGGACTTGGATTACTTTCCCCCGGTTCCGCCATTCCATCACCCAACCGCATAATCCCCGGATTCTTTTTGGGCATCCTTTACCTCGCCGCCACTTTTTCCGGCCTCTTCATCCGAACCGCTTCCTGCAAGTCATCGGGGCGGACGAAGTCCCCCGCGCCCAGCTCCTTGTCGGTCAGCGCCAAATGGGTCGGCCCCCCGCAAACCCCGTGAAGCAGGCGGTTGAGCTCCAGCCGCAGCCCGTCAACCTCGGAGCGCGCTCGCTTGAACGCGTCTTGGAACCGGCGCGGCTCCACGGTTATCGACATGCCGAGGCCCATAATCCTCTCCTCGATTGCCCTGGCCTTTTCCGCCTGCTCGCGAGTCATCTCGCAAATCACGAGCTCCCGCGTCTTGCCGCCCGCGTGGACCATTTCGTCCGCCACGAAGAAAACCTTTTCCGGCAGCTCGCCTTCAATCCTCAGCCCCGCGCCCGGCACGTCGCATGGGGAAATCGCCCCGCCCCTGAGTTCTTTTCCGGTTATCACGAAGCGGACGGGCGAGCGGTCGAGGATGCGGTTCCTTTCCGGCATGAGGTCCGGCGAGGCGGAGTCCGGGCCGTTGCGCCTCACCCGGGTCAGCTCGAAGTCGATTTCCGCAAGCCGCTTCGCGTCCTCTTGCGAAAGCCGGCTTATGCCGTAAGTTGAAACCCCTGCCTTCCCGTGGGTTATCTTGCAGCTCACGTAAAGCACTGCGCCGTCGTTTTCAGCCATGGCCCCTTTCACCGAGGCAAACGCTCAAGCCCGGTTAATTAATGTGCTGGCCGCGTTCCGGTTTGCGCGCGCTTCGCCAGGTAGTCTTTCACAGCCGCGTGCAGCGCCTCGGCCGCGAGGTTCGAGCAGTGCTCCTTGATTGGCGGAAGGCCGCCGAGTTCGGTTGAAACGCTCTTGTTGTCCAGCTTCGCCGCCTCCTCAAGCGTCTTTCCCTTCGCCAGCTCGGTAATCATGCTGCTCGTCGCGACCGCGGCAACGCAGCCGAACGTCTGGAACTTGATGTCTGAAATCCGGCCGTCCTTCACCTTGATGTAGACTGCCATCACGTCGCCGCACACGGGGTTCCCGACTTCCCCGACCCCGTCCGGGCTGTCCATGACGCCCATGTTTTTCGGGTTCCTGAAGTGCTCCATCACCTTGTCGCTATACATGCTCATGGCCGCCACCCTTCACCCCGATAACCGGCTCGCCCGCCTTAATCTTCTTCCAGACCGGCGACATCGCCCGCAGCCGGGAAACCGCGCCCTTCGTCGCGTCAACCGCGCGCGAAACCTCCTCGTCCGTCGTGAACCTTGAAAGCGTGAGGCGAAGCGAGCCGTGCGCCTGCCACTCCGGAATCCCGAGGGCGAGGAGCACGTGCGACGCCTGCAGTTTCTTCGAGGAGCACGCGGAGCCGGTTGACGCCGCCACCCCCTCCCCGTCAAGCAAAAGGACGAGCGACTCCCCCTCAATCCCGAGGAACCTGAGGTTCGCGTTGTTCGGCAGGCGCTTTTCCCGGCTGCCGTTCAGGAACGTCTCCTCGACGGGAAGGAGCCCGTCAATAAGCCTGTCGCGCAACCGCGTCATGCGCGCCGCGTCCTCCCCCAGGTTCTCCCTCGCAATCTCCGCCGCCTTCCCCATCCCCACGATTCCGGGAACGTTTTCCGTCCCCGAGCGGAGACCTTTCTCGTGCCCCCCGCCCGTCATCGCGGGTGAAAGCCGCACCCCCTCGCGGACGAAGAGCGCGCCCACGCCCTTCGGGCCGTGGAACTTGTGCGAGGCGAGCGAAAGCAGGTCCACGCCCAGCCTTTCCACGTCAACCGGAATCTTTCCCGCCGCCTGCACCGCGTCCGTGTGCACGAGCGCGTTCCTCGCGCGCGCCCTGCACTCCACCGCAACCTCCTGCACGGGCTGTATCGTTCCAATCTCGTTGTTCGCGAGCATCACCGAAACGATTGCGGTCCTTTCCGAAACAATGCGCGCGGCGTCAACCGGCGAAACGAACCCGTCGCGGTCTATCCTCAAATAATCCGTCCTCGCCCCGCGGGCTTCAAGCGACTTGCACGTTTCAAGCACCGCGGGATGCTCTACGTTGGACGTGACAATCCGGTTCGCGCCCGGCTTCCCGGCGCCGGCCGCCCCGCGCAAGGCGAGGTTGTCGCTCTCGGTGCCCCCGGAAGTGAAAACGATTTCGCCGGGCTTCGCGCCGACGAGGCGCGCCACCTGCGCGCGCGCCTTCTCGACCGCCTCCCTCGCCTCGGTCCCGAACGAGTGGAGCGACGACGGGTTCCCGTAGCTCTCCGTGAAATACGGGAGCATCGCCTTCACGGCCTCCGGGTCGGTCATCGTGGTGGCGGAGTTGTCAAGATACGCATAAGCCATGGATACACCTTTTTTCCTAGCGTTTCGCGGCGCGCGCGGAGCAGAGTTCGCAGTGCGCGTCTCCGGTCGAGCGCATGTGCGCCTCGCAGAGCACGCGCTCGCCGCGCGCGGTGCGGCACACGCCGCAAACGCCGAGCGTCACGTCCCCTTTTCCCGCCTTCCCGGAAGCAATCCTTCCGCCGAGCCTCCTGATTTCGCGCAGGGATTTCTCGCCGAGGCGGACCTCGCTTCCCCTCTTCGCCTTGAGGTACTGCGAGACCGCGGAAGGCGTGAGCGAAAGCCGCCCCGCTATCTCCTTTTGCGGCATCCCCTTCCGCCGGAGCTCGCGCGCGAGCTCGGCGCCCATCGCGGGCAGGAGGTACCAGACCACGGCCTTGCAAGGCGAATCCATGACTTAACGATTGTTAATCCGGGATATTTAAGGCTTTCCGGGGAAAACCCATCCCATGCGCAAGGAGGCGGACGCGCTCGCGTCGTTTGAGGAAAGGATTCTCGCGTTCGCAAGGGAAAGCGAGTTCGGCTCGTTCTGGCTCGCGGTCGTGCTCTCGTCGAAAATGGAGGAGGGGCTAAGCGCGCAGGAAAGCGGGGAACTCAAATCCCGCATCAAGCGCGAGCTGGGCGGGAAGCTTGAGGCGAGGTGGGGAAAGAAAAGCATCCGCGCCTCCCACGACTCTCCAGACGTGCTTTTCACGCTCGACTTCCATTCCGGCAGGCTTCGCGCGGAAGTGAAGCCGCTGCTCTTCTACGGGAGGTACAGGAAGCTTTCGCGCGAGATTCCGCAGAGCAAGTGGCCGTGCAAGCGGTGCGGGGGGAGGGGGTGCGCGCGCTGCGGCGGGAAGGGCGCGATGTACCCGGAAACGGTCGAGGGCTTCCTCGCCGCGCCGCTGCTCGGGCGGGCGGGCGCGGCCGAGTCCAAGATGCATGCGGCCGGGCGCGAGGACGTGGACGCGAGGATGCTTGGGGCGGGAAGGCCGTTCGTCCTCGAAATCGTGGGCCCGAAAAGGAGGCGGCTTGACCTCGGGAAGGCGGCCGCCGAGGCGAACCGGGCCGCGGAAGGCAAGGCGTCCTTTTCCCGGCTTTCGCCCGCGGCAGGGAAGGACGTCGAGGCGGTGAAGGCGGCGCAGCCGGACAAGACTTACCGGCTCGAGGTCTCCTGCCCGAAGCGGATTTCGGATTCGCTTCTCAAGCGCCTGCAGCAACTGAAAGGGAAAACGATTTCGCAGGCGACGCCGCAGCGCGTCCTGCACCGGCGCCCCGACCTCGTCAGGAAACGGAAGGTCAGGTCCGTGTCCGTCAAGCGCATGTCCCCGAAATCTTTCCTGCTCACGGTTCGCGCGCAGTCGGGCACCTACGTCAAGGAGCTCGTGACCGGCGACAGCGGGAGGACGAGGCCGAGCGTCTCGTCGCTGCTCGGCTGCGCGTGCGCGCCAAAGAACCTGGACGTGCTGAAGGTCTGGTTCAGGCGCGCGCGGTGAAACCGCCGCACGCGCCCAGACCGCCTCGCGCAAGAAACTGGGCCGGCCCGCGCAGTCAAGGGCGCGGTAATTTATTGGCTTGTGCGGACAACATAAGCGATGGAGCTCATGCTTGGCGCGGTCCGGATAGCATCGTTGCTGGCGTTCGTCTCGCTCGCGACCTACTTCGACTTGTTCAACAAGAAGAACGTTCCCGTGTTCATCCCTTACGCGATGATCGCGTCCGGCATCGTCCTTAACGTGGCGACGCTTGACTTCGGGGCGCTCGTTTCCGCCTCAATCGTCGCGCTCCTGATAGCGGCCGTCGGCTACGTCGTCTACAGGACCGGGCAGATTGGCGGGGCGGACGTGCTCGTGTTCACCGGAATCGCGCTCCTCATGCCCGCCCCGCCTTCCCCGCTCATTCCGGCAGGGACGGGCATGGCTTTCAACTACCCGTTCGTGTTCTCGGTCTTCGTCGTGTCCGGCTTCGTCGCGCTGATAGGGCTCTCGCTCTCCTACGCGTACCCCATCCTGCGCGGCGTCTCTTCGGGAAGGGTGAAGGTTTCGCTTGCGCAGGCCGCGCCCGCAATCCTCTTGAGCGGCACCTACCTCGCGACCGTCTTCGTCCTGACCCAGATGTGCGCCGTCTTCCCGGGAAACCGGTGCGTGGTTTCAACGCCGCAGGGGGCGGTCATCTCGCTCCTGGCGCTGCTCGCCGGCTTCCTCATGCTTTTCAAGGACGAGATTTCCAGCCGGATGGTCGAATGGGTGCCGTACTCGAGGATTGACGAGGAGGACATAGTCGCGCTCGACCTCCTGAAGCCCTCGCTCGTGAAGCGGCTCAAGCTCGGGCCCGTGCTCACCGCTGCGGAAATGGGGAAGCTTAAGAAGTCGGGGCTCAAGTCGTTCCCGATTTACAAGGGGATGCCCGCGTTCCTTCCCTACATACTGCTCGCGGTAATCGTGATACTCGCCTTCGGCGACCCGCTCGCGATACTTTTTTCGGGCTGAGCCGGGACGGCTCACGCGAGCGTGAAGAGAAGCTGCCCCAAGAGCGCCCCGGCCAGGGCGCCGGCAAGGTTTGAAGTCGCCTTGTTCCCGATTCCCCTCGTCTCGAAAACGCCTGCGGCGCTGTCCGCGAGCGTGCCCGCCAGCCCGGCGAAAGGCAGGAGGATCGCGTACCAGACCCCCATCCCGGGGAAAAGCGTGTACGCGGAAACGGAAAGCATCGCCGCGCCAGCGAAGCCCGCGGCAAGCCCGAGGAGCGTGACCGCGCCGCTCGTCCCCTTCTTCGCCGGCTTGAGGTCGCCGAGGAACAGCGGGGCGGGCCCGAGCGCGCCAATCTCGCTTGAAAACTTGTCCGAAATCACGGCGGCGACCGCCCCGAAGTAGGCGTAAGGCGCGCCGGCGGCAAGCGAGACTACCGGCACGATGCCGTTTGCGAGCACGTTTTGCCAGCTCCTCCCGTACTCGTAAATCCCGAGCTCCTCCTTCTTCCCCTTCCCCATCATCGTCACCGCGGTCGCGGAAACGAGGAACACGAGCATGAGGGCAAGGTATTGCCCGGCCTGCTCTCCCCCGAAATAGTAGATTGCGAGCGCGACCGCAAGGGACGAAAGCATGCCCCAGATGTCAAGAAGCAAAACCTGCATCGCCAAATTCACTCACTCCCCAACCCGGTTCCCTGCAGCGTCACCCTTGTCGCGCCGCCCTCCATTTTTTGTGTCGCCGCCGCCTTTTTAATGAAGCGTCCGACCAGCCACGCGTTGGTTTCCGAGTGCGCCGTCCAGCCCTCGGAAGCGAATTCGGTTTCGCCTTTCGCGAGCGCGGCGAAGGGAAGCAGCTGGTCGCACAGGTGCCTGTCGACGCACGCGCCGCTCGCAATCGCGGAAGCGAGGCCGCGCGCGGCCTCCCTTCCCACCTCCTCGGCGGGCTTCCCCTTCCCGCCGAGCGCGGAGGCGCCCAAAACCGCGCCGGAAGAGAACTCCGCCCAAAGCGTGACGCACGAGCCCGGGGAGAGCGCCGGGGAAACGGCGGCCTTGACCGCGCACGCCGTTCCGGCCAGCGCGAGCTCCTTTTCCGCGGCTTTCGCCTGCCTTTCCGCGACGCTGGCCGCGAGGTTGGACGCAACCGAGACGCCTTCCGCGCGGACGAGCCCGCCCCGCTCAACCAGGCGGAGCGGCTTAAGCCCGCCTTCCGCGGGCCTGAACCTCGCCTTCACGAGCCCTCCGCCTTTAGGGTACCAGCCGCGCCTTTCCACGCCCGCTTCCCCGATAAACCCCATGCGCGCGAGGACAGGCAGTAGGACGCGGGAAAAATAATCGGCGCTCGGGCTGAAGGGAACGTCCGTGCCGCCCTTCATGGAGAGCCGCGTTTCGCCGGGCGCGAACGCGAGCGCGGGCAAAAGCGACTGCAGGACGAGTGTCAGCGAGCCGGCAGTCCCCACGTCAAGCGCCCGCCCGCCCGCAGAAAGCCTTCCCGGCGCGAAAACGATTTCGGTCGAGCCCAGGGAAAGCCCTTCCACTTCCGCCGAACAGATTTCGGCGAGCGCCTTGACCCCGGTAAGGTGCTGCATCTTCAGGCCCGGCTCCCTCCTTCCGGCCCTGATCCCCGAAACCCTGACCGGCGTCCCGAGCGCCGCGGACAGCGCGACCGCGTTCCGCAGGACCGCGCCGCCCCCTTCGCCGTGGCTTCCGTCAATCTCAAGCATTCCAGCGGACACCTTCCGGGAACCCATTTTAACTAGCTCGGTTTAAATGAGCTTATGGCGGACCGCGCGCCCGTGCCCAGGCTTCCCCTGCTCAGGTACCTCCTCATCATTCCGGCCGCCGCCTGCCTCGCCTTCGTGATAATCTTGAACGACCCGTTCCAGCGCGCCCTCGCGGTTGCCGTGCTGGTGGTAACAGAGATAATACGCGACGCGGCCACGCTGTACTCGCTTTCCAGCATGTCCGGCGGCGCCGGGGAAGCGAAGCGAAAGAAAAAGCCGGGCAGGCGCCAGGCGCGCCCGCAGTGAAGCCCGCTCACTCGTAAGTCATGTTCGTCGCGTAGCAAATCGGGCACTTGCCGCGGTTGCCGCAGTTTATGCACAGCAAGGCCAGGCATCCGTTGCACCGCATCCAGTTGGAGCTTTCCTCGACGCCGCAATCCATGCACTTGATAGGGCTTTTCACCATTGGCAACCACCCCTTTCTCGCGCTAGCTCCAACAACCTTGGTCCCGAAAAGCTTTGCGCGGCATCGCTTTAAACGCCTTGCGGTCCGCGGAATCGCCGGGCGCCCGCTCCGCCCGCGGCATGCGCGCTAGCGGTCAGCGGCGTAAGCAAAAATAGGCCAGCGCGCGAACGCGCTGGCAAGGCGACCAGTTTTTGCTGCCTCTTCGGCAGCCCTCAAAAGACGCGATCCGGATTAAGTTTCCCTCTGATTCATATATAAACTTTTCGGTAGGCGGTCCGCCGTCGGAGGCGCGGGGCATCCGCGGCGGCCACGCAGGGTTGATATACCCCCGCGCGACGAGTCGGGTAAAGCGCGCGGAACTGCACACAAACCTTTTAGTTCGCCCGAAACAAATACCCAAACAGGTGATTCGCCGTGAGCCGTTTCTCCATCATCGCAGCCATTTTGCTTCTTTCCTCCATTGCAGGCGCCGCAACCTCATCGGACGGCTGCCTTGAAAACCTGATCGCCTGCGAGGACGCATGCTGTACCGGGGCAGGGGGGCAGGCTTCCGGCGAGGGGTGCCTCACGGGTACTGACGCGCAGGCAAACGCGTTCTTCTCCTGCGACGAGGCGTGCGGTTCCGCGGCCATACGCTGCATTTCCCCGAATTCAGGGTGCGACAGCCAGTTCAGGTCCTGCGCGCAGGCGTGCACCGGAAGCGGCCAGGAGAGGCAGGACTGCTTCGAGTCCTGCAGCTTTGCGGGCATCATGTGCGCGGACGAGGCAAGCGAATCCGGTTCGGGAAGCGGCGGGTGCTGCGGCTCAGGGGCGATTCTTGCTCTCGGCGCCGCAGGCACGCTGCTGTTCGCGGGCAGGGCGTGAGGTGGATTCTCGTGCCCGATTCAAGGCCTTCAACCGAGGAGATTCTCGCCAAGGGAAAGGCGGAGATAAGGGTGAAGCGCGCGGGAGTGGTGCAGTTCCAGGATTTCCTCGTGAAGAAAAAGGCGGGCCCGGAAGGCGAATACCCTTACCTTTTCATAGACAAGTTCGTTGACCTGTCCGAGCTGATACGCGTCGCGGAAGAATACGGCCTGCCCGTCACCGCGAAGAACGGCAGCGTCTTCCCGAAAGGCAAGAGCTCAAAGGATTTCGCGCATCTCCTGAAAAAGGTCGGCTGAGCCGCGCTTCCCGCGATACCCCTTGCCGTGCAAACCTTACCTCGGACAACTGGAACGCGGCGCTAAGCGTTTTTCCGTTCACCGCCTTCCTTTCGCGCAGTCTGAGCAGACGCCGGCGCGCGCGTCGTAATGCCTGTCGCAGGCGAGCGCGCCGCAAAGCCTGCAGCTGTTCATGCTCCCCGGCCTTCCGCAAACGAAGCACAGGCCCGCAATCTCCCCCGCCACGCCAAATTATCTGCAAATTTAGTTAAAGAGCCTTTTCCCAACAGCCGTCCATGGAAAAGAGGGCGCGCATGCTGAAATCCGCGGAGATTCTCGAGGACGCTTTCGGCGTGCCGCGGTGGGCGCACGAGCTCCACGACCCGGTTTCCACGCTCGTGGGAACAATCCTCTCGCAGAACACGAACGACAGGAATTCATCCGCCGCGTACAACAACCTCCGCAAGCGCTTCCCCAAGTGGGAAAACGTTCTCTCCGCAAGCGAAAAACAAGTCGCGAACGCGATTCGCTCCGGCGGCCTTCCCGAAATGAAGGCGAAAAGAATCAGGGGCGCGCTCAAGAAAATCAAGGCGGATTCGCGGACCGGCAGAATCTCGCTCGATTTTTTGAATGGCATGAACAAAGACGAAGTCCGCGATTACTTGCTTTCGATTGGCGGCATAGGCCCGAAAACCGCCGCAATCATCATGCTTTTCAGCCTGGGGATTCCGGCTTTCCCGCTTGACACGCACGTCTTCCGCGTCTCCAAGCGCCTCGGATTCATCCCGGAAAAAACTTCTTACGGTAAAGCGCACGAGCTGATGGACGCGCTTGTCCCCGACGCCTTGAAGGCGTCGCTGCACGTGAACCTCATCTACCTGGGGAGGAAAACCTGCCACCCGAAGAACCCGGAATGCGGGAAGTGCCCCCTTGCCCGAATGTGCAAAAGCGCGTTCGGGCGCAAAATGTTTTCAACCGAGGAAGCCCTCCTCTGCCAGAAGCGCGAGCGGCGCGCGAGGAAAGAGAAATAGAAAAAGAGGGGCGGTTTTGGCGTCAGCTGGAATGGCGCGCGCATGCAGGCAGGGGGTGCAGCGCAATAGTTCATTGCCGCACGTACTCCTCCTGCTCCGCCCAAAGCGCGCGCTTCCCGTTCAGCATCTCTTTTGCGACGGTGAGCAGTTGCGTGCTCACCCTCATCGCCTCGTCGGGCGACAGCCTGATTGCCTGCTGGCCGGCAGAGTTCACGAGCCTCACCGTGACGATGCCGTCGCGCGGGAACCCGTTGATTCGGGCCGCGGGCTCGCTCTCCATCCTGAGCGCGTTCCTGTGAAGCTCGCCCTTCTCGTCGCGCCACCAGTGGATTATTTCGTCCTCGACAACCATCTTGCTGCCCGAGAATGGATTCGCAGCCGGCCGCATATACCCGTTCGGGAGCCCCCGTGGTTTCCAGTGCTGAAAGCGAATTAAAACAGGACTGCGAAACATTCCCCATGAAGCTCATCGGCCTCCTTTCCGGGGGGATTGACTCGGCGGTCGCCATCCGCCTCCTGCAAAAGCAGGGCGCCGAGGTGCTCCCAGTCTACTTCGACAACTTTTCCGGCGCGCCCGCAGGCGCGGAAAGCGGAGCCCTGGCGCGGGCGAAATCGGTCGCGCGCGCCCTCGGCTTCACGGAAATCGTCGTAGTCCCGCACGCGGAGACGATGGCCGGGTTCGCGGAAGCGGGCTGCGACCCGCACCTCTCGTGCGTTTTCTGCAAGCGCGCGATGGCGAGGGTGGCGGAAAGGCTTGCCGAGCGGTTCGGGGCCGGGGCGCTCGTCACCGGCGATTCGCTGGGGCAGGTTGCCAGCCAGACGCCTGAAAACCTCGCGGTTGAGACCGCGGCAGTCAAAATCCCGGTCCTGAGGCCGCTCATCGGCCTGAACAAGGGCGAGACGGTCGCGCTGGCGCGCGAAATCGGGACGATGGGGCCATCCACCGCCGAGGCCCCCCCATGCCCGTTCGTTCCCCGCAAGCCCTCGGTCAAGGCGAATCCCGGCCGCGTGGAGGCCGAGGAGGGGAAGGCGGGCTTCGAGCGCCTCGTTTCGCGCGCCGCCGGGGGCGCCCGGCGCCTAACCATTTGAGTGAGGTTTATATTTTTTGGCGGAGCATGAATGGGGAGTGGCGTTTTTGTAGGCGTTTCGCGGCTCTACTGAATGCTTTTTGGAGGTAATTTCGATGGACGGAGGCAATGACGACTGGAGGCCTTACGCGCTGCCCGCCGCGATACTCATTTCGGCGATAATCGTTGCAGGGGCGGTCATGGCTTCAACGAACGGCTTGACCGGCCAGATGCGCTCCCTTGAGGCGACGATAAGGTCGGCCAACTTCACGGCCGCGCCCGCGGGCCCGACGCCCACGCCTGCCGCCACCCCGACTCCGGCCCCGACGCAGGCGCCGGCTAACCTCGACGTAGCCGGGAGGCCGTTTACCGGGAACGCGAGCGCGAAGGTCACGATAATCGCATTCTCGGACTTCCAGTGCCCGTACTGCGGCAGGGCGGAGACGACAATGAAGGCGCTCCGCACGGAGTACGCGGGCAAGTTGAAGTACGTGTTCATGAACTTCCCGCTCGGCTTCCACCAGTACGCGGAAAAGGCGGCGGAAGGGTTCGAGTGCGCGGCGGACCAGGGGGACGACAAGGCGTTCGCCCTGCATGACGCGATGTTCAGCAACCAGGACGCGCTCACCCTTGACGACATAAAGGGGTACGCGGCAGCCATCCAGGGAATGGACGCCGCGGCGTTCAACTCGTGCCTTGACAGCGGCCGGAAGGCGCAGTCCGTCGCCTCGCAAACCGCGCTCGGGACGGCGAACGGCGTTGACGGCACCCCCACCTTCTTCATCAACGGCAAAGCCATCGTTGGCGCGCAGGCGCAAAGCGTTTTCAAGGCCGCAATCGACCAGGCGCTCGCCCAGGCGGGCGGCTAACGGCAAAACCAGCCCCTTTTTTTCTTTCTTTTCAGAGCTTCTTTTTTTCCTTTCCCTTTGCGCCTAGAGGAGCTTCAGGTGGCCTGTGAGCTTGTCAAGCTCGCCTTCGGAAAAAGGCCCGATTCCGAGCGCGGTGGCGGTCCCCGGGGAAATCTGGGTGAGCCCGGCGTCGCGGATGAGCGCGCAGGGCATCTTGAGTCGCTTCGCCTTCCCGAAGAGCTCGAGCAATTCCGCTTCCGAGCCCGCGGACACGGCGACCTTCTTCTCGCCGCCCGCAATCCATTCCTCGACTTCCTCGGGGTGCGACTTCTCGGCCTTCCGGTAGGCGGCAAGGCTCGCGTGCGCGGCATGGGCCGCAAGCTTTCCTTTCCCGAGGTCCAGGTCCTTCCTTAAGACGAGCACCTGCTTCATCATCGCGCGCCTTCCCCGGCTTTCGCCGTGCTTTTCGTGAACCGCATCCCGCGGGCGAGCATGTGCCCGCACTTCACCGGCGTTTCCACCTCCCAGCCGAAAACCTGCTCGCGTTTCTCGGAGAGCGCTTCGATGCCGCCCATGAGGTTGGGCATGCTGTCGCTGAGCCGGAGGCCTTTCACCGGGTGGGCAATCCTCCCGTTCTCCACGTAAAACATGGCGTCCCGCGGGATTGCGGAAAACTCGCCGGTCCTGTAATTCTGGAACCGCATGTACCACATGTTCGTGACGAAAACGCCCTTCCTCGTTTCGCGCACGAGCTCGTGCACGTCGTAGTTTCCGCGGTCCACGACCACGTTCCACGGGCGCGGGTGGATTATCCCCGCGTTCCCCGTGGTCTGCACGCCGTACCTTTTCGCGGTCCCGGTGCTGTGCAGGTAGTTCCTGAGCACGCCGAAGCGGATGAGCGTCGTCTTCTGCGCCGGGATTCCTTCCGCGTCGAAGTTGGTTGACGCCATGCCGCCGGGAAGCGTGCCGTCGTCAAAAACCGTGAGGATGTCGCTTCCCACCTTCTTGTTGAGCTTTCCCTCGAGGAAAGAGAAGCCCGCCTCCACCGAAAAAATGGATGCCGCCTCCCCCACGTGCTGCATCATGACCGCGGCGGCCATGGGGTCGAAAAGCACGTCCATCTTCCCCGCGGGGACGGGCCTCGGGTTCATGGACTCGCGCGCGAGGTCGCCCGCGTTCACGCCCACGTCCCAGGGCTTGAAGTGCTGGAGCGCCCTCGTCACGCAGACCTTGTGCCCGCTCGCGTCCTTGTCGGAAAACGCGCGCAGCGAGAAGGTGAGGCTCGTGGACTTCTGGGAGCATTTCGCCCCGCCGCTCGACCTCAGAATCTCCTTCGAGTAGCCGGTTTCAAGCGTTCCGCTCGCCCTTTTCGCGCCCCGGGAGAGCGCGCCGTCAACCCCTTCGCTCACGTATCCCGAAAGCTCTTCGCCGGTCAGCCTTTCGACGCGCGGGTCGTAAAGGTTCATGACGTCCATCTTCCTGAAGCCCGAGTCCGCGATGCCGCCGTACTCGGGGTTCGGCTTCTCTTTTGCCACGAATTTCTCGAGCTTGGCAAGCGACTTCTCGACCTGCCTGCTTTCGAGCTCCTTGAGCGCTGTGACCGCCACCTTCTTTCCCTTCGCGACGAAAACGGACGCGGTCTGGTCCATGGAAAGCCTTCCCGCGGAAAGCCCGCCGTTCGTGAACTTTATCAGCCGCCCGCGCGAGCGCACGGCGTGCACAACGGCCTCGTCAAACCTTTTCTCCGCCGCCTTCAGGATGAAAGCGGTCAGGTCCTCAAACGATTCAGCCATCCCTAAACACCAAGCCGGATTCCCTTCAGCCGGAGCGGGGGCCCGCCCATGGAAACCGGCACGCCCTGCATCGGCTCGCCTTTCCCGCACGTTCCCGCAAAGCATTCAACCTTCTTTCCCACCGCTTCCACCGCGCCCCAGAAGCCGGGCGTGGTCGTCTCGATGACCGCCCTCTTCACGGGCTTGCCGACCCTCCCGTTCTCGATAAGGTACGCCTCGCAGCTCACGTACTTCTGGTTCATCCTCTTGTCGTCGATGTTCCATTCCGTGAAGCTCTTGACGTAAACGCCTTTCCTCACGCCCTCGAAGAGCTCGTCGTCCCCGTAGTTCCCGGGCAAAAGGAAGGTGTTGCTCATCCTGACGATGGGCTCGCTTTCGTAATCCATCGCGCGCGCGCTCCCGTTCGAGGTCATCCCGAGCAGGTAGGCGGACTCCCTGTTGAGCAGGAACTCGGAGACTACGCCGTTGACCATCAGGGGCTTCCTCCTCGCCTTCACCCCCTCGTCGTCGTACAGGTAATGGCCCGCGCTGTTAGGGATGGTCGGGTCGTCAACCACTGTCGCGGCGTCGCTCCCTATCCTCAGCCCCATGTCGTTCTGGGTGATGAAGGATTCGCCGGCCTGCGCGCCCTCCCTTCCGAGAATCCTGTCCGCCTCGTACGGGTGGCCGACGCTCTCGTGGCACGCTATCCCGACCACCTCTGGCGCGCAGACAACGCTGATTTCGCCTTCCGGGGCAGGCACGCCTTCCGCGAGCACCCTGCCGATCGCCTTCGCCTCCCCGCAAACCGTTTCCTCGAGGTTCCAGGCGAAAAGCCGCTCGTAGCCGCCGGTCTCGTGCTTCTGGACGTGCCTCTGCATCGAGCCGCCCTTCCCGTCCTGCACCGCGAACACCGCGTAAAACCCGACGCCCGGCGTCGCGGAGGCAATCCGCGTGCCCTCGCTGTTCACGTAATACTTTTCGCTCGTGCCGTCGCCAAGCGAAAAGAAGCGCGAGCCGAGCTTCACCTCGCATTCCGCGAGCGCGGAATCGATGCCGGCGAGGATTTCAAGCTTCTCGTCAACGCCCACAGAGTCAATCTTCTTTTTCTCCTTCACCCGCCACTTCGCCTTCTCCGCCTCCTCTACAGAGAGGAGGACCGGGTCCTTGACGAGGCGAGCGTTCGCCGCCGCGTCCTTCATCCCGCCCTCGACGAGCTTTTCCACGTGCCCCTTGTCCATCCAGTCGGTCGAGCAGTACTCCATCGCGCCATGGAAGACGAGCCTTAGCCCGAGGCCGCTCGCCTCCTCGAAGCCGCCCAGCTGGGGGACGCCGTTCTTGAGCGAAAACATGGACGCGCGAATCTTCTCGAAGCGCGCTTCAGCGTACGTAGCGCCGAGCCTTAGCGCGTGCTTGACCGCAAAGTCGGCGAGGTCGCTACCCATACGAAAAAAGGTTTTGCCCGCGCCCATATTAAAGCATGACTTCGCCGCCTCCCCGCGCGGAATCGGCGGGCGCGCCGCTGCCCGCCGGGCCCGCCCCAAGCGGGCGAAACCGGCGGCTTAAAATAGTGGGACGCGGCAAACCTTCCCGCCGTTTAGTGGCGCAGGTGGCAGGAATGTGTCTTTGGCAAGCAGCCATCCAGGAAGTACGTTTGCAGGCTTGATTCCAAGTTCCGCCTAGTTCTGCCTTCAGACGCAAGAAGCGCCCTCGGCTTGGGCGCAGGGGAAGCATCTGTTTTGCTTGAGCTAGAGGGCGGCAGCATCTCCTTGAGGAAGCCAAACGGCGAGAGCGCTCGCGCCCGCCCGGTTTCGAGGAACGCTTCAGAGGTGTATTGACATGGCCAGTGGAAACAGTGAATCAAGAGAGGAGTTCATGGGCGTGAAGGTCATGCTCGGGGAAGACGAGCTCCCCAAGTATTACTACAACATCAAGCCCGACCTCCCGGGAAAGCTCGCGCCCCCGCTCGACCCGCGCGACAACTCGCCCGCCCCCCAAGCCGCGTTCGAGGCGTTTTTCACGAGGGAAGGGTCAAGGCAGGAGTTCTCGGACGAGCCGAGAATCGCAATCCCGGAGGAAGTGCGGGAAGCGTATTACAGGTTCGGGAGGCCGACTCCCCTTTACAGGGCGAAAAGGCTTGAAGCGTACCTCAAGACCCCGGCGAAAATCTACTACAAGCGCGAGGACCTGAACCCTTGCGGAAGCCACAAGCCCAACACCGCAATCCCGCAAGCGTATTACGGCATGAAGCAGGGCCTGGAGGCGTTCACCACGGAAACGGGCGCGGGCCAGTGGGGCACCGCGCTCGCGTACGCGACCATGCTTTTCGGCTTGAAGTGCATCGTTTTCATGGTGGGCAGCAGTTACGCGCAGAAGCCTTACAGGAAGACCATGATGAACATGTTCGGCGCACAAGTCCACCCATCGCCCAGCGATAAAACGCAGTTCGGGCGCTCGATTCTCGCAAAAGACCCCCATAGCCCGGGAAGCTTGGGAATCGCAATCAGCGAGGCAATCGAGACGAGGATGGGAATGGAGAACGCGCGCTACTCGCTTGGAAGCGTGCTCAACCACGTGCTCATGCACCAGACGGTCATAGGGCAGGAAACCATGCTCCAGTTCGAAAAGATTGGCGAGGCGCCAGACCAGCTCATCGCGTGCGTGGGAGGCGGAAGCAACTTCGCGGGCTTCACCTTCCCGTTCATCGGCGAGAAGCTCAAGGGCAAAGGCGAATACGCCGAAACCGAGTTCGTCGCGGTCGAGCCCGAAGCGGTCCCCTCGCTCACCAAAGGCGAGTTCAGGTACGATTTCGGGGACTCGGCCGGAACCACCCCGCTCCTCAAGATGCACACGCTCGGGAAAGACAACACGCCGCCGAAGATTTACGCCGGCGGGCTCCGCTACCACGGCATGGCGCCGCTCGTATCGCACCTTGCGGCCGAAAAAGTGATTTCCGCGCGCGCGGTGACAGAGCCCGAAGTCTTCGAGGCCGCAAGCATCTTCTCCAAGACCGAGGGAATCATCCCCGCGCCTGAAAGCAGCCATGCGATAAAGGCCGCGATTGATTCCGCGCTCGCGTGCAGGAGGAGCGGCGAATCCAAGGTAATCGCCTTCAACCTCTCCGGGCACGGCTTGCTCGACCTGGGCGGCTACGACGACTACCTTGAGCGCGGCGTCAACGCTTTAAGCGTGCGCGCGCAAACGGTTGCGCATGCGCGAGCGCCTAAGGGAAATCGCTGAATCCATCACGCGCCTCGACGAGGAGCGGAAGACCACAGCCGCGGGCCTGCGCGAAAAAAACGTCCAGGTCCTTCCCGACGCGCTCGAGCGCGGCCTCGTCCATCCGGTCGGCTCCGGGCTCCGCGACCTCAAAATCGCCGCGGTGGACGGCGGGCTCCTCGCCCAGGAGTTCCACGGCTTTGACCTGCTCATGACGCGCGCGTGCGCAGTCATGTTCTCCTACAGGGACGGGAAGCGCGCATCGCACGCGTATTTTCCCTCCGCCCTCCCTCCCCCGGAAGTCGAAGTGACCTACACGATGGACACGCACGAGTTCCAGCGCTACAAGTCGCTTTTCCGCCTGCGGAAGGAAATCGGGACCGCGCTTTCCGCCTGCGAAAAGCTTTCCCCGGACTACATGCTGCTCGACGGCTCGCTCCTCCCCCAGGTTTCCGACAAGCCCGGAGCCGGGGAAGAGGAGGCGCGCATCCTTTACGGCGAGGTAATCGCGCTTTACTCCTCGCTCTTCTCGCTTTGCGATGAGAAAGGCATCCGGCTCGTCGGAGTGATAAAGGATTCCAGGGGGCGGCGGTTCATCGAAATCCTCGAGCGCATGCTCGTGGAGAGCGAGCGGGAAACATTGCGGCGCTCAAGCGACACCTCCTTCCTCTCCTACCTCCTGAAGGAATGCGAGAGGACGGCCTCATTCAGCTATTCCAGCGCCGAAAAAGAGCAGGTAGTCCTCAAGGACCTCAAAGACTGGGGGAGCCGCATAGCCGTCTTTTACGTGAAGCCCGCCGAAGAGGACAGGCCGGTGCGCGCGGAGTTCCTCTCAACCCCCCATGCGTCGGCGGAAGAAGTCGCTTCCACGGTTTGCGCGCTCTCGCGCATCAACAAGAAGTACGCCATGCCCGCGGTCCTCATTGAGGCCGACCTCCGCGCCGCGATGGACCCCCTCGACCTGGAGCGCACTTACAAGGACCTGTTCGTGCGCACCGGCCTCCGCTCCGCGATGATGAAGCTCAGGCGGGACTCGAGGCCGTTCAGGTGAGTGGTCGCAATGGAGTTCAACGAAATAATTTCGCTTCTTGAAAAGAATTCCAGCAAGAAAAACGCCGCGGGAATGGCGCGCTTCGGAATCACGGGAACGAATGCTTACGGGGTGGGCATGCCTTTCGTCCGAAACCTCGCAAAACGAATCAAGAAAGAAGCGAAAGGCGGTTCGGCGCGCAATTCGCTTGCGGAAAAGCTTTGGGCGCACGGCTTTCACGAGGATAAAATTGTTGCCGCTTTGGTCGCCGAGCCGTCAATCGGCTGGAAGCAGGCGGAGAAATGGGTTTCGGACTGCAGCAACTGGGCCGAAACCGACCAGCTCGCCATGAACCTGCTCTGGAGAATGGAGGGCGCGCCGGAAAAAGCCCTCGAATTCTCCAAGTCGGAAGAAGAATTCGTGAAGCGCGCGGGCTTCGCGTTGATGGCCGTAATCCCCTGGCGGCAGAAGAAAGGGTTCCCGGACGCGGTTGCGGACAAGTTTTTGGCCGCCATCGCGCGCGAATCGAGTGACGACCGCAATTTCGTGAAAAAAGCCGTCAACTGGGCCCTAAGGCACATCGGGAAGATGGGCTCGAAAAGAAATTACGGGAAAGCGCTCGCCCTCTCGAGGAAACTCGCCAAAAGCGAAAAAAAGGCGGCGCGCTGGATTGGCTCGGACGCGGCAAGGGAGCTTGAGGCGAGGAGGCCCGGCGCGTGACGGCTCAGCCTGCAGCCTCGATGTGCAGGTCAAGCGACTTTTCAACGTCTTTCGCTATGAGCATCGAAAGCGGGCGGAAGTCCCCTTTATCCGCCTTTTCAAGCGCGGAGTAATACGCGCGCCGCTCTCCGCGCCTGAGGATGGTCGGCGGGAACCCTGCCCGCATTAGGCGGAGGTTCATGAGGAGGCGCGCAAGCCTCCCGTTGCCGTCCACGAACGGGTGAACCCGGACCGTCTCGTAATGCACTTTCACGGCCGACATGAGCGCGTCAATCCCCTTTCCCTTGTCGTTCAGCTCCGAATAAACCGCCTTCATCAGCTCCGGCACCTTCCTCCAGTTGGGCAGGGAAAGCCTGGAGCCCTGGATGAAAACCTGCTCGTGGCGGTAAAAGCCCGCGTTCTGGGGGTCGATTTTGTCGAGTATTACCGCATGCAGCTTCAGGACGCCCATTTCCGTTATTCTCGATTTCCCCCCAGCCATTTTTTCCAGGAGGCCTATCGCTTCCGCGTGGTTCGTGGCCTCGAGGTGCTCCTCCACCGTCTTCCCGCATATCGTCATACCCTTGCGGAGCACGAGCCACGTCTCCCGCAAGGTCAGGCGGTTGCCTTCAATAGCGTTAGAATTGTACGTCATGTCCACCTCGAACTTCTCGCGAAGCCGCCTTAACGTTTCCGGGGGAAGCGGCCGCAGGGACTCAAGGCGCCCAAGCTTCGCCAGAATTTGGCTGGCAAGCCTCCCCTCGATTGCGCCGGCTCCCGCCCCAGAAAACCCGATTCCGTGGCTTTTCGCGTAATCCCCCGCCTCTTTCGCGGAAGGGAAGTACTCCAGCACTTTCTGCCTGACCTTCCCGCCCTCGCGCACGCTTTCCACGAGTTCGTAATAATACGTGCCGCCCCTCTTCCTGCGCCTGAAAAACGCCATGCAGCATTGTAGTGGGGAAGAATATTTAAGAATTAGGGTTAATCTTCACCACTACAAACCCCGCGGCGGGGAGCTTGAAGCGAGGAAGCCCGAGGCTTAAGGCACCGGCTCACTTTTTCGCAACGCTTTTTTCGGCCATTTCCAGGAATTCCCTTGCGCCGCGGACGAAGTACTCGGCTTCCTTCCCGCATATTTCCGAGCGGCCGTAATCCGCTCCGCTTTTCGCCTCAACCGCCTTGAAGACGAGGGTCGCGAATTTGGCGTGCCGGGCCTCAATCTTCTTCTCGCGCAAGAGTCTGCCAAAGAGCATGGGCGAGTCGTCATGCCGCGTTCCCTTGAGGCCGAGCAGCGCCATCGTGAGCGCGTCATTCGCCCTGATTATCGCGTGAATCGCCTCCGCGCAGGCGACCACCTCAGCGCGCTCGGCTTCGCCCGCACGGGCGAAAGCGTCCTCCGCGCTCTTCAGCCAAACCCTCGCGTCCGCAAGCGCTTTTTCCGGGTTGTCCCTCATTTCAGCCTCACCGCCCGCTTTCCCGCAAGGAAAGACGAAAACTCTTCCTCGTCAGAAAAAACGATTGGCACGACTTTCGCCCTGAACCGCTCGCACGCCTCAACCGCAATCGGCGTCGCGTCGAAGCCCTTGCGCGCGAGGACCGCCAAGTCAAGGTCGCTTTCCAGGCGCTCTTCCCCGGCCCCGACGCTCCCGAAAACGGACGCGGACCTCACGGCGCGCTCCCCGGAAACCCTGCCCCTCAGCCATTCCAGCGCGAGCGCCTGGGGCGACACGCCCGCCTTCAGCACCCGGGACGCCGCCTTTTCCACCTCGCTTCCCGAAAGCCGCACCGTCACGGCGCGCCCAACCCTCCCGGTGTCAACGATTCCCGCGCGCTCCCACGCCTTCACGATGTTCCAGGCCGAGCTGAACGGGATTCCGGAAACGCGCGCAAGCTCGCTTATCGTGAACTGCCGCCCGGGAAACCGTTCGAGCGAGGCGTGAACCGCGCGCGCGCCCTTCAGCGAAACCAGCGAAACGACGTCCATAACATCAAACTCTTGATAATATTATCAAGAAACTGATAAAAGCGTTTCGCGCGGGCGCGCGCCGTGGCAGGCTCGGACGCGGCAAGTGAGCTTGAAGCGAGGAAACCGCGGCTTGTCACGCGTTGCAGGTTTCGGCCCGGCAAAAGAATTTCTTGTAAGCGAGGAACGCGAGCATGCCGGTCGAGAGGATTGCGAGGGCGGCGAGCCATATCCCCGGCTCAAAGCAGGCGAGCATGAAGAGCGACGTGAGCGCGCCGAGGACCGCGAAAACCGGGATTCCGCGTACCGACGGGCTCGTGAAGCCGCGCGCGCGCCTTGAGAAGCGGAGCCGCATGAGCGCGGCGTTCACGAAAAAGTAGGCGATGAATACGCCCAGGTCCGTCAGTTGCGCTATGTGCGTCAGGTTCCCGTAGGTTGAGGCGGCCGCCGCGGCGGCCCCGGCGAAAACGGCCGAGAAGGCGGGGGTTCCGCGCGCCCCCAGCCTCGAGAACGCGGCCGGCAGCGAGCACTCCCTCGAAACGCCGTAAAGTATGCGCGAGGTGGAGACGAGTATGATGAGCACCGTGTTAGCGGTCGCGAACAGCGCTATGCACGAGAGCAGGAGCCCGGCCTGCGGGATGACTTTTGACGCCGCAAGGGCGAGGGGCGCCTGCGAGGACGCGAGCTCCTGCGCGCCCGCAAGCATCAGGACCGCGACCGACACGAGGACGTAGAGGACCGCGCATACCGCGACGGACAGGAGTATGGCTTTCGGCACGTTCCTTTTCGCGTCCCTGACCTCCTCGGAAACGTTCGCGATGTTTTCGAAGCCGATGAAGGCGAAGTATATCACGCCGATTGCCGAAACTATCCCGGAGAAGCCCGTCGCGGGCAATTGGAAGTAGTCCACCGTCCCGCCCCGGGGCCCGAAAAGGAATCCGAGGACCACTATCAGGGCCAGGCCGCCGGCCTCGATGACGGTAGAAACGTTGTTGAAGCCGGCGGACTCCCTTATGCCCCAGTAGTTCAGGAACGACATGACGGCGAGGAGTGCGACCGCGTAAACGCCCGCGCTTCCGCCGGCGAGGAACGAGAGGTAGCCCCCGAAAGCGAGCGCGACCAGGGCCGCGGAAACGACTCCGGCCATCACGAGCGCCAGGCCGACGAGGAAGGCGAGCGCCTCCCTCCCGAACGCGCGCCGCGTGTACACGTATTCGGCCGCCTCCCTCGCGAACATGCTCGAGAGCTCGGCGTACGAGAGGGCGGTGAAAACCGCGATGAGGGAGGCCAAGAGGAAGGCGAGCCAAAGCATGTTCCCGGCAAAGGCGGCGCCCGTCCCTATGAGCGCGTAAACGCCCGCGCCCAGAATTATCCCGATGCCGTAAAGCGTCGTTGAAACCAGCGAAAGCTGCCTTTTCAGCGGCATGGAATGGTTTGGTTCAAGCCGGTTAAAAAACCTTGAACGCGCCCCAAGCCGCGCCCGCCTGAAGGCAACCGTTTTTTATTTGGCGCGCGGGCTTAACCTTTCATGAGGCTCTGGCGCAAGCTTGCCGCAGCGCTTTTCCTTTTCGCGGGGGCAGCGCTCGCCTTGGCGCTTGCCTGCGCCGCGCTTTCAAGCCCGTCTCCCCGCCCTCCGGCGGGCAGGGCCGAATGCGCTTCCGACCCCGCGCAATCCTCAATCAAGCTTCCTCTCCCAAGCCATTCCGGGCCCGCGGTCGAGGCCGCAATCAAGTCCAGGCGCTCAATCCGGAGCTATTCCCCGGAAAGCCTCTCGCTTCAGGAGCTGTCCGAGCTTCTTTTCGCCGCCCAAGGCGTGACCGGAGGGGAAGGCTTCAGGGCGGCGCCTTCCGCGGGCGCGCTTTACCCCCTCACGCTTTACGTGCAGCCGAACCGGGTCGAGGGGGCGTCCTGCGGCATCTACCGCTACGAGCCCTCGACGCATTCGCTCGAGCTCGCGAGGGAAGGCGATTACTCGGCCGCCGTTTCCGAGGCGGCCTACTCGCAGCAAAGCGCAACGGAAGCCGCGGCAGTCATCGTTTTCGCCGCGGACTTCTCGGCAATGGAGGCGAAATACGGGGCCAGGGCCGAAGACTTCGTGCTGACTGAAGCAGGGCATGCGAGCGAAAACCTTCTCCTCGAAGCCGTCTCCCTCGGCCTTGGCGCGGTTCCGCTCGGCTACATCAACCAAGCCGCCTTCAACGAACTCCTCCTCCTCGGCCCGACGGAGCGCGCAATCTACGTCAACTGCGTGGGAAGACTTCCCTGAGCAGCCGACGGCATCACGAATACGCAGCCCAGTCCTCTCCGGGCTTCAATGGAGCCACGGTCTTTCGACCGTGGAAACAACGCGTCCGGGTTAACGCGGTTGGAGCGATTGCGGAAGGCTTCAATGGAGCCACGGTCTTTCGACCGTGGAAACCGCGCCGGACTCGACGTTCGGGATTCCGAATGGAATCAGCTTCAATGGAGCCACGGTCTTTCGACCGTGGAAACCGCGAGGAAACCTTGGGGATGGTGTGCGGCATGGCTGCTTCAATGGAGCCACGGTCTTTCGACCGTGGAAACGTGCGGATTTGCTGGAATTGCGTGGGGGACCGTCATGGCTTCAATGGAGCCACGGTCTTTCGACCGTGGAAACATGTACACAGTGCAAGTCGTGCCTGGCGCGGCAAGCTCGCTTCAATGGAGCCACGGTCTTTCGACCGTGGAAACTGGCGTGGGCGCACAGCGCAGACGGGACGACCGCCACGCTTCAATGGAGCCACGGTCTTTCGACCGTGGAAACCGCAGCCGCGCGCGCGAAATATATGATGGTGTAACTCGCTTCAATGGAGCCACGGTCTTTCGACCGTGGAAACCCGCGAGCTCGCGGAACGAATTATTCACGTTTTCCGCTCGCTTCAATGGAGCCACGGTCTTTCGACCGTGGAAACCGGGAAACCCGGCAAAGCGTTAAGCTATTACGTCTTGCTTCAATGGAGCCACGGTCTTTCGACCGTGGAAACCCGCCCACCCTCGCCTACGCCGGTAGCGCTACGACTAAGCTTCAATGGAGCCACGGTCTTTCGACCGTGGAAACTGGCGACCAGGCTCACATTCAACCCGACGGGCCTCGCGGGCTTCAATGGAGCCACGGTCTTTCGACCGTGGAAACATGCACCATCGTTCCCACTTCCGCCCTCGTGCGTTTTGCTTCAATGGAGCCACGGTCTTTCGACCGTGGAAACAGGAAAAACAGGAGTGATTTGAAGGGGTCGAGGGTTTGCTTCAATGGAGCCACGGTCTTTCGACCGTGGAAACTAGGAGCTCGTGCCGCTGTTCCCGCCAAGCTGGCTGAGCTTCAATGGAGCCACGGTCTTTCGACCGTGGAAACTCTTTTCCCTCGGAGGCTCCAAATACACGCTCCACGCGCTTCAATGGAGCCACGGTCTTTCGACCGTGGAAACAGGTTTCTCTTGAACGACAGCAAGCGCGATAGCCACGCTTCAATGGAGCCACGGTCTTTCGACCGTGGAAACCATAGAACCGGCGAAGGAGGCGTACGAGGAGGCCATAGCTTCAATGGAGCCACGGTCTTTCGACCGTGGAAACAACTTGGATGGGATAGCCGCCCGTTATTGGTGGCGTAGCTTCAATGGAGCCACGGTCTTTCGACCGTGGAAACTACCTGCTCGCGCCGGAGCTGAGGCGGTGGTTGCGATGCTTCAATGGAGCCACGGTCTTTCGACCGTGGAAACGATTCCAGATTCATCCCATAGCAAACTTACCCCGGATAAGCTTCAATGGAGCCACGGTCTTTCGACCGTGGAAACCGTATTATATACCGTCACTGACGGTTGATTTCGAGCGGTGGGGACTATGTTGGGGTAATTTGGGGTCGGGAAGCAATAAAACCACTGCTTTCCGGTGCCTTGCCGACGTGCTTTTCCTGCTGCGAGCGGTTGCGGGATGCGTGTTGCCATTAAACCTCTCGCATTACACAACTGTTGCGGAAGGTTCTTTTGGCGTATCTTGGTTTCCCAGTACTTCTATCCGATTTTTGCTTGTTCCGTCTGACGGCCCCAAATCGACCATCAGTACCCTGTCTTTATTGTTGTTAATTATCTCGCTTAGTGCTTCTTTGAGCATCACTTTTTCTTTTTGGTTAAGGTGGCAGATGAAAACGGAGTATTGCGCGTGTTCTCCGAACCCTTTCATGACTTTGTAGACTTTTTGCAGCCGCTCAGAATCCATTATATCATAGCTCACTAGAAAAGTGTTTTTCATTTGTGTTACCTCGTGCAAAAGGCAGGATAATTGGGCAACTCTCCGCAAAGGAAGCGCGAAAGCAGCCGCGCCTGCACTTCTATAACCCTTCGATAATTTAGGGAGTATTTGAATGTTGGGTGCGTGATTCGCATTTCCATCCGGCGTTCATACGCTTGTATTACTTTCTTTCGGGCTCCGGGCTTTAGGGCCACTGCCCCGGCCCGTTCAACGAAATCTTCCAGTCGTATGGAATCGTTATTTATGAGCGTCAATACCGTCGAATCTCCTATCAGCGGGCGGAATTCTTCCATCAAGTCGAGTGAAAGCGCGGGTTTTCCGTATTTGGGCGCGTGAAAGAATCCGAGATAGGGATCGAAACCGGTTGCGAGCAGCGTGACTGTGAAATCTTTTGCCATGAGTGAATAAGCGTAAGAAAGCAATGCATTTACCGGATCACGCGGAGGTCTGCGGTTTCTTCCCTGAAAATCGAATGACGCAACACCCTTTCCTGCTTTCAGCATTTCCCCGAAATGCATGAAGTATATTCTTGCGGCATTCCCTTCGATTCCGAGAAGTTCTTCGCTTGTTATGGCATTGAGTGCCTGCTCCGCGCAGCCTGAAAGCCCGTTGAGAGCTTCGGACGACGCCGCGGGGTTATTTCGCCTCAACAAAGTCCTGCAATTCCGTATCTTGCCGTTGATAAAAGCTCTTGCGAGCCTCATTGAGCCATCAGGGCTATCGGAAAGGGCGAACTGTTTCCTCCGCAATTCAACGTTCTTGTGAGCCATCCCATGCGTGATGGCATAAAACCAGCCCCCATGTGAGAAATGGCAGAGCGGTATGTTGCGGTCGCACAGCTCCCGCAATGCCTGCGTCGTAACTTGTACGTTTCCGAAAACGCTTAGCTGGGAAACGTCAATTAGCCGCACTCTCGAGATGACGGTTCCCTTCAATTTTATTACCAGCTCGTTTCCGCATTTGGTAACAGCCGCACCTTGTTCCTGGACGTACAAGGGCAGCGCCTCGTCAAGTGAGGGCACTATCCTGCGGGGCTCTTTGGCCAACCTTCCGGAAAGCTGGTTGGTTTCATCGGGCAAGCAGATGCCTACAAGAGAACAGCGCGGGCATTTGGGGCTGTCCTCTAGAGGTGGCGGGATTTCTTTCCCGGTCGCCGTTTCCTTTGCTTTCCGCGCGAATTCCAGAGTCTTCTCAATTAGTTCTTGGGTGAGCTTAACTTCCACTCGCGCCGTGGAGCCGGCATAATAAACTATTCCAGAATCGCACTCGAAGCCATTTTCCCTCAAAATCAGGCCTTGCGCGCAGAGTTGGACCCTATCCGCAAGCCATGCTCCTTCAGGAATGCCCGGCTTCATTCCACGCTTGTAATCAACAGGCGACGCCTTACTGCCTTCGCCTTCCACCACGTCTATCTTCGCTACAAGCCCGCACTCTTCTCCTGAAAGCAGGACAGAGCGCGCATGGAATCTTTCCAAGCTTTCAGCCTCTTCGGCTGAAGGCATTTCACCGGTTTCCTTGTCCACGCGCTTGTGCCTGAAGCTTCCGTCCAGCGTGTCCGCAGACTCTTCAAATTCCCCTTCCACGAATTCGATATAGAAAAGGCGGGGACAGTAAACAAACTCATTCAACATGCGCACTGGAAGAAGGTCCGGCTGCTCGCCCGCAATCGCCTTTTGCCCGTCACCCATTAGGCGCGCACCTATCCCTCCTCTTTCATCGGAACGAACAGCCCGAGGCCGAAATGGCTGGCATATCCGGCCGCAATCGGGCCTTTCACCGGTTCTGGAAATTCGATTATGAATCCGTATCCTCGCGTGTCCGCGCGCCTTCCACCTCCGGTTTTTCTTTCCCGAGCGAACTTCAACCAGCGGACCTCCCGTCCCCCAAGCATTGTGGATGGAACCGAGGTTATTTTCATTGGCGCGGGTTTCCCCTGAAGGACGAGCAGGCGCGCGAGGTCGTGCGCGGGACTGCCAATCCACAAGCCTTTATCGTCAAGCTTCGGCTTTCCGCCTCGCGTAATCTTCGGATGGCGCGTAGGAATGAAGGGCGTGCTGGACACCCAAACCCTTGATTCTTGGAAGATCCTGCACTCTGCGCCTTTGTTTGGCGCGCTGAAATCCTCCGGATTCCCGATTCCAAGCAGCAAAAGCTTAACGTCGTGGCCTCCGTGCCCCCACACCTTCTTTACGCGGTCCAATGCATAGCGGGATTTTGCATTGAATCCCATCGGCGCGTAAACGCTCACGTGCGTTATAGAACCGTTGTCGCTTTTGACGTCCCATGGATTGGTTTCGCAGTGGATGCTTGCATGCATATTACCCGAAATTGGCTTCTTCTCAGTGTCGCACCCAGTGAATACTTCCGCGTTGTCCGAATATTTCACGAGCGCCGCGTGGAAGCGCTCCGCCAAAGATATTGAATGGACAAGCTTTGGGGGAACGGCGCTCGCAACAGCGAATCTTGCTGCGGTAGGCAACGGAAGCTTGTCCTCTGAAAAGTCAGGGAAATACTGAACCTCAAATGCATCCGTCTTCCTTGCGTAGCTCACCCATTTGCTTCCCGGTGGCTGGCTCCAGCCCGCGCGCTTAAGTTGTGTTGTTTCCGCCTTCAATGCTTCAAGGATTGTTTTCGGAAGGTCTCCTGATTCCTCGGATTTCTTCTTTCCTCGTTTTAATCGTTTTTGAGGTTTCTCTTCGGATTTGGATTTGCCGAATCCGAGTTTCCATGCCAAGTATTCCCCGGGCTGCATGCAAGCGAGCGTCCCGACTAGCTCGAATCCGTTATCAACGCTATTTCCTTCGTGTTTTGGGAAAGAGTTGGCATTCGTTACTTTATCCGTGCGCTTGAGTTCGGCCCAAGATTCGGCCCTCCCGAAGTAGCTTATCTTAGATAGGAGCAAGTCCAGCGCCGTTTCTTCTTCGGGAGTCAGGTCCGCTTCCGGCCACTGGATTATTAATCGGTTGTTTTTCCCAAGGCGCAGGAATGCGTCGAATACTTTCGCCGTATCGCCGTGGTATAGCGGCATGTAGTGACGCGTATGCATTTCTATGGCAGGCGGAAGCTCGTATACTGGCAGTTCGCTCAGTTTGTTGATGATGCCCTCGAGTGTTTGCTCGCTTACCCCTTCGCAGTTTTTGTACCACGCCGAAATGAGCGCCCTTAGCACTCTCCAAGGTGACGGCGGCCATTCAACGGCTCCTTCGTTGACCTGCCTGCCCCATGGCGTCGCATGATAACTTCCAGCAATTAGTCTGACCTCGATTGCAAGCATGCAATCACTCCGAGTATTCAACGACGGTTACTGGAGGTTCGGCGAACATCCCTTTGCACTTGCGTATCATTTCAGGCATCTTCGCGTTGAACTCGTTTAGCGGTGGCACGACGAATTCAGACGGCTTGGTTACCTTCAGGTCGCCTACGGCTTGAAGGTCGCAAGCGGTCCTGAACCGCAATCCTCCTTCCAGCATCCTGCGAATCTTGAAAAGCGCGAGCGTTATAAGCAGGTTTTCGGCGTCTTTTCCAAGCCCGTAACTTTTGATCTGGCTGAGGTCAATGCTGAAGTACGCATTCAGTTTTCCGGTGTATTCATCGCGCGCGAACGGGACGTGGCCGAATCCTTTCTTCGCGTCTCCGCTGGGGTTAACTTCATCCTTTTTCACACCCCCGCTTGCCGCCACGTTCACGTCTTCGGCTTCAACGAAAGCCGAAACTGCGCGCGGCACCCTTAACCTGCCCCCTGCCAACTCTTTTTTTGCCAAAAATACTCCGTGAAGAAGAGAGTTGGGATCGTATTTCATTAGAGTTTTTGCGAGCGCTTTGTTATCCACTCTTCCGGTTTCCATGACCTCAAGCTCTTTCTTTAGCTTGTCGAAGAAGCTCTTGTCTTTTGACTCAAGTATGTATGGGCTGTTTATTCTGTGCGACTCGAGGATAGAGTTCGTTATCATCCGACCGGTTTTGGTTTCATTGACCATGATGAACGGAAGTCCAGTGAGCGGCGCGACAAGCGTATTCTTATTTTCATCCCAGCAGGCTTCCTCCAGGCGATTCGCCATGCTCTGCGCAGACTCTACGAGCAGCATCTGCTTCCCGTCGCTTGACTGGTATGTGGCTGCACCGATATCCGGGAATCCGGTTGGCTGGAACCTTGTCCCCTGAACTGGCTTTAATTCCACTTCAAGCAGTACACGCTGCTCGTCTCCAAGTTTGCTGAAATCCATCCCTAAACACCTCCTTCGTCCTCGTTCTCCACTGTCGCAACCCTCGCGGCAAGCATCTCCATTTCTTTATTGCCAAGCGGCAAAAGCAACGCTGCAACTGCCTTGTCCTGCTGGCTTTTGGGCACACTGAACGACTCTGAAGCCATTAATTTGAATCCGCTTGCCCTTAGCCTGCGCGCTGCAAGCTGGATGGCCGCGCCGCCATTTCCAGAACCCATGCGGCGGAAAATCTCCGGGACGAGCGGAACTCTGATTTCCCCCATTTTCACGTATGAAAAACAGAGTTTCACCAGCGCGAAACCAGCGCCAGGGAAAAGCCGCGTGTTATCAAGACAGGAATCAATATCGTATTCAGCGCGTTCCTTGCTCCAATCAATAAGGCACAGGCCCCACAGCAGGCTCTCGATCTTGCCGTAATCAATCCTACCCTCCAAGAATCTGACAAGATCAGGCAAGTTCACGCTGATTACTGAGCTGTCTGAAAAGCAGTCGTATCCTGATTGTTCCATCCTCTTGAGACGATGTGCAAGAATGGCATTCATCGACTTTAGCAGTCCGCCTTCAGTCCATGCAACTTCCTTTTCCAGCGTCTTGTCCCAATATGGACCGTACTGCCCAAGACGCACCGGCTCCAGCTGGGACCGCAATGGAACGACCCGAACGTGCCCATCTTTGTCCTTGTACCTACCGTAAACCGAGGCCAAGGCTGCGGCAATTCGGAATTCTTGGGTTCCGTCATTGGTTTCTTTCAGCCAGCGCGGAGACAGTAATGGGACCGGACGGCATATGTCTTTTGGTTCTTTTTTCGTCGCCCTTTTTGCGATTGCTTTCTCACACTGGCCAAGTGCCACAAGAACCGCCTGCATCCTTGCTGCGCGTCTCATCCGGCAAAGTTCGATAATCGCTTCTTCTACATTCCTAACTGCCCGCTGCTCTTCAGTTGTTTTCATTTTCCAACTAATCTCGCGCAGCCATCCGTCAATCTCGTTAACCAAGTCGACTTGGGGCTGCCGCACGGCCTCGAATTTCCCCAGCGGAACAGCAAAATACGCCATTCCATTCCTTTCTTGAAACCCGTATCTCTCGAAAGCACTTATGCCCCGATCTATGCCGAGTCCGGCCACAGCACGCGCAAAATCCACCCCGTTGCGTGCGTTGCGCTTACCGACTTGTGCGCGTCCTTCGGAGAACAGCACCGATAATTCAGTTGCCTTTGCGGGTTTGTTCCAAAGCGGAAGCCATATTTCCGGGCGGCCATCCTCGTCTTTCGCGGACGCGCTCCCATATCCCACTCCTGCAGGCTTCACCCCGAATGGGTACGCCATGCCGCCTTTCGCGTGGCTTCCGAATCGTTTTGATGAAGACGCTGCGAAAAGAAGCGCTCCCTCTATAAGAAAAATGGAATCCCACGGGTTAATCATGGATTTGGAGTCAAATCCAGCTTCTGCGTTAGTCACTCCAGTTGCGCTAGGGAGGAAATGACCAGAAACCTTGTTGAGAAGAAGTCCATCTGTTGGTGTTCCGAATAGTGCGTTTTCCAGCCAAGCTGGAGACAGCTCAGTCGATTTCCCTTCGCTAAAGTCAAAGACATCGGATAGCCTTTGCATGAAGTTGCTTGAGAAGTCCGCATTTCCATCATTACCGCCGGTTCCGAGAAGAGGGGGGAACCAGGGCTTCTCGGAAGTCAGCACAACTGCAGCGTCAATCCAGGCTATCGCCGAATCCGGCAGTCCATTCCTTGCGCGTATAATCAGTTCGGTCTTCTGTTCTTCGCTTGGTGCTTTTTCTAAGCCACTCCCGACGACCACATTTTTAGCGGCCAGCACAGCCGCCCTGTAATCCGTAAGGCGTGTTGTTCCAGACTTAAGAACCGAGTCGACTATCTGCGTTGCGGCGGTTGCGACATTTCGTTTTCCGGTTTTCTTGCGGTGGCCGGCTTCATCCACTTCGTTTGACTTTTCTTCCCTGAAATAGAACCCGCTGCCTGCGTTCCACGGCGCGACCGCGGGTGTCGGATGGTACTTGTCCAAGAAAAAATCCAGCAGTTCATTTGTTGTTTTTGTTGTACGAAGCCGGAATTCATCGCCCCTCCAGTATCCTCGTGCATTCACGTCAAGCTGTTCATCCACCAAGCGAAGTATCCCGATGGCCTTCAGATAATGCGCAAGTGGGGCAGGCGCGCATCCGCCAAGGATTAAGTCGCCGGCTCGCGCATCCATCAGCCTACGCCTCCATCCTCGCGCCTTGAAGCTCTCCAGTCCGCGATGCGAAGCAATGCTTCAAGGTATGCAAGTCTAAATACGCCCATATTCTTATCATCCCGCAGCGAAAGCATCCTCTCAAGCCAACTGCCTTCTCCCAGTTGCATCACACTCAAGTCAAGCGAAATCGGCTTTTCAAGCAGTCCCCGAACAGGGCCTAAAGCATCGCCCTGCCAAACTCCCCTCGCAAAAAGGGTGTCTTCATGAGGCTTGCTTTCCTGTGGAATCGAACGAATCGAAAGCCGGACTTTGCCATGGTGCGCCGCAATGATATACGCAATCAAATCAGAATACGGATGCTCTGCGGGATGCGCGCAGAGCCACGCCAATGCGGAGGCAAGTTCGTGCCGGAAATGCGGGCGAGCCACGCGTATTCCATTTTCCGCGATGACATAGTAACCATGCCCATTGTTTTTCTGTCCTGACTTCGCCCAAACTTCGCCCGGGGCGCCTTGGGGCGCGCCTTCATTTACGACGTTTTGGAAGGCGGCATGCGCTTTCCCGACATCGTGCCAGCGCGCCGCAGTTTCAAGTGCAGCCCCCTGGTCTTTGGGCAAGACAAGACTGGATTCGATCAATCCGATTTCCCGAAGGACATCAGCGCAGTGCGAGGAAAGCGTAACCCATTTTCCATCCCCATCAAATGACTGCTCGTCTGCGCCATCCCGTTCTTCTTCTCGCAGCCCGCTGGGGGCCAACACGCTAACCGGAACCGGCTTTTTCGCCGCATAAGAACCATCCCATCCAAGCTCCTCGGAGTAGCCGCCCTCGCTCGCTTGGACGCACACAGCCTGGCCGGGGAAAAACCGGTCTGCCTCTCCGCCCTTTCCGACCTTCATCCATCGGGCTTCAAGGGGGTTCCATACAAATCCGGCGTATTTTTTTGCGAACTCGTTAGCATCCCCGATGGAAACAGGGCATAGTTCACCACGCGATGGGTACACGTTTTCTTTCGGAGGGAATTCCTCCACCAATTCGCGCCAGTAGAACTGCACATCCGTGTCTACGCCGTCGCGCACGAATCGCGACACATCCAAATCACTTCCAGTAAGGTCAGCAGTTGTATCGAACAAATCCACCGCATCCTTCCGACGGATGACTTGCCTTGTCACTTCTTCGGGTACGTACTCCGCCATCTTTCTTCTGACCGTTTCCACTCCTCCATCGGCAATACCGTCAAGCAGAACCTTAGACTTTTCCAGTTCAGCCATCGAATATGGCAAAGCTGTTGTGTCTTCGTCGCCGTCGGATTCGAGATTTAGGTCAATCCAGATAATTTCAGCGTTGCCCGACTCGCCGTAGCGATTGCATCTGCCGAATCTTTGTACAAGAGAGGGCCAAGGCGCGATTTCGGTAACGAGCGTCTGAGCGGATACGTCGACGCCAGCTTCCACGGCTTGGGTCGCGACAACTATGCGATCCCCCTCTTCTTCAAGAACCTTTGTCCACGCGTCCCTTTCTTTTTGGCGGAATCTGGAATGAATAAGCGCAATCCTCGCGATCGAATACGCTGGATTCTGCTTTTGATTGCTCTTCAACGAACGGAAAACGTTTTGGGCGCGCTTCACCTGATTGACTATGCATAGTGTAAGGGTCCCTTTCTTGTGCTTCTCGATAAGCAACCCCGCAACGTTTTCTGCATAATCGACATCTTCCGAATCGAGACAGAAACCCGCTTTGGAAATCGCTTTCTTCGCCTTGAGCCGTTTCCCGATTGTGTCTAAAGACAAGTCGTCTTCCTCAAGTGCGTGATGCAAGAACCCATTTTTCGGAACGGGATGGTCTACCGTCGCAAGCTGATTCTCTCCAACAGTCGCACTCATCCAAATCGTCGTCGGGTTGCCGTAGCAACCAAGCTTTTCCCTGAAAGCCTGCATCTGCGCCGAGGTTTCCACTCCGACGCCCATGAGCTGGACCTCGTCCATTACCCAAAGGCAATCGTTGTTAAGCAGCGCGTAATGCACCGGCCAGCGGTAGCGGCTCATCGCGTAGCCACGGTTCAAAGCGCGCGACAAGAGCATGTCCTGCGTGCCAATGATTATCGCGTCGCGCTCGGGGTAATAATCCCATTTGTCGGTGTCTTCGCCGCCCATCAGGACGGTTACTGCTATCTTGTCTTCGCCTTCTCCGGGCTTTTCTGCCAGGAAATCTATGTCTTTGTTTTTCAACCATCTTTTGGCTTCGTCGCGGGTTTGTTCGACGAGAACACGCATGGGAAGGCAGTAAACGAGCCGCCTGGGAGTTGCTTTTCTTGTTTCTTCGTCAGCGAACCTGCGCCTCCAAAGCCAGGCGAGGATTACTGCGGCTGTTTTTCCGGCCCCAGTGGGAATATTGAGTATCTGCGGCAATTCGCCGCCTGAAAGGCGCTCTTGGTAAGGGAAAGGGTCGAATCCGTCTGGGGCGGTTTCGGATTTGGTCGCTGCTTTAAAGAAAGCGCGGTAATCCTTGAATGATGGGCTCTTCTGGATGGCCACCATCGACCCCCCATTCCACCCGGTTTTCCCCGGAACGAGATTCGCTTGAGTATTCGTCTCTTGTCGTATTTATATTCGCGTGTGCGCGGGTGTGTTCCAGTTGCATTTTCCCTTTCTTGGGCTGCGACTTGTGATCGCCCACTGGAAATCACGCGCGCCGCCCTCTTTTATATGCGCGCGCGCCAAACCTCTTTCTTGGTTTTCATGGCGGAGGGCGGGGATGGGGCGGAGCTCGGGACTGTCGTCGCGACGTGGGACGGCCCGACGACCGCGAATTTCAGTTTCGTGCTGAACTCGAACTCCGTGCGCAAGGGGCAGTTCGTCAAGGTGGAGACAGAGGACGGCCTTTTGATTGGGAGCGTGAGCGACATCACGCGCGCGAACCGCTATTTCGAAAGGGCGGAGTCTGTCGCGGAATACGAGAAGAACGGCTCGCGCCTCATGGAGAGCTTTCCGACGACGGACTGGGAGTACACGGTGGCGAACTGCCGCGCGCTCGGCCTCTACAACAAGGAGAACTTGCTCGTGCGAAACGTTTTTCCGCCAGCGCCGGGAAGCAAGGTGCTGCCCGTCGAGGAGGCGCGCCTGAAATCCCTGCTCGGTTTCGAGGAGAACGGCCTCGCGCTCGGGAAGCTTGCCGCGCACGACGTTGAAGCGAGGATAGGCCTGAACCGGCTGCTGCAGAAGCATTTCGCGATTCTCGGAATGTCGGGTTGCGGCAAGTCGTACCTCACCGGAGTGGTTATTGAGGAGCTTCTGGACAGGAAGAGGGAGCACGGCAGGCCGGCGGTGATAGTGGTTGACGTTCACGGCGAGTACGTGGGCTTCGCGGACAGGAACGGGGGGTACGGGGACAGGGCGACCGTTTTTGACGGGAGGAAAATCCGCATCGGGATGTCCGGCGTTTCCCCGCGCGTGCTCGCGGAATTCGTTCCGGACGCGTCGCCCGTGGCGAAGAGGGAGCTTGCGAGGATAATGGAGCGGCTTCACAGGGAGAAAAGGGAGGCGCGCGAGCTTTACGGCCTGGACGACCTCGTGAATCGCGTTGACTCGGATGCGACCCTCAAGGACAACGTGAAGGGCCCGCTTCTCGGGATGCTTTACGCCCTCAAGGGCCTGCGGCTTTTCGGGAAGGCGACTTTCCCGGCCTCAAAGGACCTGGCGCGCCCGGGCAGGCTCGCCGTAATAGACCTGTCCGGGATTGACGACGCGAGGAGGAAGCAGGTCATAGTCGCGTATTTCGGGAGGCGGCTTTTCAAGCAGAGGAAGAAGGAGAGGATTCCGCCCTTCCTCCTGATGGTGGAGGAAAGCCACAACTTCGCGCGCGAGAAGGCGAGGGGCTCCGAGTTTTTCGCGAAGCCCGTGATTGAGCTGATTGCGAGGGAGGGAAGGAAGTTCGGCGCAAGCCTTTGCCTCATCAGCCAGAGGCCGGTCCAGCTTTCCACGACCGCGCTGTCGCAGGCGAACACGCACATAATCATGCGCGTGACGAACCCTTACGACATAAAGCACATCGGCGAGTCCTGCGAGGGCATAGACCAGGGGATGCTCGGCTCCATAACGACCCTCCGCACGGGCGAGGCGATGATTGTCGGCGAGGCGGCGAACTTCCCCGCGTTCGTGAACGTGCGGAAGAGGAGGGGCGCGAGGAGCGCGCGCGGCGGAAGCATGGAATCCATCGCGAAAAAATTCGAGGACGCGATGGAAAGCAAAAAGAAGGACGTGGAGGCGTTCCTTTAGCGGGAGGGAAGGCGCGGGCAAGCCGCGCCCGCGCCAACCCGGCCCGCGCCTACGGTTTTTCCCCGCATTCGCCGCAGAACTTGGTTCCGGGCGGGTTCTTGGCGCCGCATTTCCTGCATTTCACCATGCCCATGGGCGCGCCGCAGTTCACGCAAAACTTTCCCTTGCCCGCGGGCTTCCCGCAGGCCGGGCATTCGGTGACCTTGCTTTCAAGCTCGCCCGTGAAGAGCTTGGTTTCAGCGGCCTTTTTCTCCATCTGCGTCCTCTTCGCCTTCGCGACGGTCGTCGCGATGGAGACGTTTTCGCGGGGCGCGCACTTCACGCACAGGCCTTCCTGCTCGTTCCAGCAGGTTTCGCACACCCAGTTCGCGCAGTTAGGGCACTTGTGGAAGTTCGCCTTCGCCTCGTTCTGGGCCTTCTCGAAGGCGGCGTCGTGCTCCTTGTGCCAGTCGGGCGACATGCCGGTGAACCTTCCGCTCACGGCGTCCACGCCCCTGTCCACCCCGTAGCCGATGCTGCTTTTCCCGGCGAGCTGCGCGACGGCGCCGAAAAGCCCGCCCGCGGTCTTCAAAAGCTTCCCCTTTTTCGCGGTTTCCGAGGCGACGAACTTCGTCTTGTACCCGTCCCTGCAGTTGACGCAGTTGAACGTGAACTGGAATCCTTCCGCGGTGGAGTTGTCCGAAAAGTTTTTCGTGAAGCCCTG
>JAQTMQ010000009.1 GCA_028714235.1 Candidatus Iainarchaeum sp. | reverse complement strand
ACCGGCCCGGTGAGGGCGACAGGCAGGATAATGCCCTTCATAGAGCTCGGAGTCGGATTCCAGTCCGAGCTTTCCGGGCGCGAGAACGTTTACCTTTACGGCTCAATCATGGGGCTCACGAAAAGGCAGGTGAACGCGAAGTACGACGAAATCGTCGGCTTCGCCGAGCTCGACGAGTTCATGGACCTGCCCCTGAAGGACTACTCATCGGGGATGGTGATGCGGCTCGCGTTCTCCACCGCGATAATGACCGACCCGGACATCCTCCTCATAGACGAGGTGCTCGCGGTCGGCGACGTCGCGTTCAAGAAAAAATCGCTTGAGCGCATGAACGAGCTCTGGAACTCCGGGAAAACCATCGTATTCGTTTCCCACCAGGCGGACCAGGTGAAGCAGCTCTGCGAAAACTCGGTTTTATTAAGCCACGGGAGGATTACTTCATGCGGGCCCAGCGACGAGGTCGTGGGCGAGTACGAGTCGCTTCTGAGGCGCGAGGAGTCAAGCCGGACGCCCTTGCATGACGGCTCGAAACTGGAAGCGGGAAAATGCCCGGCGCCGCCGGGCGTAAAACCGCGCGGGGGGTCGCCATGAAAACCGGTTTGCTTGCAGTCTGCATTCTCCTGTGCCTGGCCGGAGCCGTTTTCGCGGCCGGCATGCTCCCCGGCTCCCCCATCCCGGACAAGGCCGCCGGCCCGGCGGACAGGCCCGCCGACGTTTTCGCGGACTCGGACGGGAACGGCGTTGACGACGCGCTCGAAACGCCTTCCGCTTCGGCGCTCCGGGCGTCGGGAAACCGCGTGCCCGTCATCGTCTGGCTGAAGCACCCGGTTACGGAGCTCGACCTCGAAAACTTCAGGGCGGCTGGCGGCGAAGTCACCCACGTCTACTCTAACGCGATTGACGGCTTCTCGGGCTTCCTTCCGTACACCTCCGTCCGGCCTTTCGCCTCCTCCGAGTCCGGCAGATTCAACGTAATCGAGGAATCGCGGCAAACGCATGCCCTCCTCGAGACTTCCACGCGGCAAATGAACGTGCGCGCCGCCGTCTGGAACAGCAGCGGCAACCTCGGCGGCTTCAGGGGCGCGAAGAACGCGAGCCTCGCGGTCATAGACACGGGCATGGACGACTCGCACGCCGACCTCGGGACGTACGTCAACGTTTCGGCCTCGGGCTGGGGCGCGGTAACGGACGCGACGAAGATTGTGGGCTGGGACGACGAGATCGCGGGCGACGAGCACCCTACGCCCTGGGATCTCGCCGGGCACGGGTCGCATTGCTCGGGAACGGCCACGGGCAGGGGCGCGGCAAGCGGGAACACGAGCACTTCGGTTACCGAAACGGTGTACGACTACCTGCCCGGCGACGACGGGTATTGCTATTACTGGCTGTTCAACGTTACCAGCGCCCCGGGCCTGGTTACCGCCCGCATGAACGTCACCGACAACAACTCGGCTCCCGGGGGGAACGCGTCCATCGAAATCTGGGACAGCGGCTTGTCGCTTGTCGCCCGGAACTCGACGACCGGCATTTCGGGTTTCGCGACCATCGTCACTTACTATTACGCGGCCGCGAACGGCACTTATTACGTCCTTGCGTGCAACGACGAAGGGGCGACCTATTACGATTTCACGATGTCCTACGCCTACCCCGCAACGGCGGTTGGCGACGGCTTCAACCGGTTCTCCGGAGTCGCGCCGGACCAGAAGCTCGTGGGGGTGCGCGTGCTGGACGACACCGGCTCGGGCTGGACAGAGGACGTCATCGCCGGGCTCGACTGGATTGTCGCAAACAGGGACACTTACCGCATCCGCGTGGTCTCAATGAGCCTCGGCAAATCGTCTTCCGACCCGGCCGAGAATGCGGCCGTTGAACGCATAGTGGAGAACGGGATGGTCATCGCGGTTTCTGCAGGAAACCGCTATCCGTCCACCGGCCTGGGCAGCCCGGCGCAAGCGAACAAGACGATAACGGTCGCCGCAATCGACGACAACGACAACGTCACGTATTACAGTTCCGAAGCCCTGCCCGGGCAGGCGAAGCCCGACGTCGCGGCTCCCGGTGGCTCCGTGCGGACCAGCTTGGCGTCATGGAGCAACTTGGGCGAAATCCTGTCCGTGGACTCCAACGAGGGCGACTACGTGTGCGACTCCTCGGCCTGCTACACGCCTTTCAAGGACGAAACGCTCGACGACTACATCGTAATGCAGGGAACCTCCATGGCCGCTCCCCACGTCGCGGGGCTCGCGGCGCTCGTTATCCAGGCTATCGAGTTCAACAACAACACGGCATGGGGCTACACCGAGGCGGAGGCGCTGCAGGTGAAGAACATCCTCCTGCTCACGGCGAGCGAGACCGGTAGGCTGCGCGAGCACGTTGAGGATACCGGCGGCGACCCTACGTTTGACGCGGGCGGCCGGGACGTAGACGAGGGCTTCGGCCGCGTGAACGGCGACGCGGCAATCGAGGCGGTGGTGCAAAACCTTCCGGTGAACATCTCCAACGGAAGCGATTACCTCGGCGGCGCCGCGTTCGAGAAGCGCGCGTGGGCGAGAAGGGTTTACATGAACGAGTCGGTCGAGTACCAGTTCAACCTGACTTCCCCGGATGGCGCGGACTTCGACTTGTACCTTTACAACGTCACGGGCGACGAGAACGGTTCCCCCATCCTCTTGAGCCGCAGCACCAACGGCGTCGGCGAAATGGACCAGATAAACCACACCCCGTCATACACGGGCGTCCATTACATCGCCGTAAAGCGCTTCAGCGGCAACGGCACGTTCAACTTGGTCACCGGCGGGGGAGGCGATTCCCCGCTGACCGTAAACAAGGCGTCGCAATCCACGATTGACATGTGGGGTGGCATTGCGGCATGGGCCGACAAGCGAAGCGGGCAGTGGGACGTGTACGGCTACAACCTGGGCAACGGCACCGAGTTCCCTATCTCTACCGCGATACGCTTCCAAGGGGACCCAGCGGTCTACGAGGATGTGGTGGTCTGGGTTGACCGGCGCAACGGCAACTGGGACATCTACGGCAAGAACTTGACGAACGGCACCGAATTCGGCGTTTTCGTGCTTCCGGGCGCGCAAGATACCCCGGACGTCTACGGTGACATCGCAGTCGCCTACGGCGTGAGGAACGGCGTCTACAACATACTCGCGTACAACGCGTCCGACGCCTCGATTTTCAACGTCACTTCCGACGCGAATCGGCAGTTGTTCCCGGCCATTTACGGCCCCCTCGTCGTTTTTGAAGACAACACGTCCGGGGTCATGAACATCAAGGGGTACAATCTCTCGAACGGCGCCAACTTCACCGTATCGCCGAGCGCTAACGTCCAAAAGAGGCCGGACGTCTACCGGGACATCGTGGCATGGTTCGAGAACAGGTCCGGCAGCTTCGACATATTCGCCTACAACCTCACGAATAACACCGAAATCAGGATAACGGACGACCCCTCCGTTGACCACCGCTGGCCAAGGATGTACGGTACGACAATCGTGTGGCACGACAACAGGAGCGGCGTTTACGGGATTTACGGGTACGTGCTGCCTTCCGGACCAGAATTCACGGTGAGCACCTCGGCCACCGCACAGATATACCCAGTGCCCGGCCAGTTCGGCTACGTGTGGCAGGGCAACCCGTTCGGCGACAACGACATGCTGGCGCGCGGAAGGTGAGTTCAGCCGCACTAGTCCATGTACCCCAGTTTTTTCAGCCTTTCTTCCAGCGCCGCGTCCTCGTCGTCGTACATCGCCCGGGTTTTCGCCGCATTCCCGGCATGCCGCTTTCCCGCGGGGGCAGCGCTTGCCTTGAAGTCAAACAACGGCCGCCCGTCCATGCCGGGCGGGATGGGTACGGAGAGCGCGGACAATACGGTCGGGGCGATGTCCGCGAGTTGCGGCGTCCTGCCCTTCCTTAAGCCAAGCCGGACCAGGAGCTTCTCAAGCAGGGACGGCGCCACCCTGTGCGCCGTCCCTGGACCGAACACGATGAGCAGTCCGTGGTGGCGGTGCATCCCGCTCCATCCCCTCGGGATTACGATGTATTTGCTTGCCGCGCCGGGAAATATTTCGGGTATGGCCATGATGTCCGGCGCTTCGGCGAGCTTTTCGCCCGCATACAATTCCTCGCGCTTGAATACGCGCAAAAGGGGCGAGCCCGTTTTCTCGCATCGCACGGCATTCAGCCTGTCCATGATTGAGTTGCGCACGCGCTCGTAATCCTCCAACGGCACCGCGCCGTGCGGTTCCCGGCCGACGACGTTCAGGTAAACGCCGGGCAGCGTGGGCACCCGGTAGGCAACGCACTCTTTCCAGTGGAAGCCGCACCTTAGCTGGATGCCCTTGATGGTGACGACGCCCGCCGGGTTTCCGCCGTAAGAAGAGTTTCGCAGCGCGAACTGCAATGATTCTTTCCGGGGGGTAAAATTGCACTTGTATTCAAAGTACTGGTCGCCCAGCGCGCGCGGGTGCAGCGCGGGCGCGCTGCCGCCGCTATCCTCAACGAACTCGAACAGCATGCCCGGTTTTGAGCCTCTCGCCTCCACCTCGAGGGTGTAGCCGGAATCCAGCTCGAGCCCGGACAGGTTGAGCGTGATGCCCGAGAACGTGTCTGCGGCGGACGTTTCCAGCTCGGCCAGCTTCCCGTCCACGCCGTCGAAAATCCGGACTTCCGACGATTCGCGCTGCTCCACCGCAAAAACCGGGTTCATGCTGCCGTCCGGGCAGCGGATTTTTTCCGGCAGGGCGCTCACTTTCCCCACGGCTTTGATGAAGCCGGCGTCCACCAGCCAGCTGGCCAAGTCGAAGGAGCCGTATGACGCTTTCGAGCCGTGGTCCGAGCATACCATCAGGATGCTTTCATCGTCCAGCTTCCCCAAAAGCCTGCCCAGATAGCCGTCAACCCGGGCATAAAAGTCGCGTATCTCGTTCTTGTATCCGGATTCGGGCTCGTGGCGGGGATGCGTCTCGTCCATGTGCTTCCAGAACGCGTGCGAGATTCGGTCCGTGCCCGTTATTACAAGCATGAACAAATCCCAGTCAACCTTGTCCATCAGCATGTCCGCGATGCGCATGCGCTGCTCGGCAACGTTGCCCGTGTCGCGAATGAATTTCTCCACCGCGGTCTTGTCATGGGATTCCATGTCGGGAAGGACGACGTCAATCATGTACGGGGTGCCTGATGCGGCCAGGACCGCCTCCTTGAGCTCAGGCGGGTGCACGAACGCGCTTTCAACGTTCGGCGTCCCGAAACCCGAGACCATCGCGCCATTCACCTCCTCCGGCGGGTACGTCATCGGGACGTCGACCGCCACGACCTTCCTTCCCGCGCCGCTGAGTATCGCGAAGAGGCTTTTGCAGCTCCCCGTCCCAAGGCTCCACGTATTCTCATACGAGTCCGGCTTGCGCCTCAGGAAGGCATAAACGCCATGCTTCCCCGGGTTTTTTCCCGTAATCACGGTGGTCCATGCGGGGGGCGTGGAATTGGGGATGACGCTTTCAAGCGGTTCCGCCATGCCCCCGGCCATTATCCCGGCGAAGTTAGGCAAATGACCCTCGGAAACAAACTTTTTAACGAGCTCCAGGTCGCCGCCGTCCAAGCCAAGAAGGAAAACGCGCCTTTTTTCGTCCATGCCCTCTTTTAGGCGGCGTAATATTAAAATTATCCAACGAACAAATCCACCGCCGTGCGCACCGCCTTTATTAATGTTGAACCGAGCAATGGGCGATGGTATAGCTGATGCTTCCGAAAGTCTCAATCGTGACGGTGAATTGGAACGGCGAGTGCCACCTAAGGGACTTCTTCGCGTCCCTTGAGGACCTTGATTACCCCGAGTCCCGCCTCGAGCGAATCATGGTGGACAACGGCTCAAGCGACGGCAGCGTGAAGCTCGTGCGCGCCAACTTCCCCGGAGTCAAGGTGCTCCGGATGGGCGCGAACGCCGGGTTCGCGGGCGGATGCAACCAGGGCATTTACGCGGCGAAAGGCGACTACGTGCTCCTGCTCAACAACGACATGGTCGTTGACCGCGGAATCGTCCGCAGGATGCTCGGCGCCTTCAGGAAAAACCCCGCAGCCGGCGCGGTCGGCGCAAAGGTTTACGAGTGGAACGACGAAAACCCGGCTTACTGCGAGTCCGACGCCATCTCGTCCAGCTGGACTAGGGTGGACGCGCGCACGGCCAAGGCGTTCAACTTCACGGACGAGCGCCCAGCGGGCCCGGTTGACTACGCGGCCGGCTGCGCGATGATGGTTAAGCGCGAGGTCATACGGCGGCTCGGGGCGTTCGACCCCGCCTACTTCGCCTATTACGAGGACACGGACTGGGCCGCGCGCATGATTCGCGCAGGCTACGAAGTCGCCTACGAGCCGGGCGCGATGGCGTGGCACAGGTTCATGTCGTCCTCAAACCAGGTGTCGTCCGACTTCAACGCGCGCATGATGGCGCGCAACCGGCTGCGCTTCGCCCTGAAGAACTTCGATTACGCCTTCCTTCCCGGCTTCCTCGCCTCGCATGCTTTAGAGCTGCTCGGCAAGACCGCGTACGCGCTCGCAGGCCGGGAGAACGACGCGCGCTTCATGTGGGAGGCCGTGGCCTGGAACGCCTTGCACGCGGCAGGCACGATTGCGGCCCGCAGGCGGGACGTCGGCTTCATGAACAAGAAAAACTCGTACAACTCGAACCTGCCCCTGAGAAACGCGCGCCCGAGCCGCATGGTCCGCAGCGAATTCATGAGCGTCGTAATCATCCCGTCGATTTCATGGCATTTCCCGCTCCACCAGCGTATACACCATTTCGCCAGGCTTTTCGCGGAAGCGGGCGCGAGCGTGCTGTACGTCGAGCCCGAGCTGCACGCGCCCAACGGCTTCCCAGAGAAAAATCTTGAGGTGTGGTACCCGGAGATAAAATCCAACCCGTTCCAGTTCGCCACGGACGCGAAGCACTCGCCGCCCACGGCCCGGCAGGTTTCCGCGCTGCGCGCGTTCATGCTCAAGGCCGGGCTTCTCGGGGTTTACCACCGGGTCCGCAAGTTTTCCGAGGAGAGGCTCCACCTTCTGGGCGGGGGCGAGCCGGCGCTGAGGCAGTACATGCGCAAATTCTCGGAGTATTCCGGTTCGAGGAAAAAGACTGTCGTCTACCAGACGCCTTACCTCTCCCAATTCATCCCCCTGTTCAAGAAGCTCGGGTACTACATCGTCTACGACATGGTGGACGAAGTGGGCGAGTTCGCGGAATCCCCATCCTATTTCACCAGCGGCGAAGGCTACCTGCTGGAGAACGCGGACCTGGTCCTCGCGACCGCGAAGCCGCTTTTCGAGCGCGCGAGGAAGTTCAACAGGAACGCGGCCCTGGTCCCGAACGGAGTCGATTACGGGATGTTCGCCGCGGCAAGAGGCAGGCTCGGCCGCCCCCGGGACATGCCCAAGCCGGGGAAGCCCGTGATAGGCTATTACGGCGCAATCTGGAACTGGTTTGACCTCGACCTGCTCGAGTTCGCGGCGCGCGCGAGGCCGCGGTACAACTTCGTCCTGATAGGCACGCTTTACGAGCCGTACCGCAAGCGAATCGAGAGGCTTCGCAACGTTCATTACCTCGGGGAAAAGCCTTACGCGGAGCTTCCCCGGTACCTCGCGAATTTCGACGTGGCCACAATCCTGTTCCGCGAAAGCCGGCTCACCAAATCCGTGAACCCGGTCAAGGTCTTCGAGTACCTCGCGGGAGGAAAGCCCGTCGTATCCACGCACCTCCCCGAGCTTGAGGGCTTCCCCGGGGTCGCGCTTGCCGGAGACCGGGAAGAGTTCGTCCGCGGGCTTGACGAGGCGCTGAAGTCAAAGCCGGACCTGAAGGAAATTGACGGGTTCCTTGAGGACAAGACCTGGGATTCGCGGTTCGTGGCGGCGCTGAAGGCATCGGGCATGCAGCGAAGCGAGCTGCGCGCCGTTGAATCCAGGCTGCATGGCGGCGCAAAAGCCGCCAAATGGGTGGAAGCATACCGCGCGCCGATAGGGCAGCCGATAGAGCTGCGCGTGACGCGCCCCGACTCCTATTCAAGCCACACCTTCAAGCTCCATGACAGCCGGCCCGGCTTCGTTTACCGCATCGAGGCGGAATTGGCCGCCCAAAAACCCGGCCTGCAGGTGGGATTCTCGGTCCACCCGAGCCCGGGCAACCCGTTCCTCTCGCAGTCGCTTTCGGGTGGCGTGAACGAGGTGGCGTTTGACTTGCCTTGCCCGTTTCCCTCGCTTTCCGTCACCCTGAACAGCTATTCCGGGCGCCCGCGCGGGAAGGTGGAAATCCGCAGGCTCGCCCTGCTCCGCCGCAGCCGCTGAAAATTCAACCGGTGGAATTCAACTCGAAAAGCTGGTACGGACCCGCGGAGTACACGAGCTTCGTGGAGCTGCGGTTGAGGGCGGCGGAAAGCTCGGGCGACAACCCCGCCCGGCTGCCAATCACGACGTACCTCAGGCCCGCGAGCTCTTCGCTCCCCGCCTGCGCGGCGCCCGCATACCTCGTTTTCATGTCAAGCATTGAAAGCATCCTCGGGTCCGAAACCAGGGTGTCCCTGCCGTCAAGCGCGTTCGCCCGGATGTACATCGTCATGTCGTACACGTCGCCCAGCGAATGCAGCAATTTTTCGTCGTCGCTCGCGAACGCGTTTCCCAGCCCCCAGGCGGGGTCGAACCGTACGAGGCCAATCGTCTTGCCGGTTGACGCCGCATGGAGCGTGAACGGGACGGTGAAAAGGAGCAGGGCTCCAACGGCCGCGAACAATGCGATGCGGGAGGGGCCGGCAAGCTTGGATGCCGCGCAAGCGATGCCGGCTGCGCCAAGCGAGGCGAACAAGGGGAGGGCGAACGCGAACTGTCGGAACTCAAACGACATGAATCCAATCCAGAACGCAAGCGAAAGCGCGGCGAAAGCCGCCGCAAACAGCTTCGCCGGGGACGGCTGGCGTTTCCGCGCGAGCTCGCCCGCCGCAAACGCGAGGAAGCCGCACAAGAGCAGGGCGGCAAGCCACCACTGGACGTCGTACTTGTACGCCTCCGCAAAGTTTTGCACGACAAAAGCCGGCCTGAACAGCGGGTTTCCCGGCAGGCCCGGAAGCGAGGCGCCGGCGTCCGTGCCAAGCTGGGAAAGCGAAAGCTGGCGGCTGAAAAAGCCGGGCGCAAGCGCCACCGCCGCGGCGTACCACGGCGACGCGACCGCGGCGAAGGAGGCGAGCGAAAGCGCGCACGAGGCGGGCGCGCCGCTTGCGAGTTTCCGCCATTTTGAATATGCCCAGGCCGCGGCGTAAGCGGATGGGACGATGAACAGCAGGAAGAGGCCCTGCGGCTTCGAGAACGCGGCAAGCCCGAACAGCGCCCCTGAAATCAGGGCGGGCTTCCCGCCTTTCCCTTCCAGCGATTCAAGCGCGTAATATGCGCCCGAGGAGACAAACGCCGCCATGAACGTGTCCGCATACCCCGAATTGTAGAGGTAGATGAACTCGGGAATGGCCAGGGCGAGGAATACCGCGAGCCACCCGTTTGCGGAAAACTTTTTCGCCGTCTCGTACGCGTAAAAAAGCGCGAGCGTGCCCGCAACCCATGAAAGCGCATGCGCATAGTTTTGCGCCACCGCCCCTGCTGCGAAGTAAGGGAAAGCGTACGCGATTGGCACGAGCTCGGGATAAGGCTGGAAGAGTTGCGCCCCGCCCGACTCGAATATCGCGGAAGCCCATCGGTTATAGCTTGCAATTGCGTCCCAGGAGTAAAACGGGAAGAAAGCCGAGTAATAAAACTCGAGGGCGATTACGGCAATGCAGAAAAGGGCCGCCAGATGCTGCCATTCGGGCACGGGGAAACGCAGCGGCGGGAACTTGAACGCGAAGCCTCCCTGCGACGCGAGCCGTACCCCGATGGCCGATGCGATTAAGTAAAGCGGGATGAAAAGCCAGGTCATGCCCGCCAACAGGACGCCGACCAGGAACAGCAGCAGCGTGTTGAAGCCAAGGCTCAACTGCGCGCCAAGCGCGATTTTCCGGGCGATGGAATCGTCCCGCTTCAAGATGGCGAACGCAAAAGGCATTCCGGGCAAAGCCAGCAGGCAAACCAAGCCCAGAAGGGCAAGCAACGCCATAAACCGTTATTCCCCCCGCGGTGTTAATTAAGATAATCCCGGTCCATCCCCATCCGCGAACCCCTCCTCCGGGCGCGGTAATCCATTAAATACATCCGCGCATCCAAGCCTGACCGTGCGGACGAAGCGGGATTTACCCATTGCGGTGCTCGGAGCCGGATTCACCGGCCTGAGCGCAGCGCATTCGCTTGCGAAGAAGGGCTTCAAAGTCCTGGTTTTCGAGAAAAAGGGCGAGGCGGGAGGCCTTTCAAGCTGCTACCGCGTTAACGGCTACAGCATAGAACGGTTCTACCACCACCTATCGGGCAGCGACGCCACGACCCGCGGACTCATGCGCGAGCTAGGGTTGCTTTCGCGGCTTGAATGGCGGAAGGCCTCCACCGCCTACCTGCTCGGAAAGCGGGCATACAAGATGGATTCCGTCGTAGAGATAGGGCGCTTTCCCGGCCTCGGCCTTCTTGACAAGATGCGGCTCGGCATGACCGTGCTCCAAAGCCGGTTTTTGGACCAGGACGTCGAAAAGCTTGACAAAACATCCGCCGAGGCATGGGTGAAGGGGAGCCTTGGCGAGCGGGCTTACGAAAACTTTTTCGAGCCGCTTCTGAGAAGCAAGTACGGCGAGAACGCGGGAAAGGTTTCCGCGGCATGGCTCATGGGGCGGATAAGGTTCAGGTCGCACAGGGGACTTGGGGGAGAAGGGCTCGGCTATCCCAGAAACAGCTATTCGGAGATAATCTCGAGGCTCGTCCTTGAAGCGCAGCGGAACGGCGCCGAATTCAGGTTCGGCGAAGAGGCGGCAGCCATCAGCGGCGAGCCGCCCGAGCTCCGCATTGAGACACCGGAAGGCGAATTTCGCGCAAGTGCCGCGATAAGCACCCTCCCGCCCCAAGCCGTCGTTTCGCTTGCGAAACCCGGGAAAAACGTCGCGAAGCTGCTTGAAAGCATCCGCTACCAAGGCGTCCTCTGCATGCTTTTGAGCCTGAAACGCCCGCTGCTCAAGGACGGCACATACTGGCTGAACATAAAAAGCGGCGATTCCCCGCTCGGGGCGGTAATCGAGCACACGAATTTCCAGACGCCCGCGGGCATGAAAGCTGCCGAGCACCTTCTTTACGTCCCGCTGTACGTGCAAAACTGGCAGCGTGAAGCCGAACGGAAAACCGACGCGGAAATCGCGGAGCTGATGCTCGGCGAACTGCGGAAGATTCTCCCGTTTTCCGGTTCCGACGTCAACTGGTGGCGCATGGCGCGCGAGAAGCACGCCGCACCCATCTATGAGGTCGGCTATCTCGAGAAGCTGAACTCCGTTCCCGGCAGCGTCCGGGGGATTCACCTTGCCGGCATGATGCGCTCATTTCCGGAGCGGAGCGTCGAGGATTCCATCCGCCAGGGGCTGCAGGCCGCGGAAAAGGTTTCTCGCGGGGGCGAGGACGGCGGCGCCCATGGCCCGGCGTAGCAGGTCGTTTGCCAGGTAAAAGAAGATTATGATTGCGGCCGGCAAGGCGGGAAGGATGTACCTGTCCCAAGTCGGGCCGGTGCTGAAGAAAAGCATGTACGCGAAGAACCACAGGACCGCCAAAATGAGCATCCTGTCCCGCTTCAGCAAGCAGTACGCCGCGCCCGCGAACGCGGACGCCCCGAAAACCGCCCAGGACGGGTTCCAATTGCCCACGTGGTACGCCCCGTACGCGGCATAGCCCGTGAAAAGTATCTGCCACACGCTCAACGGAGGCACGCCCGAAGTGCTGCCGATGGCAATCCAATACGCGGCCGTGCCCGCCTGGAATCTCGCGAAGTCAAGGAGCGTGTGCCCGCCCCCGAAATAAGCGGAGTACGCAACCAGGTACGGAATCGCCGCGAGCGGCGCGAGCGCCACGAACTCAAGCGCCCATTCCCGTTTTCCGGCCGCCCACATGAACGCGGCCGCGAGGGGCAGGATGGCCACGAGCGACCATTTCATCGCAATCCCGAAGCCTGCAAGAACCGCGAGGGCCAAGAGCAGGCCGTGCGGGGTTTTGCGCGAATCATTGATTTTCACGATGAGAAAGACCGCGAGCAGCATCCAGAGCAGGACCAGCGCCTCAAGGTAGGTCTGGGTGGCGTAAGACAGGAAAATCGAGCTCGTGGAAAACGTGAGAGTCGCAACGAAAGCCCAAAACGGGTTCCGGATTATCCGCCACGACAGGTAAAGCAGCAACGGTATGGACAAAAGCCCGGCGAGCAGCGAAGGCAGCGCGGGCTTGCCGAAGGCGGCGGCCGAATACCCGAAAAGGTATTTCGCGAGGGGCGGGTGCTGCGGGTTGAGCGCGGACGGGTCGAGCCCGTTTGCGTAAAGCCATCCCGCCCACGTGTGAATCATCTGGTCGGTCATCACTTCAAAGTCCGGGTCCGTCCAGCTCAAAAAAAGCTGCGAATGCTTCGCGGCCTCATGATACCTGTCAAGATAAAGGACCTGGCCCGTGCCCCAACGCGCCTCGGAGAACGGCGTTTCCCAGCCAACCGAGAACTCCTGCCAAACCGTGTTCACGTAAACCGCCGCGAGCACGAGCGCGAGGAGAATGCCGAGAACGTGGTATCCCGTAATCCGCCCGGGCTGTTCTGCAGGCGCCGTCGGCGGGCCCGGGGCAAGGGGTTTCCGCCATTCGCCGCGCTTGAAAAGCAGGAATAGGACGGCAGCGTAACCGAGCGCGGCGAGCGCGAGCGCCGGAAGCGCGTACCACTCGCCCAAAACGTGGTCAAGCCTTCCGTAAAACCAGTCCGGCAGCGTCCGATCCGCATCCAAAAAGGTGACGGTGTGGTTTCCCTCCCTGAATTCCCTGCTAAGCCCGACTCTTCCCTCCGCATCAGTCGCGGCCGGGAAAGCGAACTGCTTGTCAACGAGGACGAGCTTGGCGGCGTTGCTGTCCCGCAAATGCGCCTCTATGCTCGCGTTTCCCGCATTTTCCGGAAGCTCAAACACGACTTCCGCGAAATTTTTCGCGCAGGTCACGTTGAAAACCGTGCCCCCGCTCGCAACCGAAAAATTCGATTCCTCCGCGCTTTCCCCGCAGCTGAAGCTTGCCCCCAGGGCCGGCACTTGGAAAGCCACCAGCAGCAAAATGATGGCGCCGGCTCCCAGTTTTCCCGCATTTACCCCGTCGTAATGCATGCCTCTCAACCTTCAGGAATCCAAGGGAATCACGCGGGCGGTGCATCCAGCTTTTTGACTTTTCTGCACACCGCCTCGAACCTGTCCAGGAACGCCTTCCACGTGAACCTGGTTTCAACGAGCCGCCTGCCGTTTTTCCCCATCTCCTCGGCGAGCTCCGGCCTTTCGGCGAGGAACGCCATTTTTTCGGCCATCTCCCCGGGCGAATTAACGAGGAAGCCGTTCTCCCCGTCGGAAACGACCTCCTTCGGGCCGCCCTCGTTCACCGAAATCACCGGCTTTTCTGACGAGAGCGCCTCAAGCGGCACGATGCCGAAGTCCTCGTTCATCGGCGAGTAGAGGACCGCGAAACAGCGCGCGTAAAGCGAGGAAAGCCGCTCCTGGTCCGCGTCCACCACGATTCTCCCGTCGCTCCCGAGGTAGTTCTTGAGCCACTCGTAGTACGCCGCGTGCTCCGGCCTGTCGGCGAAAAGCGAGCCCGCAATCACGAGCTTCCAGTCCCTGAACCTCGGGCTTGACTTCCTGAACTCCCGGAACGCGTCAATCGCGTACTCGAACCGCTTCTCCGGGGTAATCCTCGAAGGGTAAAAGAAGAACTCCCTGTACTCCGCGCAGTAATAGTTTTCCGCGTCCACGCCGGGATGCAGCACCTCGGACTCGACGCCAAGGTAGTGCTTGAGCCTCCACTGCGTGTTCGCGCTGTTCGCGAAAATGCGCTCGATTTTCGGCACCGTCCTGTTCTCAAGGAGCCTGTACGCCTGCAGGCACCCCCAGTAAAGCGCCTTCTCGTGGAGCCGTCGCCCCTTCATCCTCGCCTCGTAGAGGTCGAACGCCTCCCTGTTCGGCGAATGCGAATACCACACGACGGGCGAATTGTAGTGCCGAATCCACTCCGAGGGCGTCCCCTGCGCGTTGATGACGTCGTAATCCCCCGGGAGCACCTTGTGGTAAAAAATCCTTCCCGCCGCGACCGCGTGCCTCACCCGGATGGGCACCCCCCCGGGCATGTACCTGAAGAAGCGCGTCTTTAGGACCTCTATGTCGCAGTCCCCGAACTCGGGAAACGTCTTCTCCGGCTCGTAAAGCGCGCAATAGATTTTCGCGTCAAAGTGCTTTGCTATCTTGAGCACGACGCGCTCGGCGCCGCCTTTGACGTAAAGGAACGGGTGGCAGATTGCGAGCCTCATCAGAAACCAACCTGGACTCCTGCTTGAATTCTTTCCTGTTAGCCCGTTTTAATAACATATGGCGGGGGCCGCGCCCGCGTCAGGCAGTTTGCCGCGCTTCAAGTATCCCCGGCAGGCGCGAAAAATTGTGGCAATACGCGCGCAAGAAGGAGCCCGTCCTCAGCAGGGGAAACGAGGCGAGGAAGCGCGCGAACTCGAACGGCGCGGCAGCCAAAAGCCAGCCCACCGGGTAGTTTTTGAGCATGAACCTCACGCGGTTTTTTTCGCGCAGGTAAAACCTGCCGCCAAGCCCAGCCGAGGTCCCGGATTCCCCGTGGATTGCGACGGTTTCCGGCGCGTAGACGACCCTGAAGCCCGCTTTCCTCGCGCGCCAGCAGTAATCGGTTTCCTCGTAGTACGCCGGCGAGAACTCTTCGTCAAGCAAGCCGATTTTTTCAATCACTTCCCGCTTGACGAGCATGAGCGCGCCCGTGACGTAATCAACCTCGCGCCGCGCGTCAAACCTGCCGTCGTCCCTTTCGCCGTAGCCAATTCTTTCGATGCCCCACGGCCGCACCATGCAGCCCGCGTGCTGGATTCTCCCGTCCGGGAAAAGGAGCTTTCCGCCCGCAATCCCGGCCTTCCCCTGCCTCGCGGCGTCGAGCAGGCCGGCCTGCCAGCCGGGCCCGACTTCAACGTCGTTATTCATCAGGACGACGAATTCCCCGCTTGCGCGCCGTATTCCCTGGTTGCTCGCCTTCGCGAAACCCATGTTTTCCCTGTTCTTTTCAAGCACGACTCCGGGAAACAGGTCTTCAACCATCTGCCTGCTGCCGTCGCTCGAGCCGTTGTCCACGACGATTACCTCAACTCCCTTGCCGTGCTTTGCGAGCGCGGACAGGCACGGGCGCAGCATGCTCTTCCCGTTACAGTTCGCGATGACGACGCTCATCCTCGGGCGCATGGTAGCGGATTTAAATCCAGTCAAATAAAAAGCTGTCAAGGAAGTGCACGCCTTGAAGCTCGCAATCGTTTTCGGCACGCGGCCCGAGATAATCAAGCTCTCCCAAGTCATCCTGCACGCCCAGCGGCAGCCGGGCATCAGGCTCGCGCTCGTTCACACCGGCCAGCATTACGACTACGACCTGAGCCAGCGATTCCTGGAAGAGCTCGGCCTGCCGCAGCCCGGGGCCAACCTCGGCGTCGGCTCGGGAACGCACGCGGAAACCACGGGCAACGCGATGATAGCAATAGAGCGCCTCCTCGTGAAGGAGAAGCCCGACGTCGTGGTCGCGCAGGGCGACACGGACACGGTGCTTGCGGCCGCGCTCGCATCCTCGAAACTCCACGTCCCGTTCGCCCACGTGGAAGCGGGCATACGAAGCTTCTGGCGCGGCATGCCCGAGGAAACAAACCGTGTCCTCGCGGACCAGGTTTCGGACTACTGCTTCGCCCCCACGCGCGCCGCGGCCGAAAACCTTTGCCGCGAAGGCATTCCGGAAGAAAAAATATTCCTGGTCGGCAACACGATTGTGGAGGCGACCCGGCACGCGCTCAAAATCGCGGGGAAATCCCATGCGCTCAACTCCCTCGGGCTCAAGAAGGGGGAATACGTCCTCGTGACCGCCCACCGCGAGGAAAACGTTGACAGCAGGGCGCGCCTCTCCGGCCTCGTCGGGGCGCTTGCCGAGCTGCCGCTGGCGTGCGTTTACCCCATCCACCCGCGGAGCGCGAAGCGCCTGAGGGAATTCGGCCTTATGCCGCGCATCGCAAAGGCGGGAAACATAATGCTCACGAAGCCGGCCGGCTACTTCGACTTCCTCTCCCTTTCGGCGAACTCGAAATTCATCATAACCGATTCCGGGGGCGTCCAGGAGGAATGCACGGTCTACAAGAAGCCCGTCCTCGTCGCGCGCGACAACACGGAGCGCCCCGAAATCCTCGGCACGTTCGGGGAGCTCGTGGGCTGCGACAAGAAAAAAATCCTCTCGGGCGCGAAAAGGATTCTCGGAGACTACCGCGCCCTCTCGTCAAGGCTCTCAAGGATTCCCTCGCCTTACGGGGACGGCAGGGCGAGCGCGCGCATAATCAGGATTTTGTCGGGAGCGAAAGCCGAATGATTGACTACGCCTTCGCGGCAGCAGCGATGATTCTTTCAGCCATCCTGCCGGGGGTGCTGCTCGCGCTCCCCTTCGCGAAAAAACTGGGCGCCTCCCGCGGCGAGGCCGCGATACTCGGGGCGGGCGCGGGGCTCGTGGCGGTCCCGTCGCTCGGTTTCGCCGAGTCGCTTCTCGGAATACCTTTCTCCTTCGAGGTCGCCGCGTTCAACTCGCTCGCCGCACTGTTCGCGGGCGCGTTCCTCTGCATTCGCTCCAAGGCGCTCTCCGGCTTCCGGCTTCCCGCAACCGGCGAGGACGCGGCCGCGCTCGCGAAGGAAAACTGGCACTGGCTCGCCCTCGCCGCCATCGTCGCCTCCGCTTTCGCGCTCCGCTCCACGAGCGCGCAGCCCTTCGTTTTCGAAGCCGACCCCTACTACTACCTGAGGGCCGCGCAATTCATCGTCCAGGACGGCGGCATCCCGGCATCCGACGACCTCGCATGGGCTCCCCAGTTATCCACCCACCGCGAGCGCCCCCTGACGCTTTACCTGCAGGCGCAAACCTTCGAGGTTTCCGGCTTCGGCTCCCCGTTCGACAAAACCGGCTTCTACCTCGCCTCGTCCGTTTATCCTCCAATCGTGGGCGCGCTTGCCTGCCTCATGGCTTTCCTCCTGGTTTCGCGCGAATGGGGGCCGAAATGGGGCGTCCTCGCCGCATGGCTCGTCGCCTTCACGCCCGAAATAATCTACAACTTCCAGGCAGGCGGCTTCGAGCAGCAGCCGTGGGGGCTTTTCGCCCTGCTCTTCTTCGCGGCCGCGTACGCGGGCTACCTAAAAAACGGCGGCAAGGCGAACGCCTTCCTGTGCGCGCTCGCGCTCTTCGGCGCGGTGGCGGGCTCAAAGCAGGACGTTCTCGCCCTCGGCGTCTTCGCGGCGATGGCGCTCGCCGAATCCGCGCGCAAAATCCTCTCCGGAAACAGGATAGGCGGGGAATTCGTTGAGGATTACGCCATCATCGCCGCCGGCGGCGTCGCCGCCTTCCTCGTCATGCTTCCCTATCGCTCTCCCGGCTTCACGCCCCTCATAATCAGCTGCGCGGCCTTCGCTTTCCCCGCCGCCGCATGGGCGGTCTCGCTTGCCGCGGACGCGCGCGGGAAGCGCCTCCGGTACTGCGCGATTCTCGCCGCACTCGCCGCGGCCGCGCTGCTCGCCACGCCCGCGGGCCCGTACCTTTTCCGCTACGTCGCGGAGCAGAGGTTTTTCGGCGAAACGCCCGGCCTCTTCACGACGGTCGCCGAGGAAAGCGCGGCCCCGCAAAACCTCCGGCTCTACCTGGGCTTCCTCGGCATCGCCGTAGGCTCCGCGGGACTGCAAAACCTGCTTCTCGCCTCGTCCGCGATCCTCCTCGTCTTCGCCGCGCTTTACCGCGGCTCCAAGGCCGCGCTGCTCGTGCTCGCGCTCTCCCTGCCCCTCGCCTACTTCGGCTACCAGCGGGAAAAATTCGTCGTCCACCTCGCGCTCGCGCTCGCGGTCATCGTGTCCGCCGCGCTTGGCGAGGCGGCAAAGTTCGCCGGAGCGATAGCCGAAAAAAGCAGGCCGCCGCCCCTCCAGTTTTCCCTTGACATCGGCGAAGGCACCGCAGACAAAGTTGAAGCAGGAAGGCCGCTTTCCCTGCGCCTTCCGCTCATGGTGGCGTCCGTCGGCGCCCTGCTCGCCTTCGCGCAGCTCGCATGGATTTACGGCGACCTCGGCGCGTCGCGCGACCCCGCATTCATGACCGGCGGGGCCCTCGACTGCGCGAAACTCGCGAACGCGACCAAGCGCACGGCGTACCTCCTCGAATGCTACAAAATCGGTTCGGGCACGGTTAGCGCGATGGACTGGATTGAGGCGAACGCGGGCGGCTCAAGCGTGCTCTCGTGGTGGGATTACGGCCACTGGATTAACTACCTCGGCCAGGCGAAAACCGTGATTCGCGGCGACCTTTACTACCCCGCAACCGTCCTCTCGGCCGCAGACGCGCTCGCTTCAGGCGATTCAAGCAAGCTCGCAAGCCTCATGGAGGAGGGCGGCGCGCGATACCTGTACGTAACCTCGGGCGAGCTCGCCAAGTGGGACGCGGTTTCATACCTCGCGTGCACCGCGCGCGGAGAGACAAGCGCGCCCTTCTCCGCGCAAAAGTCGGAGTGCGAGAAGCGCCTGCAATTCGAGTACCTCTACCTCCCGCTGAACGCCGAAGTGCCCCGGTGCGCGAACGTCACCGGCTCGCCCATGCGGCTCAAGTCAAGCTACAACAACACGTACTGCGTGTCCGCCCCGTCCGCGGGCGGGGGAGGCGCGCAGGTCTACTCGCTCGACGGGACGCCGGTTGACGCGGGCCTCCAGTCCGTCGGGAAAACCGGCTCGGGCCAAGGCGCCGCCTCGGTGCTGCTGGTGCTTTACGGCCGGGGCTCGGTTTCACAGGCTCCCGGACAGGCGTATTCCTCCAACTTTTACCGCGGCTTTTACCTGCGCGAGCTGCCCGGCTTCACGCAGGCGTACCCGGAGGGCGGCGACGCCTCGGACACGATAATCATGGCGAAAAATTAGCGTGCGCGGCTACGCCTTTTCCCCGACGAACCCGTGCTCGCCGATGAGGGGAACGAATACGACGGGAAGAAGCCGCCTCTCGGAAACGTCGCCGCCCCGCTTTTCAACGAGCACGAGCTCCTGCGAGTAAGCCGAGCCGACCGGAATCACGAGCTTGCCGCCGTCCTTGAGCTGCGCCACGAGCGCCGGGGGAACCGCGGGCGAGGCCGCGGTGACGATAATCCGGTCAAACGGCGCCTCACCGGGCAGCCCCATGCTTCCGTCCCCCACGAAAAGCCGGATGCCCGCGTGCCCGGATTTCGCGAGGTTGTCTTTCGCGAGCCCGCGCGCCTCCGGAATCCGCTCGATGGAAAAAACCTTGCCCCGGCTTCCGGCGAGCTCGGCGAGGATTGCCGCCTGGTAGCCTGAGCCGGTGCCGACCTCGAGCACGCTCATCCCGGGCTGCACGTCGAGCTCGCTTGACATTATCGCGACGACGCCGGGCGCGGAAATCGTCTGCCCGAAGCCGATGGGAACCGGGTAGTCCGCGTAAGCGTACTGCCGGAAGCGCTCGGGCATGAAAAGCAGCCTGTCCACCTTCAGCATCGCCTCGGCGACGCGCGGCGTCGCGAAGCCCTGCGCGCGCAGCCCGGAAACCATCTCCGCGTTGGAAGCCGCCATGCGGAAATGTGGCTTAATCGCATTTATTAATTAGTCGCACCCAAAAAAATGGAGGCGACTGTTTATGGAGAGCGTGCGCATTCCGCAGGAGAGGATTGCCGTCCTCATCGGGCAGAAGGGGGAGGCGAAGAGGCGACTCGAGCGGAAGGCGGGCGTCCGGCTCAGCGTTGACGAGGAGGGGCTGGTCGAGATTTCCGCGGCCGACCCTTACAACGAGTTCGTGGCAAAGGACGTGGTGAAGGCGATAGGGCGCGGCTTCAGCCCCGACGATTCCCTGAAGCTCGCGGAAGGCGACTATTACCTGAAGGTCATAGACCTGAAGGACGTACTCGGCTCGGACAAGGCGGTCGCGAGGCAGAAGGCGCGCGTCATAGGCGAGGAGGGGAAGACGAAGCGCATGATAGAAAGCTGCGCGTGCGTGAAGATGAGCGTTTACGGCTCCACGGTCTCGCTCATCGGCCTGCTTGACGAGGTGGGGCTTGCGGCGGAGGCGATTTCGCGGCTGCTCGAGGGCAAGCCGCACTCCTTCGTTTACCGCCTGCTCGAGCACGGCCGCAAGCGGATGAAGGAGGAGCGCATCGCCCACATGTGGGAGCCGGCGGCGGGCGAGGGAGAATGCAGGGGTGAATGAGTTTGGCAGACGCTTCAGGCAGTTTCCGCGAGCATTCCATCGCCGAATTCTTCAAGAAGAACCGGCAGATGCTCGGCTTTTCGGGCAAGGTGCGCTCGCTTACGACGCTCGTCCACGAGTTCGTGACGAACAGCCTGGACGCGTGCGAGGAGGCTGGCATCCTTCCCGACATCCTGGTGCAAATCGAGCAGCACCCGGACGGCCACGTGGTCCTCACGATTGAGGACAACGGCCCGGGCCTGCCGAAAAAGCTCGTCGCGAAAGCGCTCGGCCAGATGCTTGCGGGAACGAAGTTCCACCGCTTCATGCAGCAGCGCGGCCAGCAGGGAATCGGTGCGTCGGGCGCGGTGATGTACTCGCAGATTACGACCGGAAAGCCGGTTTACTTCAAGACCGGCCTTGGCGACGGCAAGGCGTACGAGGGCGAGCTTTCGATTGATTTCAAGGCGAACAAGCCGATTGTCGCGAACGACAGGGACGTGGAGGAAAACTACCGGGGCCTCAAGGTGGTCGCAATCTTCGGGGACGTCAAGTACGACCGGAGCGAGTATTCGCCTTTCGAGTACGTGAAGAGGACGGCGCTCGCGAACCCGCACGCCCAGATACGCTTCATCGAGCCGACTGGCGAGCGCGTGCTTTTCCCGCGCGCGTCCGAACTCGTCCCCGGGCGGCCCGCGGAAATCCAGCCGCATCCCCTTGGGATAACCGTCCACGACCTCCTCGAGTACGCGGGCGCGACGCAGGAAAAAAAGCTTTCCGTTTTCCTCGTGAACGCGTTTTCGCGCTTCTCGCAGGGAAAGGCCGCGGAAGTGAAGTCGGAGTACGCGAAGATAGTCAAGGAGAGGGACAGCGAGGCGCTTGAAACGGATGCCGAGGACGCGGCGGAGCGCGTCATGGGCCTCGCGCCGAGGGCCCTGAAATGGGAGGAGGCGGAGCGGCTCGTGGAGTCGTTCAAGCGGCTGAAATGGGTCGCGCCGGAAACCGACGCGCTGCGCCCCATCGGGCCGGAGCAGGTAGAGAAGGCGCTCAAGAACATTTTCAACCCCGAGTTTACCTCCGTCACCGAGAGGAGGCCGAAGGTCTTCAGGGGCGGCATCCCGTTCATGGTGGAGGCGGCAATCGCGTACGGGGGGAATTCGGGGTGCAGGAAGGCGGACGGCGGCACCTCGGGCGTGATAATGCGTTTCGCGAACCGCGTCCCGCTCCTGTTCGACGCCGGCGGATGCGCGATTACCTCGGCCGTGAAGGGGATGGACTGGAAGCGGTACGACATCCGTGATTTCGACAACGAGCCGGTCTCGGTTTTCGTCAACCTGGTTTCGGTGCACGTGCCCTACACCGGCGCGGGAAAGCAGGCGATTTCCGACGAGGAGGAAGTGGTTGAGGAGGTGCGGCTCGCGGTCATGGACGCCGCGCGCAGGATGCAGCTTTTCCTCCACGGCCGCCTACGCGAAAGGAACAGGGAGGTGAAGAAGAAGGCAATCCTCCGCTACATCCCGCAGTTCGCGCAGGACCTTGTCTCGCTTTCCGGGAAGGGGAACGCGAAGAAGCTCCAGGAGAGGCTCACCTCGATAGTCGAATCCAAGTACTCCCAGCTGACTCTCGGCGAGGCGGAAGAGGAGGCGGACGCCTCCGCTAACTGCGCGCCAGAGAAGCCGGGCGGGAAGGCCGGGAAGGCGGAGAACGGGAACGGCGAGGACGAAGAGGAGTGATTTTCATGGCTGCGGCAACGGAAAGGAAGCCCGCTCTCGGGAAGCTCGAGTCGCTGGGCGCGAAGATGGTGGGCGAGGTGGAGAGAGGCGACTCGCCCACGTTTGACACCGCGCTGCGCTCTAAAAGCAACATCCTGTACGACGAGGCGATAGGGTGCCTCCGCCTCGGCCCGAACACGGAGAGCAGGACGTTCGTGAACGTCGCGCAGGCGAAGAAGTTCATGCAGACCGTCGCGGTCGCGAGCAGGTGCAAGAAGTTTTTGGAGGAGGATGCGCACGCGTCCATCAGGGGCCTGTTCTACCAGCTGAAGTATTCGCTCGGCGAGGAGTTCGACGAGGAGCTTTTCAGCGAGCAGGAGGAAAGCAACCCGCTCATAGAGGACTTGGAGGTCGCGCTGAAGCTGAAGCGCGAGGACCTGAACCTGAACACGGACAGGAAGGGCGTGGTCGCGGGAAGCATGGTGCTCATGGACAAGTTCGGCGGCGAGAAGACGGAGATTGACTGCGCCAAGCAGGGCAGGAGCGGCTGGATGGTGCCTTCCGACGTGGACAACGGGATGGACTTCGTTTCCGTGGACGCGGACTGGGTGCTCGTGGTGGAAAAGGACGCGCTCTGGCAGCGGCTCAACGAGGACAAGTTCTGGAAGAAGGAGAACTGCATCCTCGTCACGCCGAAAGGGCAGGCGAGCAGGGGCTGCAGGCGCCTCATCAGGAAGCTTGCGAACAGGAAGCTGCCCGTAATCGTCTTCACGGACAACGACGCGTGGGGCTGGTACATCTACTGGGCGATTAAGACGGGCTCCATAAACCTCGCCTACCTCGCGAACGACATCGCGACGCCGGAGGCGCGCTTCATCGGCATGACAATGCAGGACCTGAAGGACTACGACTTCCTGAACAAGCTCACCATAAAGGCGAAGGACGTTGACGTCAAGCGCGCGGAGGAGATGCTCGCCTACCCCTGGATTGCGAGGCACAAGGAGTGGGTGGTCGAGCTCAAGGCAGTCATAAAGTCGAGGAGGAAAATCGAGCAGGACGCGCTCCAGGGGCAGAGGCTTTCCTTCGTCGGCGAATACCTGCGGGAAAAGATGGGGAAAAAGAAGTTCCTGCCCTGACCGGGAAGGCTCCTGCAACCATTTTATAGTGCGCCCTGCCTAAACCATCGGGTTCCAGGCTCATCAGGTGGTCGAGCATGACTGTTATTGGAGACGACATTTTGCACGCATGCCCGAAATGCTACCGCGAGAAGGGCTTCTCGGTCAGGCTTTCGGGGAAGGCGGGCGACGCTCTCGTGTGCGAGTACGACTCCGGGCACCGGTTTGTCGTGGAGCGCGGGATGCTGAGGCAGGTGGCCCCGGAAGCCCGGGGCGCGAAGTGATTTCATGGCTGGCGAAAGCAGGCAGACTCCGGAAGACGTGCTTGACGACGCGGTGCGCCGCGGCGCCATCGTCTCCGTAATGTACTTCGACGTTTCCTCAAACGACAAGGGGACGGTGCAGGCAGCACTGGCCGAGCTCGTCGCGAAGATAAACAAGGAGCCGGGGATAATCGCCACCGCAGGCGAAATCAGCGAGCCCATCGAGTTCGAGGGGATGTGGACTTCCGGGGCGGAAGTCACTCTGCTCGCGAAGAGCTTCGCCGTCCTCGTGGCGGTCGCAATCCATTACGGCCCGATTGGCGTGGAAGTCATGCGGCCCGACAAAATCGTGCTGTCGCTTGGCGAGGCGCAGGGCGTGCTCCTGAACATCTCGCAAATCGGCCAGGAGTTCGCGCAATACGCGCTCACGCAGGCGATGGGCGAGTCGGAGAAGGAGGAGTTCAAGAAGCAGCAGGCCGCTCGCATAGCCATGGGAAAAAAGCTGCTTGAGGGCGCGGGCGCTCCGGGCGCGCAAGAGGAAAACAAGTGACGGTGGCGCGGGCATGGCGAGGGGGAAAAAGGGCCTTCCGGATTTCTTCGGCGACTTCCACCGCCTCCAGGACGAAATGGAGCGCATGCTCCGCGATTTTGACTACGGGCGCCTGAAGGAAGGCAGGCCGCTCGTCTACGGCTTCAACGTCCGCGTGGGCCCTGAAGGCGAGCCGGTAATTGAGGAGTTCGGGAACGTGAAGGCCGCGGCCAGGGCGGGCGGGGCGGCGGCGGGCGACGCCCGCGAGCCGCTCGTGGACCTGATAGAGCGGCGTGCCGACGTGACAGTGATGGCCGAGCTTCCGGGCGTCGAGAAAAAGGACGTGCGCCTCAAGATTTCGGGAAACGTGATGGTCGTCGAAGCGGGCAGCGGCGGCGAGGCGAGGTATTACCGGGAGGTCGAGCTGCCGGCAAAGGTTAAAACCGGGGGCGCCAAAGCATCGTACAAGAACGGCGTGCTCGAAGTCGTCCTCAAGAAGGTGAAGTCGAGCAAGCCCCGCGCAACCGCGCTGAAAATCGAGTGAAACAGAGTGGAACGATGGCTGACGAAAAAATAGACCCTTGGGGAAACGAGCTTCTCGGCGACTACGCGAAGCTCTTCACGGAGTTCGGCTTGAGCGAGATTGGCGATTCGGTGCTGGCCGGGATTCGCGCGCCAAGCCGGCTTTTCAGGCGCGGGATAGTCTTCGCGCACCGCGACCTCGGCAAGTTCGTGGATTCGGCGGGCAGGAAGGAGCCGGTTGCCGCGATGAGCGGAATCAAGCCGAGCGGCGAGCTCCACCTCGGAAGCAAGCTTACCGCCGAAGAGCTCATCTTCTTCCAGAAGGAATTCGGCGCAAGGGTGTTCTACTGCGTCGCGAACCTTGAGGCGTACGCGGACAACGGCCTGACGCTCAAGGAAAGCCGCGAAAACGCGGTTTCCAACGTCGCCGACGTCCTCGCGCTCGGCCTGGACCCGAAGAACGCCTACGTTTACGAGCAAAGCGAGGAGAAGACGGTGATGAACCTCGCGTACCTTTTCGCGAGGAGGACGACGAACGCCACCCTGCAGGCGCTTTACGGCGACAGGAACGTGGGGCTGTATTTCTCCACCCTCACGCAGGCGGGCGACATCCTCCTCCCCCAGATGCCCGGGTTCGGGGGCCCGAAGAACGTGGTCGTGCCCGTGGGCGTTGACCAGGACCCGCACATCCGGCTCACGCGCGACCTCGCGGCAAAATTCCAGCCCGACTACGGCTTCCGGCTGCCGAGCGCGACCTACCACCAGTTCTCGCGCTCGCTCAACGGGGAAACGAAGATGGGAAAGCGCGACCCGCAATCCATGCTCACGCTCGCCGACGACCCGGAAGCCGCCCACAGGAAGGCGCTGAACGCGCTCACCGGCGGCAGGGCGACGCTTTCCGAGCAGAGGAGGCTGGGCGGCGAAATAGAGAAGTGCGTGGTGTTCGAGCTCTACAAATTCCATTTCGAGGAGGACGACAAGAAGCTCTCGGAGCGCTTCCACGCGTGCAGGGGCGGTAAGCTCATGTGCGGCGACTGCAAGGGCGAGCTCGCGTGCCGCGTGCGCGACTTCCTGAAAGCCCACCAGAAAAAGAAGGGCAAGCTCGAGCCCAAAGCGCGCCAAATCCTTGAAGCGCAGGGAAAGAAGCGCAGTTAAAAACCCGAAACCCCCCAATCTTTTCCTTCAAAGGTGGTTTTTCTGGAAAGGATTCTCATTACCGCTGCCCTGCCTTACGCGAACGGGCCGCTTCACCTGGGGCACATACGCTCCACCTACCTTCCCGCGGACGTTTTCGCGCGATACCAGCGCCTCAGGGGAAGGGACGCGGTCTACGTTTGCGCGACCGACGAGCACGGCACGCCCGTGGTCGCGGCCGCCGAGAAGGCGGGCCTCAAGCCGCAGGAGTTCGTGGACGGGTACCACGCAAAAGACGAGTCCGAGTTCAGGCAGCTCGGCTTCTCCTTCGACGTGTTCCACAGGACGAGCAGCGTGGAAAACAGGGAGACGACGCAGGCCTTCTACGACGGGCTCAAGAAGAACGGCTTCATCTACACGAAAGAGGTGGAGGCGCCGTACTGCACGAGCTGCAGCCGCTTCCTTCCCGACCGCTTCGTCGTCGGGACCTGCCCGCATTGCGCGGCGGAAGGGGTTTACTCGGATTACTGCGAGGCGTGCGGCAGGGCGCTTCACGCGGGAGAGCTCCTGAAGCCCAGGTGCATCACGTGCAAGACCCCGCCCGTCCGGAGGACGTCCCTCCACTACTTCCTCAAGCTTTCCGCCTTCTCGGTAAAGCTCGCCAAGTGGCTCGGGGAAAACAAGGAGCTGCAGGAAGAAGTCGTGAACTACGTCTCCAACTGGGTGAAGGAGGGCTTGGCTGACTGGGACATTTCGCGCGACATGGAGTGGGGCGTTCCCGTCCCGGGGGAAACGGGCAAGGTGTTCTACGTCTGGTTTGACGCGCCCATAGGATACGTCTCGTCCACGAAAGCGTGGGCGAAGGCAAGCGGGAGGAAGTGGGAGGACTACTGGCAGAACCCGGAGACGAGAATCTACCACTTCATAGGGAAAGACATCGTTTACCACCACTACCTCTTCTGGCCCGCGATGCTCATGGGAGTCGGGGGGTATAACCTCCCGTTCGCGATTCCCACGCGCGGCTACCTGAACCTCGAAGGCAGGAAGTTCTCGAAAAGCAGGAACTGGTTCGTTTCCCTCGAGTCGTTCCTCCGCGAGTTCCCGCCAGACTATCTCCGCTACTACGAGACCGCCATCACCGGCTACGACGTGCAGGACGCGGACTTCTACTGGAAGGACTTCCAGCAGAAAATCAACAACGAGCTCGTAGCCAACTTCGGCAACTTCATCCACCGCACGCTCGTCCTCTCGAAAAAAATATGCGGCTCGAAGGTCCCAAAGCCGGAGGGCCTGGACGCGCGCGACAAGGAAATGCTCTTGCATTTGGAGGAAAGGAAAGAGTCGATTGGCCGGCTCCTCGACTCAATCGAGCTAAGGAAGGCGCAGGAGGAGCTGCTCGCGCTTTCCGCGGAATTCAACAAGTACCTTTCGGACAAGGAGCCGTGGAAGGAGAAGGACGCGGCGAAGGCCGGGAACTGCATTTACGTCTGCCTGCGCGGAGTGGCCGCGCTCTCAATCCTCTGCTCGCCCTTCCTCCCGTTCACGGCGAAAAAGATTGCGGAATTGCTCGGCCTGGAAGCGGGCAGGCCCGCGTGGGAGGATGCGGCCCGCGAGCTCCTCGCGCCGGGGGCGGAGCTCAAGGAGGCAAAGCCCCTGTTCGAGAAAGTGGGCGACGAGAAGGTTGCGGAAATGGAGGCCGCGCTCAGGAGCGGCTAGCCCCCTCCTTCCTCCTTTCGGCTTCAAGCTCCGCAACGCGGGCCTTCAGCCTGCCGAGCTCCCTGTCCCTCTCCTCGTGCATGCTCTTGATTGCGTCCTCAACCCTCTTCCTCTCGGTGACGTCAATCATCGAGGAAACGCTTTTCCTCGTCCCGGGCACGACTTCGACGCTGATGAGCACGTTCTTCACGTTGCCCTGCTTGTCAACCAGGCTGAAATGGTAGCTTTTCGGGGCCGAGCCCGGGTTCGCCATCCTGCGCTTGTGGTACACCTTCATCCTTTCCAGTTCGCTCGGGGAAGCGACCAACTCGCTCCACTTCTTCCTCCCCTCGACCTCCTCCTTCGAATACCCCGTGAGTTCCGTGAACCTGCCGTTGACGCGGGATATCGTCATGTCCTCATCGCTAAGCATCACCGCCGTGCCCGTGGTCTCCAGGACCGTGCAGTACTCCTCGCGGCTTTCCTCCAGCTCGGCCTCGATTTTTTTCATTTCCGTGAGGTTCCTCGCCATCCCCACGACCCCTGACGCCTTTCCGCGGACGAAGACCGGGACCGAATTGACTTCAATGGGGAGCTTCCGGCCTTTCCGCGTCACGACCGCAAGCTCGTACGGCTTGGTCGATTTTCCCAGCATGTGGACGGCGAACTCCTGCTTCGCCTTTTCTACGCTTTCGGGAGAAATGATGCGGGCGAACTCCTTTCCGACCAGCTCCTGCTCCGCGAAGCCGAGCGTGTCAAGCGCGACCTTGTTGCACCACGTGAACCTCCCCGTTTCATCAAGCACGAACAGGGCGTCGCCCGCGTTCTCAAAAAGCGCCTCGAACTCCTTGGCGTGCACGTAAATCTCTTCGCCGTCACCCATGCAATTGCCCCTGCGTTTAACGTTGGCCCGCGCTCCTTAAAAAAACTATCCGCCGCCACGCGCCGGCTCAAAGCCGCTCGAGCCCGTCCGTGCGCGCCTTGAAGCACACGATGTGCGGCCTCCACTTCCTGAAAAACGCGTCCGCGTCCGCCTCAAGCCCGTCGTCAACGAGGAGCACGGACTTCGTCTTCCACGGCTTGAACGAGAGCCTGGAGCGCGCCAGATGGTAGTAGAACCTGCGCTTCAGCTTGTTGTAGTCCTTCACGCGCAGCTTCAAGTCGTAAAAATACAGGAGCATCGCCAATTATTTGCCCGCATGGCTTTTAAATTCAGGGTGGGCAACTTTACCCCGCGGCGGGCCCGTAACTCAGCTTGGCCAGAGTGGCGGACTTTTAATCCGCAAGCCAGGGGTTCAAATTGACAGCCAAAGGGGGCTTCGCCCCCTTAGTCCGTCACCGCCCAAACCCCCCGAAACGGTTTGGACGAATGGAAATCCCCTCGGGCCCGTTTTCGCTTACCGGAGTTGGAATGCCTTGCCAGAAGAAAAATTTCCCGGCGTGTACCGTTTCCGCGGCATGCTCGCGACGAAGAGCCTCGCGCCCGGAAGGCGCGTTTACGGAGAGCGGCTGTACTCCGAAAGGGGCGCGGAATACCGCTCGTGGGACCCGTTCAGGAGCAAGCTTTCCGCCGCAATCCTCAAGGGCCTGGGCGTGCTTCCGGTCGCCCCCGGCTCAAGGGTCCTCTACCTCGGCGCGGCGAGCGGCACGACGGCGAGCCACGTTTCCGACATCGTGGGGCCGAAGGGCGCGGTCTACTGCGTCGAGTTCGCGCCGCGCTCGATGCGCGACCTCCTGAACGTCGCGATGGCGCGCGAGAACATGGTCCCGATAATGGGCGACGCGAGGCAGCCCGGGCAGTACGCGGAATATATTAAGGGAAAAGTGGACATAATTTACGAGGACGTAGCCGACCCGTCGCAAGCCGAGATAATGCTTTCGAACGCGCGCATGTTCCTGAAGGCGGGAGGGAGCGCGCTCATGGCGGTCAAGGCGCAAAGCATCGACGTCTCAAGGCGGCCCTCCGAGGTCTACGAGGAGGCAATCGGGCGGCTTTCGGCCGCGTTTGAGGTGAGGCAGAGGCTCGGGCTCGAGCCGTTCGACAGGCACCACCTGTTCCTGCACCTGTCCTTCAAGGGTTGATTTGCGATGGCGGAAGAAGAAATATTGCGCGAGGAATCCGTTACCGTGGTCGGCGTAGCGGAGGCCGGGGGCCCCGTGCCGGCGGCCGCCCCGGAGAAGAGGGAAGTGAAGGTCGGCGTGAAAGAGGACGTCGACGACATGCGGCGCCGCATAAAGTCGCTGATTTCGAGGGCGCTCATGGTCGGGCTGAACACTCCCGCGAGCACCATCGTGGAGGACGTCGTCAAGAAGACGGGCGTCGTGGACGAGAAGTGGGTGCATTACACCACGGTCCAGGTGCAGAACAACATCAGCAAGGAGCTTTTCGCGCGCGTCCCGAAAAGCGAGCGCGTCGTGTTCATCCCGCACTGCCTCCGGAACGCGAAGGCGTGCAGGGCGGAAGTCGACGAGGACGGCTACCACTGCAGGAAATGCGGCGCCTGCGTGATCGCGAAAATCACCGCGGAATGCGAGAAGCGCGGCATGAAGTGGTACATGGTGGGCGGCGGCTCGCAGGTCGTCAACATCGCCGCGAGAATCAAGCCCAAGGCAATCGTGGGCGTGGCGTGCTACAAGGAAATCCAGCTCGCCTCGGACGCGTTCAAGGGAAATTCCGCGCCGCTGCATGCGGTCATGCTCCGCAAGTCCGGCTGCGTGAACACCGAAGTGGACTTGAACGAGCTGATAGAGGCCCTCGACGCCTGAGGCAAGCCCGCCCCTTTCAATCTGCCTGGCAGTGCGCGTCCGGGCTCACCGCGCAGAACCCGACTTCAAGGTAGGACGGGTGCACCCGGTACTGGCAGCCGAAAACCACGCTCGGAGTGGTAAGCGAATTCACGCCAAGGTACGTTTCCGCAAGCGTCTTGTCGGAAGCGATGCGCGCGTAAGCCGTTTCGACGCACGAGCCGAACGCCCCGCTGTCCAGCCCTTCCGGAAGGCAGGCGTCGAGCTCGGCTTCGGAAAGCGGGGCGTCAACGCCTTTCTCCCTGTACCTGCCGAGCGCGCACCGCTTCAGCGGCGCAAGCAGCCCCTGCTCCTGGGCGCAGACGAAGTAGTACGAAATCCTTTCCACGTCAACGCGCCCGTAGCTGTTCTCAAGGATGAGCGACTGCGCGAGCAGGACCCGGTAGGTGAACGAAACCGTGTCGTTGTGCGCGGCGACGAACGCGTCCATCCTGTCCTCGGCCGCGATGCTGAACCTGTCGTACGGGTCCGCGAACTCCCACACGCACGTCTCGTTGCCGCAGCCCGCGTCCGGCGTGCACGCAATCTTTCCGGCAATCCTAAGCGTGCCGTTCGCGACGACCCAGTTTTCCGAGATGAGGGGCGGCTTGGGCCCCTCGAGGTACGCCTTGTCGAGCAGCAAGGCCGGCGAATCGTTTATCTTCAGGAAGGCGCGCTGCGTGACGTTGTTCCTGTACATCGTCACGACGGCCTCCCACTGCCCGTCCGCCGGGTTGAACGCGGGCGTCGGGACTTCCGCGTAAATCATGTCGCTGTAGCTCGCCATCACCCGCGCGACGTATTTTTTCGCCTCGCCAAGCGAATGGACCGGCGTCGCGTGCGGACCCGGTTCCCCCGTAGGCGCGGGAGTCGGGGTGGGCGTCGCGCCCGGGCCCGGGCCGGCGGCCGCGCCGAGAATCACGCAAGCGAGCATGAGCAACGCAACCAGAGACACGGCAAGCGCCGCGTAAGGCACGGCCGCCTTCAATCCCGCGCCCCTGCGGCTGTCGTCCGAAGCGTTGCCTTCCATCAAAAAACCCCCTTAAGCGAGCCAAGCGTCATTCGTCAAACTGCCCGGCGCCCACGGCCGAGGCGCAGAGCGCGGAATCGTTTTGGTCTATCGGCGCGCAAACGTACCGCATCTCAAGCTCGCCGCCGAAATCCCGCATCAATGCCTGGAGCACGGGCTTCTGCGCCGCGCATCCCGGGCATGACGGGGAATGGAACGCGATGACCGGGATTTTTCCGGTCGCGTTGAAGCAGTCCGGCATGCCCGTGTCGTAAACGCCCGGCTCGGCCTCCTGCGTGCTTTCCCCGCAGAAAACCGTCCTGCCCGTCGCCTGGCAGAGCGCGTTGAGTATCCCCTGCCTTTCCATGCCGGGCGAAACAAGCCCCATGTACTCAAGGTCCGCCCAAGTGCCGACCCGCATCAGGCTGCACCCGAAAACCAGGGTGGGCACGGAGTCAACCGCGTAAGTGATGGTGAGCGGGCTGACCGAAAAATTCGTTTGCTGCGGGGTTGGAACCGGGGAGGGCGACGCCGCCCCGGCCACGTTCCCGGCCGCCGGGGGGCTGGAACGGCCTGCCGACAGCGCCGAGGGAAGGTACATGAGGAGCAGCAGGAGGGCGGCCAGGAGCAGGATGGCAGCGAGTAGCGCGACCCACCTCGGGAAAATTATCCCCAGAATCTCCACTTCGCCTTTTCCCGCCTCTTCCCCGTCACCGTTTTCGTCCATGGCGTCCACGAATCCGCTCAAAAGTTTTGCACCGCCGGTTTTTAAGGGTTTATCGCATTCGTTCGGAGCAGCGCGCGGAGGCGGGCGTGCACGCCGGAGCCGTACTGCATCGCCCGCTTCGGCCGCGAGCACGCCTTTTCCGGGACGCCCAGGCGCCTCGCCGCATCCCGCAAGACGAGCTTGTTTTCGCCGCGCCCGAAATTCCTTTGGGCGGGAACCGAGAGCGCCGAGGAAACGACGCGCGCGTCAAGGAACGGCAGGAGGAGGGTCACGCCGCAGCGTTCCGCGACCTTTTCGCCGCGCGACAGGTCTTTCCCCCGGAGCCCGGCAAGCTCGCTTTTCCGGAGCGCCTCCAGGTCGCCCCCCCGGTTCTTTTCGGCCAAGTGGTACGCGTAGCCCAAAAACAGCTCTTCCGCCCCGGAACCCGAAAGCAGGGTTTTGACTCCGTCCGCCTTCGCCTTCCCGCACAGCGCGAGCAGGGCGAGGGCGAGCTCCAGCTTCATCACGTTTTTTTCGCCGGTGATTTCCCCCGCTTCGCGGAACAGGCGCGCCAAGTCCGCGTCGCCCAAAACCACTTCGCGCAACTCCATCCCGAGCAGCCTCGCGACCGCCCCTGCTTCGGCCAGGTCCTCGGAGCCCTTGACTCCCGCGGCGTAAAGCAGCGTGGCGGGGTTGCATTCCCCGGCGAGGAACGCGAGGACGGAGCTGTCAAGCCCGCCGGAAAACAGGACTCCCGCGGCGCGCTTTCCCCTGACCGAATCGGAAACCGCCGCGCGAAGCGCGTCAAGCAAATCCATTGCCATTAGACGACCGCTGAAAAAGACTGGACGGGCCCGGGGAGATTTGAACTCCCGACCTTCGCCTTACTCCCGAGAAACCCCCGATGCTTGGTCGCGCGCCAGCCAAAAGGGGCGCGCTCCCGCGCAGAGCGTCGGTTTCTACGTTGCTTCCGGAGTTTTCTGTCCGGAGGAAAAGCCAAGCTTTTCCGTTTAATAGGAGGGCGCCGCTCTATCCAAGCTGAGCTACGAGCCCAATTTCAGGCAGTATCGTTTAAGGAAACACAAATAAAAAGAGTTGGGGTCCAACCTTTCCCTGAGGGTTTTCCGGATGGCGGTGAAGAAAGGGCTGAAATTGAGGCGGATTTCGTGGGAGGAGGCCGAGCGGCTCGCGGAAAACGTCGCCTCGCAGGCGAGGAAGAGCGGGTTTAAGCCGGACGCGGTCGTGGGCATCGGGCGTGGCGGCTGGGTTCCCGCGCGCGTCGTCGCGGACGTTCTCGGCATAGGCGTCGCGCTTTCAATCTGCATAAAGTATTACGAGAGCGTGGGAAGGACCCGGGGCAAGCCGCTCGTTTTCCAGGCAATCCCGCGCGAAGGCATCGAGGGGAAGCGCCTCCTCGTGGTGGACGACATCGCGGACACCGGGAAAAGCCTTCGGGTCGCGCTCGGGCTGCTTTCCGCCGCAAGGGACGTCCGCGTTGCGACCCTGCATTTCAAGCCGGGGTCGGTGGTGAAACCCGATTTTTTCGCTGAAAAGGCGGCGGAATGGATAGTCTACCCTTGGGAGAAGCGCGAGACGGAGCGCGATTTGCGCAAAAAACGCTAGCCGAAGCATCCGCAAAAGCTTTAAAGCAGCCGCCTTGAATACTAAACCCGCAGGGCGAGAGTGAGTCAGGCATGCATTGCTATCTTCACCCCGAAAAGGAGGCCGTAGGGCTGTGCAAGGTCTGCAGCAGGGGGCTGTGCGAGGATTGCGCGATAGAAATCGGCGACTTCCTTTACTGCGACAAGCACGCGAAAATGAGCCCGGCGGCGAGGGAGGCGAAGGAAGCCGGCGTTTCCGCCCATCCGGAGGCCGCCTTCGGGGAAGAGGGGGCCCCGGCGCCCAAAATTCAGCTGCAGGCGCCTCCGCGCCCGGCCGCAAGGCATGCCGCGCCTGCGCGCGCGCCAGAACGGCCTTTCGCTCCGAGGAGGCTCATTCCCGTCGACTTCAAGGCAATGCTGGTTCCGGCCGTGATTGGCGGAATCGTGAGCGGCACGCCTTCCGGGATTCCGGTCCTCAATTTCGCCTGCGTCGCCTGGATGGCGCTCGGGGGCGCGGTTTCCGCTTACACGCTGCTTCTCAAGGAAAGCACGAGAATCGGGGGGAGCGCGAGGATTGGGCAGCTGGACGCGGTCAAGACTGGCGCGCTAAGCGGCGTTTTCGGGGCGGGGATAGCGTTCATCTTCAGCGCTTTTTCGGGCATCACGTTCTGGAACCAGATGGCGGGCGTGCTGACCTCTTACGGGCTTGGCGCCGACTCCGCGAACCTGCTTTTGCAGGTGATGGTCGTTGACCCGAACCTCAACGTTTTCTCGGTCGGCGGAAAACTCGTGCTGTTCCTCGTAATCTTCCCGGTTTTCGGCGCAATCGGGGCGATGCTCGCGTCAAGGCTTTCGGGCTGAATCGGAAAAAATAGAGGAAAATGGCAGGGGGCTTCAGGACGGGAGCGACGGCTGCTGCTCTTGCTGAACGTCAGGCGGGACGCGTTCCCGCTCTTTCCCTGCTTCGGGTGGCGCCTGCGCAACGGCTTTCGTGTCGCAAAGCTCCCGGATGGGGGACGGTATGTTTGACGCCTCGTCAAACGAGATTGTCGCGTCCGAGAAGAGGGCGTAAAGGCTTCTTTTCCTGGAGAACTCGGCCGGGATGTCGAAAAGGCGTTCAAGCCCTTTCACCCCCCAAAACCATCCCGCCGGGGTGATTACCACGCTCGCGAGGCTGAACAGGGGCGCCTGCGGGCCGGCGAATATGGACGCGAGCGCCCACGAAAGCACAAGGACTCCCGAGCCGACCGCCGCATAGAATATGCCGCTTCTCCTGAACTGGTGCAGGTGCGCGTCGGCGGCATTGGCTTTCGCGGCGAACACCTGCTTGAGCCGCTTCCTTGCCCTCACCTCGACTTCCCGGTCGCGCTCCCCGTCCGGGACCACGAGCAGCAGGTCGACCTTGCCCTGGCGGACGTACTTGAAGCGCGTCTCAAGCTCGCGGAGGAAGTCGTCGGAAACCCTGCGCGCCTCGTAGGGCCCGTAATCGAAGTCGGAGAACAGGTCGTCGTAGGAGTCGAGGTAAACGGTTTCCGAGAATTTTTTTTGCCCGCGTGGGGCGTGGGGCGCGCGGTCTTCCCTTGCCTGGGGGATTTCGGCCATCATGCGTTAATCAATGATGAAGGGCTTTTTTAAATCCTGCAGGGTCAAAGACTCCATGGAGGGTGGGCGCAAATGATTTCCCGCAAGGAAGCCGCAGCCATCGCGACGGGCTACGGGGACGAAAGCCTCTCCGTTGCATGCCTCGGCTCGCATTCGGCGCTCGACATCTCAAGCGGCGCGAAGGCGGAGGGCTTCAAGTCAATCGTGGTCTGCGAGAGGGGCCGCGAGGAGACCTACGCGAAATACTTCAAGTCCGGGGGCGGCCGCGGCTGCGTTGACGAGATAATCCTGCTTGACAGCTTCAGGGACGTCCTGAAGCCGGCGATAACGAAGCGCCTGAGGGACGAGAGGGCAATCTTCGTTCCCCACCGCTCCTTCGAGGTCTACGTGGGCTACGACGGGATAGAAAACGGTTTCAGGGTCCCGATTTTCGGCTCGCGCCAGCTGCTCCGCGCGGAGGAGCGGACCGCGAAGCCCAACCAGTACGACCTGCTTGCCGCGGCGAAAATCCGGACGCCCAAGCGCTTCGCGCGCCCGGAGGACGTTGACCGCCTCGCCATCGTGAAGGCGCCGGAGGCTAAAAGGGGGTACGAGCGCGCCTTCTTCACGGTTTCCTCCCCGGAGGAATTCAGGAGGAAGGCGGCTGAAATGGTCGGGAAGGGGGTTGCGACGGAAGAGGGAATCCGGGGCGCGGTCATCGAGGAATACGTTTTGGGCGCGCATTACAACTTCAACTTCTTCTATTCGCCGATGCGCGGCGAGCTCGAGCTGCTGGGCACGGACACGCGGAGGCAGACGAACCTTGACGGCATCCTCCGGCTTCCCGCCCCGGAGCAGGCGGAAATCCTTTCCCACGCGCGCGTGAAGCAAATCGAAGTTGGGCACATCGCGTGCACGCTTCGCGAGTCGCTTCTCGAGAAGGTGTTCGGGATTGGCGAGGCGTTCGTGAAGGCGTCCAAAAAACTTTATCCTCCCGGGATAATCGGCCCGTTCGCCCTGCAGGGCGCAATCGTTCCGGAGGAGGGCGGCGAGGAACCCGTGGTTTTCGACGTGAGCCTCCGGGTTCCCGGCAGCCCCGGCACGAGGTTCACGCCTTACACGGAATACCTTTTCGGGGAGCCCGTGAGCGTGGGCAGGCGGATTGCGATGGAGTTGAGCTCCGCGTCGGCGGAACGCAAGCTCGGGGATGTAGTCACATGATTGCGAAGAAGGAGATTGACCGGATTCTCTCCGGGTACGACAGGAAGGACCTGAAGGTCGCGGCGCTGTGCTCGCATTCCGCGCTCCAGCTTTTCTACGGCGCGCGCCTCGAAGGCCTGAAAACCGTCGGGATATGCAAGAAGAAGAACCGCGCGCGCTACGACGCCTTCCCGCTCGCGAAGCCCGGCGAATACGTTTTCGTAGACCGGTACGAGGACGCTGGCGAGGTGGCGGAAAAGCTCGCGGAAGAGAACGCGATTTTCATCCCGCACGGCTCCGCGGTGGAATACATCGGCGAAAAAATCGGCTCGATGCGGCTCCCGTTTTTCGGCAACCGGCGCGTCCTCCTCTGGGAGGCGGACCGCAGGAAGATGCTCGAGTGGCTCGGGGAAGCCGGCTGCTCGATGCCCGAATCGTACGCGCCGGGGAGAATCAGGAAGCCGAGCATCGTGAAGTTCCCGGGCGCGCGCGGGGGCAGGGGATACTTCGTGGTCTCAAGCCAGGAGGAGTTCGAGGCCAAGTCGGGCGCGATGCTCAAGGCGGGCGCAATCACCGAATCCGACGTGAGGAACGCGGTCATCCAGGAGTACCTGACCGGCGTGCGCGTCTACCCGCACTACTTTTACACGCCTTTCGCGAAGGACGGCTTCAAGTGCGCGGAAGGCAGGCTCGAAATGCTCGGCCTCGACAAGCGCATGGAAAGCAACGTTGACGAAATCTACCGGCCGATGAGCGTGGGGCTCAAGGTGGAGCCGAGCTACACGGTCGTGGGCAACTCGCCCGTCATAATGCGGGAATCGCTTCTCGACGACGTGCTCGAGGTCGGGAAAAGGGTGGTGGAGTCCTCGTTCCGGCTTTTCGGCGGCATCTACGGCCCCTTCTGCGTGGAAATGATTATCGACGAGAACTTCAGGCTCAAGGTTTTCGAGGTGTCGGCGCGCATCGTCGCGGGCACGAACATCTACCCGCGCGGCTCGCAGTACTCGTGCTACATTTTCGGGGACGAGGGCGGCATGGGGACCGGGCGGAGGATTGCGCGCGAAATCAAGGTCGCGGCACAGAAAAACGCCCTCCAAAAGATAGTCTACTGAGCCGCCGCCCTAGAAGGGGAGCGATATGTGGCCCGGCACTCCGCCCGCCGGCTGGGCGCGCACGGCCTGCGGCTCGGTCACCGTGATTTCCCAGACCGTTTTCCCCCACTTGCCCGAGAAGACGGAAACCCTTATCCCCGCGTTGTTTTTCGCGAGGAACTCGTTTGCCGCGCCCACCGCGGACTCGGAAACGGATTCGTCGTTCTGCCACGTGAACGACTTCTTCTTGAGCGCGCCGTAGCCGATTAGGGAGGCGTCGTTTCCGGGGACGCCGAACGAAACCAGGGCCTCGTAAAACTCGTCCTGGCTCATGCCGCAAACCGGTTCCGCCATAACTGACCGCCGCTCTCTTTCAGTTGCAGGGGGTATAAAAACATTTTCGCCGAAAGCAAGTGCATGGCGCGCATCAAGACCGTCATCTTCGACTGGGACGGCACGCTCGTCGACACGGCCAGGCTCTCGTACGGCATTTACCGCCACCTCTTCAAGATTTACGGGATTCCGGACGTGCCGTGGAAGAAGTTCCGCGAAGAGTTCACCGCGGACTACCACGAATATTACGCGAAGAAGGGCATCCCGCGCTCCGAGTTCGAAAACGCGGACAGGGTCTGGCTGCGGATGTACAACGACGCGGAAAAGGAGATTCGGCTCGTCCCGGGCGCGAAAAAGCTGCTGTTCGCCCTCCACAGGAAGGGCATCCGGATGGGCATAGTGTCGAACGGCTCGGGCGTCAGGATAAGGAAGGAAATCCGGGAGCGCGGCATCTCCAAGATGTTCAAGATAGTGGTCACGGCGGACGAGATTCCCGACTTCAAGCCTTCGCCGAAAGGGATAGTCTACGCGCTCGGGGCGATGAGGGCGAAGCCCTCCGAGGCGATGTACGTGGGCGACATGGTGGAGGACGTAATCGCGGGCAAGAGGGCGGGGGTTGCGACGATGGGCGTCGCGACGGGCAAGCACCCGCCGAAAAAAATCGCGGAAGCCGGGCCCGACTTCCTCTGCCAGGACGTGAACTCGGTCATGCAGGTTCTCTTGTGACGCTTTTTTGCGCCTTCTCCCGCGCCCGGGGCGCGCGCCTCAGAGCTTTTCGCGCAGGTAGTAGCTTGAAAGCGGCTGCACCGTGAACTCCGCGTTCTTCTTCGCGTTCACGGCGCTTATGATTCCGCGCGCGGCCTCAAGGGTGGTGATGACGGGCACGCCGGACTCTATCGCCGCGCGCCTTATCTTGAACCCGTCAGTGAAGGAGCGCTTGCCCTTGGTCGGCGTGTTCACGACCATGTCTATCTCTCCGTCCCGGATCATCTCGACGATGTTTTCCGCGCCCTCGCTCACCTTCTTGACGATTGTCACGGGCGCCGCGTTCCCGATTGCCGCGGCGGTGCCGTCGGTCGCGTACAGCTCGAAGCCGAGCGAATGGAATTCGCGCGCGATTTCCGGCGCATGGCGCTTGTCGCCCGGGTTTAGGGTGAGCGCCACCCGGCCTTTCGTGAAGATGTTGACTCCCGCTGAAAGCATGGACTTGTAGTACGCCCTCCCGAAATCCAGGTCTATCCCCATGCTCTCCCCGGTGCTCTTCATCTCGGGCCCGAGCGCGATGTCCGTCCCGGGGAGCTTGAGGAACGGGAAGACCGGGCTTTTCACCGAATAATACCTGGGTTGGGGCACGCCTTTGGGCATGCCGAGCGAGTCAAGCGTCCCGCCAAGCAAGACTTTCGTCGCAATCTTCACGATTTGGATGCCGGTCACCTTGGAGAGGAACGGCATGGTGCGGGACGCGCGCGGGTTCGCCTCGAGCACGAAAACGTTCCCGTTCTGGACCGCGAACTGGACGTTTATTGCCCCGATGTTGTTCAAGGCCCTGGAAATCCTCTCCGAGTAGTCCACAATCGTTTCCTGCGTCTTCTTGGGAAGCGTGATTGGCGGCACCACGCAGCTCGCGTCCCCGGAGTGCACTCCCGCCCTCTCTATGTGCTCCATAATCCCGGCGATGAAGAGGCGCGACCTGTCCGAAACCCCGTCAATCTCGCATTCCACGGCTTCCTCTATGTACTTGTCAATCAGCACGGGCTTGTTTTCCGAGACGTCCACCGCCTCGCTGATGTACTTCTCGAGCTCCTCCGCATCGTAGACAATCTGCATCGCGCGCCCGGCAATCACGTAGCTCGGCCTCACGACCACCGGGTACGTGACCCGCTCCGCGACGCGGAGGGCTTCCTCGCGGTTGCGCGCGGTCCCGTTCGCCGGCTGCGGAATCTTGAGCTCCCTCAAGAGCTCCCTGAACCGCTCGCGGTCCTCGGCGACGTCTATTCCCTCCACCTGAGTCCCGAGAATCCTGACCCCCTCGGCCTGGAGCCGCTCGGCGAGGTTGATGCTCGTCTGGCCCCCGAACTGGACGATTACGCCCTCGGGCTTCTCGTTCTCGATGACTTCCATCACGTCCTCGAAGGTGAGCGGCTCGAAGTAAAGCTTGTCGCTTGAGTCGAAGTCGGTTGAGATGGTCTCCGGGTTGTTGTTTATCATGATGGACTGCACTCCGGCCTCGCGGAGCGCGAAGGCGGCATGGCAGCAGCAGTAGTCGAACTCGATGCCCTGCCCGATGCGGATGGGCCCGGAGCCGATGACTATCACCTTCCTCTTCTCTTCCGGCCCCGACTCGTCCTCGCTCTCGTAAGTGGAATAATAGTAGGGCGTGCGCGCCTCGAATTCCGCCGCGCACGTGTCCACCATCTTGTAGACCGGCCTGATTCCCAGTTTCGCGCGCGCCTTCCTCGCTTCCTCCTCGCTTCTCCCAGTGATTCTCGCAAGCTGCGCGTCCGAAAACCCTTTCCTTTTCGCCTCGAACAGCAGTTCTGCGCTCTCAAGCGCCTTCGCTCCGGCCGCCTTGAGCCTCGCTTCGGTCGCGGAAACCTGCCGGATTTTTTCTATGAACCACGGGTTGATTTTCGACGCTTCCGAAATCTCTTCGTTCGCCATCCCCAGGCCTATCGCGGCGTAAACCGCGTAAAGCCGCTTGTCCGTAGGCACCTTGAGGAGGCCCAGCACGGTTTCCCGGTCGGCCCAATCCGTTTTCGCGTCAAGCTCCAGGCCCGACTTCTTGACTTCAAGCGAGCGCACGGCCTTCTGGAGCGCCTCCTCAAACGTGCGCCCAATCGCCATCACTTCGCCCGTGCTCTTCATCTGCGTCCCAATCCTGCGCACGGCTTCCGGCATCTTGTCGAAAGGCCAGCGCGGAATCTTGACGACCACGTAGTCTATGGCGGGCTCGAAGCACGCGAGC
>JAQTMQ010000008.1 GCA_028714235.1 Candidatus Iainarchaeum sp. | reverse complement strand
GAACGAGGTGCTGGACGACCTGCCCGCGCGAATGGTTTCGAAAACCGCGAAAGGGTTTTCGGAAGCCTGGCTCGAGCTTCACCTGCCCGAAGGCGCGGAAGCGAGGGACAAGCGCGGGCGCCGAATCGGCTTCAGGGAGCTCGGGGACGCGCTCTCGTCCGGCTCGGCCGCGCGGCTTGCCGGGATTGACGGCGCGCTCGCGGAGAAGCTCGAGCTTGAAGTCGCGTGGAGGCCGGCGGGAACCGGCCTGGCCGCAAGAGAGGCGGTTGAGGCCTCGCTTCCCGGGATTCCCGGGGGGACCGTCATCCCCCTGCCGCTCGGCGCGGTGAAATGCGTTGAAGGCGTCCACCGCGCGCTTGGGGACGGGGGGATTTACGACGTTTTCGATTACGGCTTCGATTCCGTGAAGGGGCTGCTATCCCTGCAGCCCGGAGTTTTCAGGACGCCGGGCGCGCTCACCGCGTTCGTGAACTTCCCGTTCTTGGTGGATGCCGCGCGAAAAATCGGCTACAGGAAGGCGTGCCTGGAACCGCAGCGCGACTTCACCGGGGGAAACGAGGACAGGAGGTTTTACCACTTGCGGCTCGTCAAATGAAGGAGCCTATTTCCCGGGGGTCATCTTGAACTTGAAGCCGTAGTGGATGAGGCCCTCCTTTCCCTCCTCCTGGATTTTCCTGAAGACGACCTGCACGGGCGCGCCGATTTTGACGTTTTCGTAGGCGGTGTCCACGAGCTGCGCGGTCACCCGCGCGCCCTCGTCCAGCTGGACGATTACCATCGGGTACGGCGCCTCGAGCTCGAAGCCCGAGGGCGGGGACGCGACGAGAGTGTAGGAATAGATTTTCCCTTTCCCGGAAAACTTTTCCTTCCTTATGCGGCCGCGCCTCCTGCAGTTCGGGCAGATTTTCCTTGAAGGGAAAAACGATTCGCCGCAGTTGTCGCATTTCGAGCCCATTAGGTTGTACCTCTCGGGAATCTTTCTCCATGTCAGCGCAAGGCCGGTTCCGGTAGTCAACGCAATCCACCCCCTCAGTCCGCCCTCTTCATCACGTGGATGACGCAGGTCGCGCCGCTCCCGCCAACGTTGTGGGTCATGCCGATTTCGGCTCCCTTCACCTGGCGGCCGTTCTCGGCCTCGCCGCGCAGCTGCCACGCGATTTCTACCGCCTGCTTTACGCCCGTCGCGCCGACAGGGTGGCCGCAGCCCTTGAGGCCGCCGCTCGTGTTGATCGGGATTTTCGCGCCTATTGCGGTCTCGCCTTCGGCCGTCGCCTTCCCCCCCGCGCCTTTCGGGAAGAAGCCGATGTCCTCGACCGCCATGATTTCGGCAATCGTGAAGCAGTCGTGCACCTCGCACGCGTCAATGTCCGCCGGGGCGAGCTTCGCCTGCTCGAACGCCTTCCTGGCCGCGACCTTCGTCGCGCGAAGCTCGGTGAGCGACTTCCTGCTCGAAAGCGCGAGCGTGTCGCTCGCCTGCGCGCTCGCGAGGATTTCGACCGGCGTGTCCGTGAACTGCCTCGCCATCTCGAGCGGCGCGAGGATGACCGCCGCCGCGCCGTCGCTGATTGGCGAGCAGTCGAAAAGCTTGAGCGGGTCCGAAACCACCTTGGACTTCATCACGGTTTCAATCGAGACCTTGGACTGGAAGTGGGCGTATTTGTTCATGGAGGCGTTCAGGTGGTTTTTCACCGCGACCGCCGCCATCTGCTCCTCGGTCGTCCCGTACTCCACCATGTGCCTGCGCGCCATCAGCGCGTAAAGCGCGGGAAACGTGGCGCCGAGGAACAGCTCCCACTCCTGGTCGCCCGCGCCGCCGAGCGCCGCCGCGGCGTCGTTCACCGGCACGTCGGTCATCTTTTCCGCGCCCCCGACCACGACGATGTCGTGGATGCCGCTCGCGACGGCCATGTAGCCCTGCCTCAGCGCCACGCCGCCGCTCGCGCACGCCGCTTCCACGCGCGTTGCCGGAATCGGGTTCAGCCCCATGTGGTCCGCGATGAGCGCGGTGATGTGCTCCTGGCCGATGAGGCGCCCCGCCGCCATCGTGCCGCCGTAAAGCGCGTCAATCTTCGTTCCGGCGAGGTTCGCGTCCTCCATCGCGCGCACCCCGGCCTCGGCGGTGAGGTCGCGGAAGCTCTTGTCCCAGTGCTCTCCGAACTCCGTCATCCCGACCCCGATGATTGCAACCTTCCGCATCAAAACCACCAAAACGGGCTCACAGGCTCTTCAGCTTGCGCCTGTACTTCGCGTAAGTCCCGTAATCAACGTACTCCTTGTCGTCAACGAACGACTTCACGGCCCGCGCGCGGCCACGCTTCGCGTCAATCCCGTCCAGGACCTCGATGAGGAACGAGTCGCTTCCCGCGCCGCTCCCGAAGGAAGTCGCCATGATTCTCTGGCCCGGCTTGGCTACGTCAAGCGTTGCCGCGAGGCCGAGCATGCTCGCGGCCGAATACGTGTTCCCGATGAGGGGCGTAATCAGGCCAGGCATGATTTTCCCTTTCTCTATGCCGAGCATCTTCGCCGCCTGCACGGGGAACTTGCCGTTCGGCTGGTGGAAGACCGCGTAATCGAGGTCCTCGGCCTTGACGCCGGTTTCTTTCATGAGCATCTGGCTTGCCGAAATCACGTGCTTGAAGTACGCGGGCTCGCCCGTGAATCTTCCGCCGTGGCTCGGGAAGTCCGCGCCCGGCCTCCTCCAGAAGTCCGGCGTGTCCGTGGTGTACGAGCAGGTGTGCTTGATGTCCGCGACCGCGTCCGCCTTCTCGCCGCCCAGGATGAACGCCGCGCCACCTGCGCCCGCGGAGTATTCTAGCGCGTCGCCCGGCCTCCCCTGCGATGTGTCCGAGCCGATGGCCATCCCGTACCGTATCATCCCGGAAGCGCACATGCCCATCACGCACTGGATTCCGGCCGTTCCCGCCTTGCACGCGAACTCGAGGTCGGCCGCAGTCAGCGCGGGAGTCGCCTGAATCGCCTCCGCGACGATGCTCGCGGCCGGCTTCACCGCGTAGGGCGGGGACTCGGAGCCGAAGAAAATCGCGCCGATTTCGGTCGGGTCCTTCAGGCCCGCGTGGTACATCGCGTTCCTTGCCGCCTCAACCGCGATGGTTGCCGAATCCTCGTCAATGTCCGGAACGCTCTTTTCGGCGATGCCGAGCCCTTCCTTGATGCGGCTCGCCTCCTCGCCCCAAATCTTCGTAATCTCTTCCGCGGCAATACGGAACCTCGGCACGTAGGCGCCGTAGCCAGCAATCCACATTCCCCCGCCATCCATGAAATGCATCACCGCACAAACAAATGCGCGCGGCTCAAACTTTTTTCAGCCGTTCGCGCAGCTCGTCCATCCCGATTTTCGTCAAAAGCAGCGGAATCTTCTCGACCTGCGCAATCTTGACCGCAAGCTTGTCCACCTTGTCGATCCCGTGAAGGACTATGACGCTCGGCTTGATCTGGCTCACCCTCACGACGACGAGGGGCGACCTCCCGGTCGAGACCTCGGTGAAGACGAAAGCGCGCTCCGGGCTCGCCCCGTAAAGCTTCGGGAACTCGGTGTAAGGCATCTCCAGTATGATTTTGATTGAGTCCAGCACCGTGTAGCCGTAAAGCCGCTTCGCGTCCAGAAGCTCGCCGTTCGCTATGACCTTCGCGTCGATGAGCTTGGCGAAATCCGTTGCCGAGAGTGCCTGCGAGAAGTCAATCGTCTCGAAAAACTTGTCCTCCTTCGTCTCCTCGCGAAGCCGCTTCGTGACCGCGCCGCCCTCCCGCATGTCGAGCTCGATGAGCGCGTCAACGAACCGCTTCACGACCACGATTCCGGGCGACCTCCGCCTGTTCCCCTCGTAATCGCTGATGGTTGACGCCGAAATCCCCATGAACTCGCCGAGCTCGGCCTGCGTGATTCCGAAAATCTCGCGCCACTTCTTCATCGTGCTCCCCGGCTTGTCCGATAGCGCGATCTCGCCCGCGATTTTGACGTTAAGCCTGTCCAAGCAAAAAACCCTCGGGAAAAAATTCCGGAAGCGGAATTTAAAAAGCTTCCTATCTGACGAACCCGATTACGTCAAATGTCTATGCCCGGGGGGGGCCTTCCCGCGGCGTTTTTTCAGGCGAGGAACACGTCGCCGGCAACGCGCCGGATTTCGGTGAGGAGCTCGAGGTCTTTTTCGGACAGGTGCTGCCTGAACTTCGTGCGCAGCAGCTCGTAGTGCTGCTTGGGGACGTGGCTGTAGATGACGTCGCCTTCCCTTATCTGCCTCCCGAAAGTCATGTGCGTGTCGACCGAGATTGCGAGCTGGTCGCCTGCGCGCGCCTCCTCAACGGGCTCCTTGTCCTTCTGGATGGACTTCAGCTCCCCGATTTGCTCGCCTTTTTCGTTCATGAGCTGGCAGCCCTGCCGGAGCGTCCCTCCGAGTATTTCCACTCCGACGATTAGCGGGCTTTTGGCGCGGAAGCAGCAGCCGGGCAGTATCCTGAACTTGGCCGGGAGCACCATGCTCCCGTACGCCTCGCCGCGCTCCACCTCCTTTTCCATTTCCACCCATTTCCGGTAGTCCTCGAGCAGCGAATAGATGATTTCGCTCTCGAGGACGCGCACCCCGTATTTTTCTGCTTCGGCGCGCGCCTCGTCCGTGACGGGAACGTTGAACGCGAGTATCGCGCCGTGGTAGCGGTTGCCGGACTTCGCGTTGTTCGCCTCGAGGACGTCCTTCTTCGTCACCTGGCCGATGCCGGCGGCGCGGACCGGGATTTCGGAGGCCGCGAGGAGGTGCGAAAGGCCTTCCACCGAGCCGAGCGTGTCCGCCTTTATCGTGAGCCCGGGCCCGGACGCCTTGACGAGGACCTCTTCTATCTCGCTTTCGATTTCCCGCCTGCACGCCTCCCGGTTCCCGTCGTTCACCGCGAACAGGTAGGAGCCCGCGAGCGCGTGCTCGAGGCCCGGCGCGTAAATCTTGACCCCGCTCGCCGCGAAAACTTCGTCCACGTTGTTGAATTTCTCGCGCGGGTCCCTCATCTCGTCCAGCGGCTTGGGCTTCAGCAGCGCGCGCACCTTGGTTTCCCTAGCGCCGTCAAGCGTCCCGAAGATTATCTCGTCGTTTTTCCTGAGCGAGCCGTCGTAAAGGATTATGTCCACAGTTTTCCCGAGGCCCCTCTCCTCCTTGACCTCCAGGATGGACGCCTTTCCGGGCCCCTTGACCTCTATGTCGAGCTGCTCCTCGAGGAATTTTTGCGAGATGCCCGCAATCGTCATGAGAAGCTCCGCGATTCCTTCGCCGGTCTTCGCGCTCACCGGCACGATTGCGACCTGGGTCTTGAAGTCGGTGACGCGGTCGAAGCGCTCGCTCTGGAAGCCCTGCTGCGAAAGCCTGCCGACGAGCTCGTAGAGCTTCTCGTCGATGCCGGCCTGCACCCAGTCGGGCTGCATCGCGTCGGACTTCAGGAACGAGTTGGTCGCCTGCGGCTTCCAGCCCTTGAACAGGTCCACCTTGTTCGCCGCGACGATGAACGGCGTCTTGTATTCCCGCAGTATCTTGAGCGCCTCGAGCGCCTGCGGCTGGAAGCCCTGCATTACGTCGACAACCAGGACGGCGAAGTCGGCGACGCTTCCCCCGCGCTTGCGGAGGTTCGTGAAAGCCTCGTGGCCCGGCGTGTCTATGAAAAGCAGGCCGGGAATCTTGAGGGCGCCGCACTTGGCCGCGCCCATGGTGGGCGAGCAAAGCTCCCTTATCACCGAGGTCGGAACCTCGGAGGCGCCGATGTGCTGCGTTATTCCGCCCGCCTCGCGCTTCGCGACGCGCGTCTCCCTGATTTTGTCCAGTAGGGAGGTCTTGCCGTGGTCAACGTGGCCCATCACGCAAACGATTGGCTGGCGAATCATTCTGGACACCCGAAAAAAGCTGCTGGCAGGGTTTCGAAGCCGGGGTTTAAAACCTAAAGGTTCTCCTTGTGGTATCTCCCGGAGTAGGTGTCGCCCTTGGAGCCCGAAATCCTCGCGAAAACCAGCTGGAGCACGCGCGCGCCCCGCTTCAACCTGATTCCGTGCTCGTTCGAGACGATTAGGAGGGACTCGCTTTTCCCCTCGTATCCCGGGTCCCAGAGCGCGCAGCGGATGTCCGCGCCGCACCTGAGGAGGGTGGAGCGCGGGAAGCCGAAACCGACGCAGTCGGAAGGAATCTTGACCGCCTCGTTGAAAGAGATTTTGTAGGCGCCTTTCTTGAGGTGGAGCCAGCCCGAGGAACCGAAGCCGATTGGCTTTGTTTCGGACAGCTTTCGCTCAGAGTTGTCGAAATCGACCGCGCCCGCGGACTCGAGCGAGAAGACGGCGCGCAGCGAGAGGTCCGCTCCGGCGGGCTGGTACTGCGAGTCGGCGAGAATTCCCGCGACCGCCTTGGCCGAGATTATTTCGTGCTTTGAGAGAATCATGGGGAGTGATTTGCATGCCGCGGTTTATATTGCGCGCGCTGGGCGCGTGGACGCGCAGAAGAACGGGAAAAATGAAAAAAATGAAAACGGTGGGCGCGGCTTACTGGGTGAGGACGGAGTTCAGCGAGCCCATGATCTTGTCTATGAGCTCCTGCTCGAGCGGGAAGCCGATTCCCGCGCGGTAGCGCTTCTCGGTCGTTCCCTTGGGGTACCAGCCCTTCGAGATGGAGATGAAGAGGTTGCCGTTGGGCGCCTTCTTCTTCGCGACCTCGATGAAGTTGTTGGTCCCGTAGTTCACGGTTTCCAGCTTTATGGTCTCGTATTCCTCCCTCGGGGGGGCCGCCGGGGCCGCCTTCGGGGCCTCCGCTTCCTGGCCGTACTGTTCGTCTGCCATGGTTAACCACCTTTTGTTTTTTGTGTTCCTCACGTTTCGTGAGCGCGAAACCCGCTTACTTGAGCTCGTCCTCCGAGTGCACCGACTTCTCGGCCTGCCGCGGGTAGCCGGTTACCTCCTCTTTCGTGAAGAAGCGCGCGATTTCGGCTTCCGCGGTCTCCCTTGAGTCGGATGCGTGGATGAGGTTGCTTTGCACGCTCAAGCCCAAGTCGCCGCGAATCGTTCCCGGCGCCGCCTTCCCGCAGTCCGTCGCGCCGCACATCGCGCGCACCTGGTTCACCGCGTCCTTTCCCTCGAGGACGAGCGCGAGCACTGGCGCGGAGCACATGAACTCCACTAGCTTGGGGAAGAACGGCTTGCCCGCGTGGTGCGCGTAATGCTCCCTGCAGAGCTGGGGCGTGAACCGGAACATCTTCGCCGCGCGGAACTTGAGCCCCTTGGCCTCGAGGCGGGAAATGATTTCGCCGTAAAGCCCGCGCTGGAGCGCGTCCGGCTTCAGCATCACGAAGGTTTTCTCGAGAGCCATCCACGACACCTCAGATTCCTTTCCCCACCCACTTCAGCTTGCGCGGGTTGCGCTTGAGCTTCAGGCGGTTCTTCCTGCACTTGTTCGAGCAGAAGCTCAGGATGGAGCCGTCCCTCTTCACGAAAATCATGCCGGTGCACGCCCGGATTTCTTCCTTGCAAAACGAGCATTTGGCCATCACAATCACCTTGCCTTGATGGACTTCGCCTCGCGCTCGGTCTCAAGAAGCACCAGCTTGTCGCCGCGCTTCACCGGCCCCTTCACGTTGCGCCTGATGACCCTGCCCGCGTCCCTGCCGTCCAGGACCTTGGCCATGACCTGGTAAACCTCGCCGTAAATCCCGGTCTTCCCGAGAACCTGCATGATTTCGGCGGTGGAAGCCTGCACGGCCCCCTTGAGCTGCGGGCGCTCCTTCTTCTCCTCGCCGCCGCCCTGCTCCTTCTGGCCCTTTGCGCCGGCGGGCGCCTTTCCCCCCTTTCCAGCCATCAAAAACACCTACTCTTTCGTTTCTTCCGTCTTCTCCTCCTTCTTCTCTTCCGTCTTCTCCTCTACTTTTTCCTCTTCCTTCTTCTCCTCGCCCTTTTTCTTGCGAGGAGCCCTCTTCGGCTTCTCCTTCTTCTCCTCGGCCGGGGCCTCGGCCTTCCCTTCGGCGGGCGCCTCCTCCTTTGCCGCCTTCGCTTCCTTCTGCTTCTTCGCGCCCATCCTGGAAACGATTTCGTCCACGATGCTCGCCGCGCTCCCGGCCTTCTCGACCGCGATTGCCGAGCACTGGACTTCGAGGCCCGCGCTCTTCCCGAGAACCTTTTTCTCGGCAACGAAAACGTAGGGGACCTTCTTCTCCCTTGCGATCATCGGCAGGTGCATCACGACCTCGGGCGGGTCCACGTCTTCCGCAATCACGATGAGGACGGCTTCGCCTTTCTCGGCCGCCTTCGTCGCCTCGTTTATGCCCTTGCGGAGCCTGCCCGTGTCCTTGGCCATCTCGACCGCCTGCAAAGCCTTCTCCTGAACGTCTTTAGGAGTCTCAATGTCCACGTAACTAACCTTGGCCATGCGAATTCACCCTCCCCCTTTCGATTCGGGGTTCATCAAGCCCATCTAAACGAACTGTTAAAATGAGCGCGCAACGTTTTAGGCAAAACCATATAATAAGCTTGCCGGTCGGGGAAAGCGCCCCGTTTCCGTCAAGGGAAACGCTTTAATTACACCGCGTGCCACAAGGGATGCTGGTTTGACCAGTGGTTTCGCGGGTTGCGCGAGTTGATGGATGATGGCGTTTCCAAGGAAGTCCGGGGCCGACGTGAAGCCCCCCTCGCAGGTTTACGGCTCGATGCTCGAGGAGGCGAAAAAGCCGCAGCCGGTCGACGCCTCGCAGTCTCCGGACGCGGTTTCGCGCCGGCTGGTTGGCGCGCCGTTGCGGAAGGAAACGGCGGCCGCAAGGCCTCCCCCGGAGGCGCTTGAACGCATCGGCGGCGAGGTGCTAGACCCGGGAAGCGCGGATCCGGCCTACGTCCGCGAGGTCGCCTACCAGCGAATCAGGCGCCCGGCCGAAGCGCGGCAGGCTCCGGCTGCCGTCCCGGAGGGCTCGCCTTCCGCGGTCGCCGAGGCTCTGAAAAGGGAAGCGCCCTCGAACAGGGAGGTGGACGAAAGCCAGTCGCCTTCATCCATCGCCGAAAGGATGACGAAGCCCAAGGCTCGCGGCCTGAAAGGACAGTCCGCGATTGAGCCGCCTTCGGCGGCAGCTCGCGGCCTGAAAGGACAGTCCGCGATGGAGTTTTTGATGACTTACGGGTGGGCGATAGTCATCATGCTCGCGGTGCTCGCCATCCTGCTTTACACGGGCGTAATCAGCCCGAAGCCCCCCAACGTGTGCAGCCTCCCGGCCGGCTTCAGCTGTTATTCGTACAAGATTGAGGCGGGAGGCAACCTCACCCTGCTGCTCGGCCAAAGCCTGGGCCAGGACATCGTCTTGAACAACCTGTCGTGCACCGCGAACGCGACCGCGAACGCGGAGGGCCTGGGGAACGCGGTGACCGTCAGGAGCGGGAAATACGCGACAATCAACGCCACGAACAACTCGGTCAGGTGCTATGCCGCTGACGGGTCGTACAACCTGACGCGGGGCACGTATTACAGCGGCAAGATAGTCATAAATTACACCGAAAGCGAAACCCGGATTTGGCACCAGGTCAGGGGAGACATCGGCTTCACTGTCGAGTGAGCGGCGCGCTCGCCCCGCACCAACAATTTATATTGGTGCGCGCCCAAGAAAAAGGAAAGCGACCGGGATAGGGAGAGGGCATGGCACATGCTTTACGTTAGCAGGCTCAAGCTCAGGACGTTCAAGTCGTTCAGGTACGCGGACATCCCGCTCAACAACGGCTTCGTCTGCCTCGCCGGGCCGAACGGCTCCGGGAAGTCCAACGTCATTGACGGGCTCAGGTTCGCCTTCGGCGAGCTTTCGCTGAAGTCCTTGCGCGCGCACAGGATTCCGGACCTTATTTCCATCGGCTCCAGCAAGGCGGAAATCACGGCCTACCTTGACGGCGACAAGAGGTACGAGATTAAGCGCGCCATCAGGGAGGACGGGAAGACGCTTTACAAGATGAACGGGAAGCGCGTGACGAGGGGCGCCGTCATCGAGGCGCTCCGGCCCTACGGCCTCGACGAGAGCGGGCACAACGTCATCGCGCAGGGCCAGGTGCAGCACTTCATCGAGATGAACGCGAAGGAGCGGCGGGAAGTCCTCGACCAGGTGGCCGGGATAGCCGAGTTCGAGGACAAGAAGAAGGACGCGCTCAAGGAGCTGAACGTCGTCGAGATGAAGGTCAACGACGCCTCCATCGTCCTGCGGGAGAGGGAGGGCGTGCTCTCGCAGCTTGAGAAGGAGAAGGACGACGCCCTCAAGTACATGGAGGCGCGGGACGGGCTCAGGTCGTTCAAGGGCTCGCTCATAGGCCTCGAGCTCGCGCGCGTTGACGGAGAGCATTCCGAGGCCGCGAAAAGCTATTTCGAGCTGAAGGCGAAGGAGGACGAGGCCAGGAAGGCGTCCGAGGAATTGGACGCAAGGATTGCGGCCCTGGAAAACGAGAAGTTCGCCTTGGTGAAGCAGATTAACGAGAGCGCGGAAATGGAGCAGTCCGGGCTTTCGCGCGAGATTGGCGCGCTCAAGTCCGACCTCGCGGTCCTGGATTCCACAAAGGCCGCGAAGGAAGGCGAGCTCGCCCGCATCTCGCAAAGCCTGAAGTCGGTTTCCGAGCAGAGGAAAAAGCTCGAGGCGGACGCGAAAAAATTCGCGGCGGACGCGAAGGAGGCGGAAGGCGGGCTCTCCAAGGTCTCGGGGCAGGCGGCCGCGCACGAGAAGGCGAGAAGCGATGCGTCCAGGGGCGCGGAGGCGGCGGACGCGAAGGTGAGGTCGCTTTTGTCCGAGCAGGCCGCGCTCCTGAAGGCGCTTGAGGAGAAGCGCGTGGAGGCCTCTGCCGCCGAGGTGGAGCTTGCGACCGCCACCACGAAGGCGGTTTTCGTGGAAGGCGAGCTTTCGAGGACCGCTTCCGCGGAAGGCGGGGCCGAGGCCGGGGAGCGCGCGAAACTCATGTCCGAGGCGGGCGCGCTCCAGCAGGAGCTCGCTTCCGTGGAGGGCGACATAGACCGGCTTTTCGCGAAGGAAAAGGAGCTCAACAGGCGGCTTCCCGAAGTCGAGAAAAAGTTCCTTGAGGCGAAGGAGAGGTACGTCACGGTCGCCTCAAAGCTTGCCGCGATGAAGGAGACGCCGGAAATGCAGGCGGTCGGCTCCATTCTCGACTTGCGCGACCGCGGGATGCTTAAAGGCGTGCACGGGACCGCGGGGGAGCTCTGCAGGTTCCCCGAGCCGCTTTCGCAGGCGGTAGAGGCAAGCGCCGGAAACCGGCTCAACTTCCTGGTCGTGGAAAGCTTCGACGTCGCCGCCAAGGCGATTGAGTACCTGAAGCAGAGGAAGCTCGGGAGATGCACGTTCATTCCGCTGGACAAGAAGCCGTTCGTTTTCTCAGCCGACGCGCGCGAGGCCGCGAAAAAGGAGGGAAGCAGCGGGTTCATCATCGAGCACGTGGAATTCAACGCGGCCTACGCGCCCGCCTTCGAATACGTGTTCGGGGACACCGTGCTTGTGGACTCGGTCGGCGCGGCGAAAAAAATCGGGCCCGGGAAGGCGCGCATGGTCACGCACGAAGGCGACCTGTTCGAGGCAAGCGGGGTAATCACGGGCGGCACGGTTTCAAGGAAGGCGGGACTGCGCGACAAGGCGGAAGGCGAGAGGCTGCGCGCTGAAGTGGAGGCGCTGAAATCGGAGAAGGACGGCGTGTTCTCGTCGCTTGAGTCCATCCGCGAGGAGATGAACCGGAAGAGGCGCGAGCGCGGCGAGCTCGAGGTGAAGCTGAAGGCGAACGAAATCGAGCTCAAGCACCTTGAGGAGGCGGACGAGCGCGGGAAGGCCGCGCGCAAGGAGGCTTCCGACAGGATTGCGCGGCTCCGCGCGGAGGCGGAAGGGCACGCGAAAGCGAAGGCGGAAGCCGAAACGCGCTTGGCGCGCGCCCGCGCGGAAGCCGGCGCGGTTGACGCGGGCGTGAAGCGCGTCGCCGGCGAAATCGAGGCGGCGAAAGGGTACGGCGCCAAGTCCAAGGCGCGCGAGATGGACGACGAGTTCGCGAAGCTCACGGGCATGCGCTCCGAGCTCGAGGCGAAGCTTGCCGGCCTGCGCGCGGAGGCGGGCGTCGCGAGGCAGAGGCTCGCCTCGATTGCGGAGGAGGAGAAGGAGCTGGAGGCCGGCGAGGCCGCGCTCGAAAAGGCGCTTGCCGCGCTCGAGAAGGAAGCCGCGGGGAAGGCGAAGCTGCTTGCGGAAAAGGAGGGGAAGGCGAAACACGTTTCGAGCGCGCTTTCCGAGCTTTACGGGAAGCGTAACGTGCTTGACGGCGAGATTGGCGAGCTTGCGAAGGAGCGGGGCAAGCGCATGCACGGCTCCGAGAGGGCGAGGCGGCAGCTAACCGAGCTCGAGGTGAGGAAGGCGTCGCTGGAAACCCGCCTCGCGGACCTGAAGGCCGAGGCCGCAGGCTACCTGGACGTTTCGCCGGTCGAGGGCGACAAGGAGTCCCTTGAGGCGAGAATCAGGGAATGCGAGGCGGTCATGTCCGCGATGGGGAACGTGAACCTGAAGGCGCCCGAAACGTACGAGGAGATGAGGGCGGTAATCGGGGACGTGAAGGAGCGCATCGGCAAGCTCGCCGAGGAGAAGCGCGCGGTAATGAGGATGATTGAGGAAATCGATTCGCACAAGAAGGAGGTGTTCACGGAAACGTTCCACAAGCTCAACGACAACTTCAAGCGGCTTTACTCGCACACGATGCGCGGGGAGGCGACGCTCACCCTCGAGAACGCGGCGAACCCGTTCGAGGGAGGCATGAGCATCCTCGTCAAGGACGAGTCGCGCAAGGAAAAATACCTGGAGTCCATGAGCGGCGGCGAGAAGGCACTCCTGTCCGTAATATTCGTGTTCTCAATCCAGATGTTCAAGCCCGCGCCGTTCTACATCCTGGACGAGGCGGACGCGGCCCTCGACAAGGAGAACTCGCTCAAGCTCGCGCGCCTGCTCGGCGAGCTCTCCAAGTCCACGCAGTTCATAGTCGTAACGCACAACGACCAGGTGCTCTCAAACGCGGACATCGCGCTCGGAGTGTCCAAAAGCGACGGGACCTCGCGCATCGTGGGAATAGAGCTCAAGCGGAATGCGGGCAAGGAATCGGGAGGCGAAGCCGGGAAGCCGGGGCCCGAAGCCGGGGAAAAGGCGGCCGAGGTATCGGCGATTGCCGTTTCGCAAGCCTAATTAATTTTTTCCATGGAAAAGCTCTCCATGGCATTCGGCAGGCTTGAGGAGTTCTTCAAGGCAAACCCGGGGTTTGACGCGGTGCTCCTCGCGAGCTGGGACGCGTCGGCAAGCCCGGACGCCAACTTTTTTTACTACTCGGAAATCGCGATGGACCGCGGCACCCTGATTGCAAGGCGCGGGGAAACCCCGTCGCTCATCGCAAACCCCCTCAACCTCACGCTCGCAAAGGAAAAGTTTCCGGGAAACGTACTCGAGTTCTCGCGCGGGGGTTACGTGAAGACCCTCGGCCGCGAGCTCTCGGGCTGCAAAAAAATCGCGTTCTCCAAGTCTTCGGCGACCGTCTCCTTTTTCGAGAACTCCGTGAAGGCCGCGGACGGCGAAATCGCGGACGCCTCCCGGCTCTTCCAGCTCCAGCGCGCGAGGAAAAGCGAGCGCGAAACCGAGTCCGTGAGGCGCGCGGCCGAAACCGCGCGCAAGGCGTTCGAAGGCCTCGAGCTCAAGCCCGGCGCCAGCGAGCTTGAGGCGAAAAGGAAAATCTGGGCCCTCGTCCTCGAAGCCGGGTGCGAGGCGTCCTTCCCCCCCATCGCCGCGTTCGGGGGGAACGCGCGCTTCCCGCACGCAGAAAGCGGGGAACGGAAGCTTGAGGCCGGGGAAATCGTCCTCGTGGACTGGGGCGCCAAATCCGGGGGCTACTGCTCCGACCACACGAGATGCTTTTTCGTCGGCGAGCCGGACCGGAGGCAGGCCGAAGCGTACGAGAAGCTGAAGGCAATCTTCGGGGAAATCCTGAAGGAAATCCGGCCGGGAAGGAAGGTCTCCGAGATTTCGGCGGCGTACCGCGAATACCTGCACTGCTCGGCCCTCGACTTCCCGTCGCACAGCCTCGGCCACGGCATCGGGCTGGAAGTGCACGAATACCCGTCGTTCGCGGACAACTCTCCAGACGAAATCGTGGAAAACTGCACGCTCGCGATAGAGCCGTCAACCTACTGCGCGGACTTCGGGGCGAGGTTCGAGGAAACCGTTCTCGTGACGAAGAGCGGCGCGAAAATAATCTGATTTGGAACCCGGCTTATTCGCCAGCTCGCCTTGCACGGGGTTTAAATATACGTGTATATACATGGATATGCGTGGTGTATATGGAGGTATGCAGTATAAGGCTGCACAGGCGAACCAAATCCCATCTTGACAGGTACAGGGAGTACCGGAACGAGAGCTACGACGAGGTCGTGCTGAAGCTGGTGGGGATTGCTGACACGTGCAAGACGGAGCCAAAGCTTTCAAGGGAAGCCGTTGAGCGGATTGAGAAGGCGCGGCAAAGGATATCGGGCGGCGAATTCGTGGCGGAGGATGCGGCAAGAAAGAGGCTGGGCCTGTGAGCTATGGTCTCGTTTTCGACAAGAAGGCCGTTGCATTCCTGGAAGGCCTGCCGAAGGAATCGCGCAGGAGGATATTCGGCAAGCTAACCGCGGCGAAGGAGGAACCGCTCCATTTCTTTGGGCGGCTCGGGGGACGGCGGGACTACCGGCTTCGCGTTGGCGACTACAGGGTTATTGCGGACGTGAACCACGAATTGGGAAGGATAGAAGTGACGCTAATCGACCACAGGAAGCGGATATACAAAAGACTAGCGAAGGAAAAATGAGCCGGAAGGTAGGTTAGCAGGGGCGGCGGGCGGGCTTGGCGCAGGGTGGTCGAGGTCCGCGCCAATGCTTCTCCGCCGGATGGCGGAGGGAGGTGGGTTCCATCCCCGCCGCCCCTGCTTGTTAGTTTTCGTGCCAACAGGATCGGTGCTGGCACGCCTTCACTGACTCCGGATTCGCGTCTGGTCGCCTTGCACGTTTTGGCGGGCTTTCGCCCGCGACTGCAAGCATGATTCCGTTGTGATTCCGCCGCGAGCATCCCGCGGCTCATTTCCGGGCGAAGTAATACACGGTCCGCCCCGCCTGCGCCTTGTCGAGCACGCCCATCTCGTACATGCGGTTCAGCCGCGCGCTTGCCGCGTTCCTCCCCCTGTAACCGAAGGCGCGCTGCGCGTCCCCGGCGCAGATTCTCCCCCTCTTCTTCGCGAGCCTGACGAGCTGCTCGTCAATCTCCGAAAGCATGTGTTCGCCCCGCGGCATCGCCGGGGCGGGCGCGCTTCCTCCGCCCGCGAGCGCCGCCTCGATGCGCTCCAGGCGCCCGGAGAGCTCCCTGACGCGCTCGAGTTCGGCGTAAATGTTCTTCAGTATCCTGTTCGTGTTCTCGCGCTCGGACTGGACGGAAAGCATCATCCCCGAAAGGTAAACGGGGTCGTTCAGCTTGTCCGCCATCGCCTTCAGGCGCGCGTTCCTGTCGTCGATTTCCTTCCTCAGGTCCGCGACCTTCTCCTCGAAACGGTCGCGCCCGCGGGCGGAATCCTTAAATACATCTTTGGGCTCATCCATTCCCGCACCCGCTGCTTGAACGACCTGTCACGGAACAGTCATGATTCTATCATGATTCTATTTAAAAGCTTTGCGGTGAGGCCTGCCGGTTCAACTGGATTCTTCCGATTTTTCCCCCGATTCGCGAAATGAGGCGGATTTGGCCCCGGTTTTGGGGAACGGGCAATTTTTCGGGCCCATAGGCGAGGGGATTGCCGCGGGGCCGCGCGCGGGAAACGCGCTGGGCAACGCTTTTATACGACCTCCAGCCCAGCTTTTCCGCAATGGCGACCGCGGGGCAGCTGTCCGAGTTGTTGCACGACCTCCGCTCCGCCGTTTCGGGCCTTGACGTCGCGGGATTGAGGCGGGTGAGCCGGGCGGCCGCGGACGCGACGGCGCTCGACGACGGGGAGGAAACGTTCAACGTCGCCCTCGTTTCCTACATGCTTTCAAAGCTGCTTTCAAAGCAGCATTACTGGGACGTGCGGGGGAAGAGGCGGTTCATGCGCGCGGCGCTGGAAAAGATTGCCGCCTGCGAGGAGCTCGTGAAGCGCGGGAAGACGCGCCAGTACCTCAAGAAGATGCACGGCGTCATCGAGGACATGCGGCGGCTTGAGCTTGCCGACGAGCGGTTCGTGAACGGCCTCGAGGCCAAGGGGCGGACGAAGCTTGCGGCGAGGCTTTACGCGCAGGGGTTCTCGCTTTCCAAGGCGGTCGCCCTGACTTCGGCGCACAAGCGCGACCTCCTCGCGTATTCGGGCAGGACCCTGATGGCGGACAGGAGCGGGCGGACGATGCCGCTCGAGGAGAGGCTCAAGGGCGCGCGGAAGGTTTTCCCCGGGCATTGCGTCCCCGAAGACGAGGGTATTTGGTTTTGCTGAGCCGGTTTGGAGGCAGGGTTGGGTCGGCCGGGCGGGAGTTTGCAAGCGGAAGCGTCGCATGCGATTCCAGCTCCCTGATTTCGCTTGCGGACTGCTGCCTCCTGCCGATTCTCGCGCACCTCAAGCCGTGCTTTGCCGAGGAGGGGGACGGCGGGGGGCGCGCAAGGGGCGAGTTCCTGATTTCGAGGGAAGTGAAGCGGGAGTGCATAGACCAGCCGCTCAAGCTGAAGTCGCACACGCTTCCGGCCGTCCGCCTCGAGCTCGCGCTCAACGACGGCCTCATCAGCGTCGCGGACGCGAGGAACCTGGGGGGGAGGACGGAGGAGGTCCTGTGGGTGGCGAACAACATTTTTTTCGAGAACGACAAGCCGGTCCCGATAATGCACGCGGGCGAGGCCGAAACGCTTGCCCTCGCGCTCGAGCTCGGCCTGAAGAACATCATGATTGACGAGAGGACCCTCCGGTTCCTCGTGGAGAAGCCGGAAGCGCTCAGGAGCCACATGGCGGGCGAGTTCCGCCGCGACATCCGCGTCAACGAAAAATACCTGGACCGGTTCAGGAGGACGTGCGCGGGATTGAGCCTGTTCAGGAGCAGCGAGCTCGTGATAATCGCCTTCGAGCGCGGCTATTTCAGGCGCTTCGGGAGGCTCGAGACCCGGGCCCTCGAGGCCGCGCTTTACGGCGTCAAGTTCGCCGGGTGCAGCATCAGCTTCGAGGAAATCGGAGAATACGCGAAGGGGTTCGGGCGGGAAAGGGGGCGCAGGGCTTGGAAGGCCGAGTGAAGGTTTTCGCGGACCACCGCGAAGGCAGGAGCAGGATCGCCGAAATCCTCCGCGGGAAGGGCGCGGACGTGGAGATTGCGCAGCTTTCCACCGGCGACTTCGTCGTCTCGGACAGGTGCTGCGTGGAGCGCAAGAGGCGCGAGGACTTCGAGGCGTCAATCGTTGACGCGCGGCTTTTCGACCAGGCGCAAAGGCTTTGCGAAAGCTTCGGAAAGCCCGTCCTCGTGGTCGAGGGCGAGAGGTTCGGGGAAAGGGTTTCGCGCCCCGCCGTCCTCGGCGCGATTTCGTGCCTCATGCTCGAGTTCGGCATCAGCATTTTTTTCACGAGGGACGCGGAAGGGACGGCCGAATTCATCCTCGCCCTCGCGAAAAGGGAGCAGCTTTCCTGCAAGCGGCCCGTCAGGGTCGCCGCGAAGAGGAAGGCGCTCTCGCTCCCGCGGCGCCAGAGGATGATCGTGGAGTCCCTGCCCAGCGTGGGGCCCAAGCTCGCGCGCGCCCTCCTCGAGGAGTTCGGGAGCGTAGAAGGCGTGATTACGGCGGGCGAGGAGAAGCTGGTGAAGGACGAGAAAATCGGGGAGGAGAAGGCGAAAAGAATCAGGGAGGCGCTGGAGGCCAAGTACGTTGACGACGGGGAGGCCGCGGAAGCCTGAGGTTTTGCGGCGCAAATGAGGAAGCGGAAGCGCGTCCTTCAGGCTCCGCTTAACGCCACTTTTTCCAGGACGAGCTCCTCAAGGGAATAATTTTCCAGGAGCTTTCCGCTTATCCCGAAAAGCGCGCAAACCTCCTTTTCGTCCGGCTTGAATTCCGGCTTCTCCGCGGTGCCGCCAATCGCGTCCAGCAGCCGCTTCAGCCGGCCGCCCTTCGCGTCCGTCAGCAACACGAATTTTTGCGGGCTTCTTGCGCCCGCCCTCCGGATTGCCTCGCCGATTCTCGCGGTTGCGGCGGCACGCAGGAGCGCCTCGTTTTCAAGCGTCCTCGCGCGGTTCCCGCCGTTCCTGAACGCCGATTCCGCGAGAAGCCAGGCGAGCTCGAGGTGCCTCTTGCTGACGATTGCGCCGGGGTCGAACGCCTGCGCGAAAACGCGGGGGCGCGCCGACGCCGCCTTCAGCTTCCCGACTAGCGCCTTCAGGCTCGCCTCGCTCGAGCGCACGAGGTACGGCTTTGGCGCGCCTGCCTTCATGCTGGCTGTTTGGCGGGGTCAATGCTTTTAATAGGAAACGGCGAAAACATGGTGCCAGTTTTGTTTTCATGCAAAATTCGTTTTGCGGTGGTTTGAATGGTTGAAGAGTTTCACGGAAGGGGCCGCACCAAGAGGGGCGGCACCGGCGGAAAGAGGCGCGCGGCGCGCGGGAAAAGGCTCGCCGAGATAGGCGGCGCGTTCGCCGCGACCAAGGTTGACAAGCAGTCCGTGCTCAAGAAGGAGAGGACGCTTGGCGGCGGAATGAAAGGGAAGCTGAAGAAGGCGGCGTTCGCCAACGTGCTGACGAAAAACGGCTTCAGGAAGGCGGCAATCAAGCGCGTGCTCGAGTCCCCGGACAACAGGCACTACGCGAGGATGAACGTCATAACCAAGGGCAGCCTGATTGAAACCGAAATCGGGAACGCGCGCGTCACGAGCAGGCCCGGGCAGAGCGGCCTCGTGAACGCCGTGCTCGTCGGCGAGTAAGGCCTCTGGTTCTATCAAAGCCGGACCGCGTCTGGAGGCGTTTTTCCGGCGGGCTCAGATGAACAGCGATGCGAGCACGAGCGTCAGCGTCCCGAGCAGCTTTATGAGCACGTGCAGCGACGGGCCGGCCGTGTCCTTGAACGGGTCGCCGACCGTGTCGCCGACAACCGCCGCCTTGTGCGCCTCGCTTCCCTTCCCTCCGTAATGCCCTTCCTCTATGTACTTCTTCGCGTTGTCCCACGCGCCGCCGCCGTTGTTCAGCACGAGCGCGAGGAGCACGCCTGCAATCGTCGCCACCATGAGGAAGGCGGCCATCGCCTCGTACTTGAGCAGGAGGCCGACGGCAACCGGGAAAGCGACCGCAAGCAGGCCGGGAAGCACCATGTTGCGGAGCGCGCCCTGCGTCGTAATGTCAACGCAGCGCGCGTAGTCCGGCTTCACCTTTCCGCTCAGGATGCCCTTGTTCTTGAACTGCCTGCGCACTTCCACGATGATGTACTGCGCGGTCTCGCTCACCGCGCGAATCGCGAGCGCGGAGAACAGGAAGACGAGCATCGCGCCCAGAAGTGCGCCAGAGAACACGGTCACGTCCGCGAGGTTGACGACCGTGAACGCCTTGCCCGTGAGGTTGGATATCTCCTGCATGTACGCGCTGAAAAGCAGGAACGCGGACAGGGCGGCGCTCCCCACCGCGTAGCCCTTCGTGAGCGCCTTCGTCGTGTTCCCCGCGGCGTCAAGCCTCGCCATCCTGTGCTCGGTTTCCTTGCCCGCGCGGCTCATTTCCACGATTCCGCCCGCGTTGTCCACAATCGGGCCGAACGTGTCCATCGCGAGGATGTACGCGCACGTGGCGAGCATTCCCATGGTCGCAATCGCGGTCCCGTAAAGCCCGCCGTTCGCGACACCGCTGTTCTGGCCGCACGCGTAGGCGAGAATCAATGCCGCGCTGATTGCAATCGCCGGGAGCGCGCAGTTCTCGAAAGCGACCGAAAGCCCGGTGATTATGTTGGTCGCCGGCCCGGTCTGCGACGCGCGCGCGATGTCCTCAACAGGCCTGTGCCCGTAGCCCGTGTAATAAAGCGTTATGTGGATGAACACTATTGAGAGCACTATCCCTATCACGCCGGAATAGAAGAACCAAATCTTGTCCACCGCGGCGCCGCCAACCGGCTGCAGGCCCCACATGACCGCGAAATAGAAGAATATGGTCGCGAGGACCGCGGTGACGTAATACCCCTTGTTGAGCGGTGCCATCGGGTCCTTCCCGTCCCCGTCCCGCTCCCGCACGGAAAGGATTCCGATTATGGTCGCGATGAGGCCGAACGCCCTTGCCACAAGCGGGAACAATACTCCGCTCACCCCGAAGACGGGGTAAAGCGCGACCCCGATAATCATGGCGCCGATGTTTTCCGCCGCCGTGGACTCGAAGAGGTCCGCGCCCCTTCCCGCGCAGTCGCCCACGTTGTCGCCCACGAGGTCCGCAATCACCGCGGGGTTCCTCGGGTCGTCCTCCGGAATACCGGCCTCCACTTTCCCGACGAGGTCAGCGCCCACGTCGGCCGCCTTCGTGTAGATTCCTCCGCCGAGCTGCGCGAACAGCGCGATGAACGACGCGCCGAAGCCGAAGCCCACAATCAAGAGCGGGGTTTCCTGGGGATCGGCCCCGAAAGCGAGGTAGGTGAGGGAAACGCCGAGAAGCGAGAGCGCGACGATGGTCAAGCCCGAAACCGCCCCGCCCCTGAGCGCGATGAAGAGCGCCCTTCCCGCGCTCTTGGATGCCGCAGCCGCGGAGCGGAGGTTGGAGCGCACCGAAATCCACATGCCGATTATGCCCGCGAGCGCGCTGCAGAATGCGCCCGCGAGGAACGCTGCCGCCGTGTGCCACGCGGCATCAAACCTCCCGACGTAAGCGTAAACCCCGAAAATTATGAGCGCGAGAACGACCGCGAGCACCGCGATGGTCGAGTACTGCCTCCTGATGAACGCCTCGGCGCCCTCCTTGATTGCCGCCGCGATTTCCTGCATCCCGGGCGTGCCCTTGTCCGACTTTATCACCTGGCGCGCGAAATAAGCCGCGACGACAAGCGAAACGAGGCTGACGCCTATGGTCAGCCCAAGGTAAAGCATTCCGCCTTCCAACACTTCGACCACCTTTGCCTGTGAAATCCACTAAAAACGGACTCTCCTTTTTGCGCGCATCGCATTTAAAAAGGTTGCAGGGCAGCCGGCTTTGCTAAAGAAGCCCGCCGAAGAGCCGACTTTTTGAGCAGATTTAAGGCTTTCTGAGCAGAAAATTATTTTGAGGTGGTTGGACATGACGTTTTCGGGTTCGGAGGATTTGCGCTTTAGTCGTGAGTTGCGGAGTTGGATAAAACTATTCCAAGGACAACAAAACATAAAGAAAATAGAGGCGTTTAGTGCCACCTTGAATGAGTTGCGAGTAGCATTTTCAAACTTGAATTCTGAAATGAAGGCATTCAACGAAAATTCCACAAAATCCAATGAATTTTTAGGTAAAATTGCACGTTTGCAGGAGAGTATGGAAAATCAAACTAAAGCAGCCAATATGCTTACAGGTGTGATGGCCGCATTAGTCGTGCTACAAATCGTTCTAACGCTCATCCAAATCGGGGTAATAGGCTGACTTTAGGTCCGTGTTCGGGCGTTTAAGTGCAAAACGGCCTTTCGGTGCAAAACCTGCGTTGAGTGCAACTTATTAAAGCGCTTCTGAGTATCCTTAGCGGCAGGCTTTTTTCGATGGACAAGGTCTTCGTCCCTGACACGAGCGTCATAATTGACGGGCGCGTTACGCACCTGATTGCGAGCGGAGAGCTTGAGGGCGCGAAAATAATCCTTCCGAACGCGGTCATCGCGGAGCTCGAGCACCAGGCGAACGTGGGAAGGGAAACCGGGGGCGCGGGCCTCTCCGAGATAACGGCGCTGGTCGGGCTCGCGAAGGAAGGCAGAATCTCGCTTGAGTACGCGGGGCCGCGCCCGGAGCCGGCGCAGGCGCGCATGGCGAAGCGCACGGGCGAGATTGACGCGCTGATTCGGGCGGTCGCGAAAGAGCATTCCGGCACGCTGCTCACGTCGGACAAGGTGCAAAGCCAGGTGGCTTCCGCCGAAGGGATAGAGACGAGGTATTTCGAGCCGAAAGTGAGCGACCTCGCGCTCGGGTTCAAGTCGTATTTCACCCCCCAAACCCTCTCGATCCACCTCAAGGAGGGCTGCGTGCCGCAGGCGAAGGTCGGCGCGCCCGGAAAAATCGAGCTGCGCGCCATAGGCCGGGCGAAGCTAACGGCGGAAGAGCTGCAGGAGATGGCCAAGGAGATAATTGAGGCCGCGAAAAGGGGCGCGGGCGCCGACGCGTTCATCGAAATCGAGAGGAAGGGGGCGACCGTCGTCCAGCTCCGCGAGTTCAGGTGCGCAATCGCGAGGCCGCCTTTCAGCGACGGCCTCGAAATCACGGTCGTCCACCCCATCCTGAAGGTCACGCTTGACGACTACCCGCTCTCCAAGCGGCTGAAGGAGCGCCTCTCGCGGAGGGCGGAAGGCGTAATCGTGTGCGGGCCCCCGGGGGCCGGCAAGTCTACTTTCACGGCCGCGCTCGCCGAGTTCTACCTTTCAATGAAAAAAATCGTGAAGACGATGGAGTCGCCGCGCGACCTGCAAGTGGTTGACGAAATCACGCAGTACGCGCCGCTTGAGGGGTCGTTCGAGGGAACGAGCGACATCCTGCTCCTCGTGCGCCCGGACTACACGATTTACGACGAGATGAGGAAGACGTCCGACTTCCGCGTTTATTCGGACATGCGGCTTGCCGGGATAGGCATGGTGGGCGTCGTGCACGCGAACCGCCCGATTGACGCCGTCCACCGCTTCGTGGGAAGGGTGGACTTGGGGGTAATACCGCAAATCGTTGACACCATCATATTCATCAAGGACGGCGAGGTGCAGAAGGTCCACCAGCTCGAGTTCCGCGTGAAGGTGCCGTTCGGGATGCGCGAGCAGGACCTCGCGCGCCCGGTGATAGAGGTCAAGGACTTCGAGTCGGGCGGCGTGGAGTACGAGATTTACAAGTTCGGCGAGGAAACGGTCATACTCCCGGTTTCCACGGGAAGGCGCATGGAAACCAGGATTGACGAGGCGCGGCTGCGGGCGATGGTCGCGCGCGCAATCCGCGCGGACTTCGAGATAGAGATTCTGGACGGGAACCGCGCAATCCTGTTCCTGTCGCCGCGCGACATCCCTAAGGCCATTGGCAGGCGCGGCAAGGCGATTGCGGCGCTTGAGCGGAAGACGGGCTTCGCTTTCGACGTGAGGGAGAGGGAGTGAAAGCGAAAAAAAAGCTCTCGCTTGACACCTGGCGCGGATACGACGAGGCATTCGCGGGCGCGCACAAAACGCTCTCCGAAGGCGGCCTCGCGGTCCTGCCCACGGACACGCTTTACGGCCTCTGCGGAAACGCCATGGACGAGAAGGCGGTGGAAAAAGTCTTCGAGGCGAAAAAGCGGGACTCGCGCCCGGTCGCGATAATTGTTTCAGGCCTCGAAATGCTTTGCGGGCTCGCCGAAGTCGGGAGAGACGAGGCGATGCTGCTCCAATGCCTTTTCCCCGGCCCTTTCACGGTACTGCTCAAGCCCAAGCGCGCTTTCCCGAAAAGAATCGCCCATGACGGCAAGCTCGGGGTAAGATTCCCGCACTTTGTCTTCACGACGAACCTCGTCAGGTCGCTCGGCTTTCCCTTGACCGCCACGAGCGCGAACGTGAGCGGAGGGAAGCCGCCGAAAAGGCTCGCCGACGTTCCGCCAAGCATCATCAAGGCGGCCGGGGTCGCGGTGGACTCCGGGGTGACGCGCTGCGCGGAAGCGTCAACGGTGATAGACTTGACGGGCGGAAAGCCCGTGATAATCCGGAGGGGCGCACGGCATGCGGAAGCGGAAGAGCTCATCAAGGATTTCGTTTCGCGGAAAAAAGCTTAGCTGTAGCCGCGAGACCTACCTTCCCTGCGACGATTCCTTCCTCCTCGCGCAAGCCGTCGCCAGCCGCTCAAGGGGCGACGTGCTCGACATGGGGACGGGCTGCGGAATCCAGGGCATCGCGGCAGCGGGCAAGGCGAAAAGCGTTCTTTTCGCCGACATCAGCCCGGAAGCCGTGGAATGCGCGAGGAAAAACGCGGAAATGAACGGCGCAACCGAAAGATGCGTATGCAGGTTCGTTGAAAGCGACCTGTTTGACGCGATTCCGGAAGCGGAAAAGTTTGACGTGATAATCTTCAACCCGCCTTACCTTCCGACGAAGCCCGGCGAGAGGGTCAAGGGCGCAATCAACTCGGCGTGGGACGGGGGGCGGGACGGCAGGAGGGTGATTGACCCGTTCTTGGGGCGGTTCGGCGCGCGCCTGAAGGAGGGCGGAATCCTGCTTTACCTCGACTGCCAGCTTTCCGGGACGCGGGAGACGAAGAAGAGGCTCAAGGAGTCGGGATTCAGGTTCAGGACGGTCGCGAGGAAGCGCGCGGGGAACGAGCGCCTGTCCGTGCTGCTGGCGTGGAAGTGATTCGCTTGGCGGAATTCAGGATAATTTTCGTGGAAACGGAGTACGACGTGAATTTGGGCTACGCGGCGCGCATACTCTCGAACTTCGGGCAGAAGGAAATGGTTTTGGTGAACCCGAAGGCGAAAGCGGGCAGCGAGGCGGTCAAGTACTCGAAGCACGGGCGGGAGCTCCTCCTCTCCGCGAAGCGGTTCGCGTCGATTGAGGAGGCGGCGGAAGGCTGCGATTTCATCGTGGGGACGAGCGGCGTCCTCGTCAGGGGCAGGTCCACGCTGAGGGCCCCGATTTCAATCCGCAGCTTCGCCGGGCGCGCGAGGGGCGCGAAGGGAAGGTTCGCGGTGCTTGTCGGCAGAGAGGGGACGGGACTGTCCGCGGAAGAGCTGAAGAAATGCGATTTCGTGGTGACCATCCCGGCGAGCGCGGAGTACCCCATCCTGAACATAACGCACGCCCTCGCGATTCTGCTTTACGAGCTCGCCCTCTCCGAGTCCGGGCCGTCCGGGGAGGCGCTGTCCGGGAGGGTCGCGTCAAAAGAGGAGCTCGGGCTGCTGCTGTGGCTTTTCGGCGAAATCGTTGACGGCCTCGGGGCGGAATTGAGGGACAAGGGGAAGGCGAAGCTCGCGTTCAAGAGGCTCGTGGGCCGCGCCCTCGTGACCGACATGGAGGCGCGCGCCGTAATCGGCGTGCTCGCTAAGGCCGGAAAAAAGCTGGGGAGGGTGGAGCGGAGCCGGGATGGGGCGCAAGAAGGGAGAACCGGGGATGAGGGGGGACTCAAGCCCTCTTCTTGACGATCTTCACTTTCGCCGGGGTGAGGAGGAGCTTTTCGTTGTCAATCCTCGCCACGTCGCCGTTCAGCTTCGTGACGTAAAGCTTCAACTCGCCGATTAGCTGCTTGAGCTTGTTCTGGTTGCGCATCATCGGCGTTATGTTGAGGAGGATTATGTTTTTCTGCTTGAGCTCGTCCATGATGACCTTGATGTCGGACTCGCTTTCGAGCGCGACGGGCTTCACGTAAAAGTCGGCTGGCTCGTGGAGGAGGTCCACGTTCTCGAGCTCGACCGTGTCCATGTATTCTTCGACATCCATGTCCTTGGCGATTCCAAGAGCCTTGGATAAGTTTTGAAGTATCCCCATTTCTTCACCTCAAAGTCAAACTAAACCGCTTATTCCGGCATTATGTTATTGCAACGGGTTTATTAAGCTTTTTTCCATCCGGCTTGCGGCGCGCTCGCGAACCCCGACCCCCGCGTTTTCTAACCTAATGCTTTTATCAAAATGGTTATTAAACCCACCCGGCTTAACTCCTCAGCTTTCTTAGGTCGCGGCGCTCCCCAAAGGCGGCACAAGGCGACGCAAGCGGTGGTCGGGTAGGGATGGATTCATTTAACGACATCTTGAGCAGGCCCACGATTTTCAGGGACCGGAACGTCCTTTCGCACCATTACATCCCCGAAACGCTTCCCAACCGCGAAGCCGAAATCTCCAAAATCATGCAGACAGTGTCCCCGGCCCTGAAAGGCGACAAGACGAAGAACGTCCTCATTTACGGGAAAACCGGGACCGGGAAGACGAGCGCGGTCAAGTACGTGATGGAAAAGTTCGCCGCCGCGGGCACCCCGTCGAAGATGGCTTACCTGAACTGCCAGGTTTACCGCTCGCGGTACAGCATACTCGAAAAAATCGTGAAGGAATTCGTGCCCGCGGACTACAAGCCCGGCTACGGGATTTCCTACCTTTACGAGAAAGTGCTCGAATACGTCTCAAGCGACGGCAAGGGCCTCGTGTGCGTCCTGGACGAGATAGACGTGGTGCGCGACCTCGACGAGCTGGTCTACACGCTCACGCGCAGCAACGACGAGCTGAAAAGGGGCGCGATTTCGCTGATTGGAATCTCCAACAAGGTTTCCTTCAAGGACCGCCTCGACCCGAGAAGCCGCTCCTCGCTCGTGGGAACCGAAATGGTTTTCGCGCCGTACACGTCCTTCCAGCTGAGGGAGATATTGCGGCAGCGCGCCGGCATGGGCTTCGCGGAAGGCGCGGTGGGCGAGGGGGCCATAAATCTCGCCGCCGCGATTGCGGCGCAGGACAACGGCGACGCCAGGTACGCCCTGAAGCTGCTCCTGAAGGCGGGCGAGCTCGCGGACGAGAAAGGCGAAACCGCGATTGCGGACTCGCACGTGGAAGGCGCGCGCCTCCTCGTGGACGAGGACGTTTCCGTCGAGGCAATCTCCACGCTTCCCAAGCACCAGCAAATCGTCCTGTACTCGATAGCATCCCTCCAGTCCGAGGGCGGGAAATACTCCAGCCTTAGCGACAACGGCGGCAGCCGCGTGAACGGCCTGCTTTCGGGCGAGGCGTACGAGCGCTACGCCTCCCTCGCGAAAAGGTGCCGGACCGAGGCGCGGGGGGCGCGCTGGTTCCGCGAATACCTGAACGACCTGGAGATGCTCGGGCTCGTCACGCTCACGGATTCGGGGAAGGGGCAGCGGGGGCACACGCGCTTCATCAAGCTCGCGTGCTCGCCGCAGAAGGCGATGCGGCTCATCGAGGCGCACGTCCTGAGCTGATTTGGGGTGCGCGCGATGGGCGGGAAAAACGGGTTTCATGCCTCGGCGCGCTTCATCCACGAGGCGGGGCAGCTCAAGAAGCTCCCGCGCTCCGGCTGGCTTTCAATCGGGATTAAAAACCCGGAAAGCGTCGCCGACCACTCGTGGCGCACGGCGCTGATAGGCTTCATGCTCGCGCGGATGGAGGGGGCGGACGAAAAGCGCGTTCTCGAGCTCTGCCTTTTCCACGACATCCACGAGGCGCGCGTCGGCGACCTGAGCTACGTTTCCAGGCGCTACGTGAGGAAGGACGCGGAGTCGGCGCTCGGCGAGCAGCTGGAAGGCGTCGCTTCCGGGAAAGAAATCGGGTCCCTCGCCCGCGAGTTCGCGGCGCAGGAGACGAGGGAAGCGGCGATCGCGAAGGACGCGGATTTGCTCGAGATGATTGCGCAGGCGCGCGACTACGTGGACTCCGGGAACGGCTACGCGAGGGAATGGATTCCGGGGGCCAAGAAGGCGCTGAAGACGAAATCCGGGAAGGCGCTTGCGCAAGCCCTCGAGAAGACGGATTCAAACGAGTTCTGGCTTTCGCTTTAGCGGGCTCATATGTCCAGGTTTCTCCGCGCAGCCAGTATCGCAACGGAAAGCACCGCAAGGGCGGCCAGCATGTATGAGGAGTACTGCCGGTAGCCTTCAGACGGGTTGAATGCCGCGTAAAACATGACCGCGTTCAACAGGAGGCCGAGGTAGAACGCCCAGCGCCTGTTCGCCATTATGCCGAGGCCGAGGACGAGGTACAGGAGCGCGGACGCGAGCGCGAAGCCGAACCGCTGGCCGTCCCCGGAGCCCGCGAACGCCTGAAGCTGGCTTATGGCGCCGAGCCCGGAGCCGAGCTGCGGGACGTTCGCCGCGTTCACGGCCGCGAAAAGGGTGGCAAGCCCTATCGCCGCCGACAGGAGCGCGCCGAGGGCGATTGGGAGGGTGACGCTTCCGCGCCTGTAGTTCCTCGTCCTCGCCGCGATGCTTTTCATGCAACTCTGGCAGTATGCGCGGCCCGGGGAGTTCTCGACGCATTTTTCGCAGCAGGGCTCGCCGCATTTCATGCATATTGACTTCGCTTCCCTGTCGGGATGCTCCTTGCATGGAGCCATAGAGGCCACCTGCCGGCCTGAAACCCCTAACCGCCTACTGGTTGTACCTCGCCATCATCTTTTTCTTCTTGTCGTAAATCTTGCGGTGCTTGCCGCACGAGGGGCAGTAGTACTCCTTGCGCCTCTCGAAAACCTTGATGTCGTCAGCCGTCTTCAGGTCCGTGCTGTAGACGACTCCCCGCTGGTAGCTGACGGCCTTCGTCCTCGGAACCCTTCTCCCGCAAGAAGCGCAATTGACGAGCTTCTCCCTTCCTTTCGTGCTCACAGTTAACCACCTGTCCAGATTATTCGCCGGCCTGAAGCCCTGAAGGGCTTTCCAGCCCCGAAAGCCCCGAACCGTCAAGCAGGAAAATTTCCCCGGCAGCCAATTTAAATATGCCGCTCCGGAACAGCGGGCCCTTCAGCGCGCCTTCCTTCCCCCGGTTCAGCAAAACCCCGCCGACGAGCGGGTTGAACGCGGGCATCACGACCAGCCGGATGCCCGGGTTGGCTTCCGGGTATTCCCCGAGGAGCGCGCGCTTCCCGGCGCGCATGAGCGCCCACGCCCTCTCCACGGACTTCTGCCCCCGCTCGTCCACCACCTCGACGCAGGGATGCATGTGGCCCACAACCAGGCAGTCCGCGCCCATTGCTTCCGGGGACGGCTTCGCGTGCCCGTGCGCGAACGCGACGCCGCCAATCCGGATTCCGCTTCCCCGCGCGACGCTCACACGCGCGCCCGGGACCTCGAGGCCCGCGTCATGGTTTCCGGGGACTATGATTACTTCGGCGAGGGCGGCCAGCTCGGCAAGCAGCTCCTTCACCCCCAGCGACTCGATTTTCGGCGCGCCGCGGATGTGGTGCTTGGCGTCGCCGACGATGACCAGCTTTTCGGGCTTCTCGGCGCAAACCAGCTCGACCAGCCCGCGCTTCATCGCCTCGGCCACGCCGCCGACGCGGAGACCTTTCGCGTCAAGCTCGCGCTCTATCCCGAGGTGGAGGTCCGCGACCGCGAGCACCCCGCCCGCGACGAGGGCGGGCTTCCCGTGAACGAATTTAATACCTGCGTCCCCCATAACGATACACGATGATGTAAGAAGTCGGGTCCGGAATATTTAACGCGAGGGGTCGCAATGCGGAGAAAACTCATGCTCACCGTGATACTGCCGGTGCATAACGAGGAGAAAAGGCTCGCCGAATGCGTGGAGAACGTGGCGAAGGCGTGCGAAGCCGAAACCGGCTCGTACGAGATTGTGGTGAGCGAGGACGGCAGCAGGGACAAGACTTTCGAGGTCGCGAAAAGAATCGCGGCGCAGAACCCGCGCGTCAAGGTCGTCCATTCCGCGAAAAGGCTCGGCCGCGGCGCTGCGCTCACGAAAGCCCTGCGCAACGCGAACGGCAGGATTTCGGTTTACATGGACGCCGACCTGTCCTCCGACCTCCGCCACTTCCACAAGCTCGTGTCAAGAATCCGGGACGGCGCGGCAATCGCGACGGGCTCGCGCCTCATGCCCGGCTCCTCGGCGAAGCGCTCCAAGAGGCGCGACATCGCGAGCAAGGGCTTCAACATGCTCGTGAGGCTCATCCTCGGCTCGCGGCTTGCCGACCACCAGTGCGGGTTCAAGGCGTTCGACACGGAAAAAATCCAGCCGCTTCTCGACGAAACCGAGGACAGGCACTGGTTCTGGGACACTGAAATGCTCGTGCGCGCGCAAAGGAAGGGCATGCGCGTTGACGAAATCCCGATAAGGTGGGCCGAGAAAGGCAGGGGCTCGACCGTCGACCTGAGAACGGATGTCGCTTACATGGCCTCAAAAATCCTTTACCTGAAGGGGCGGCTCGGGTGAGCGCGTGGATTCGCGCGAAGCACTCGGCATCGCGTTCATCGCCCTAGTCTTCGCGTCCTCCCACCTGCTGCTTTTCGACTCGCGCCCGCTCTTCAAGGACGAGGCGCTTTACGCGCAGACGATAAGCGAGCTCCTGCAACAGCCGGAAATCCTCCCGGCCTTCAACGGCGAAACCTTCACGTGGAAGCCCATGCTTTTCTTTTATTACTGCTCGCCCGTCGTTTTGGCCGCGCGCGACGTCCTCCCCGTCGGGATTGAAAACCAGTACCGGGCCGCCCCCGCAATCGCCGGCTTCGCGGCCACGCTCGCCCTCTTCTTCCTGCTCAAGCGCCTGACCGGCAACGCGGACCTCTCCATACTCGCGGCCGCCGCCTACGCGGCGTCGAACGTGACCGCGCTCGCGGACACCGCGCTACTCACGGACTCGACGCTCATGCTCCTCACGCTGTCCGGCCTCTACTTTTACGTGCGCGCGGGCGAAGCCCATTCAAGCCGGGACTCGGGCAGGATGCGCCTCTTCCTCGCCGCCGCGTCCGCCGCAAGCTTCCTGGCGTTCCTGACGAAAACCTACGCGGCCCTCCTCCTGCCCGCGCTCGCGGTCGCCCACTTCTTCTTCTCGGACAGGAAGTTCCTCGCGCGGCCCGCGTTCATCGCGACCTTCGCGGCTCCGGCTCTCGCGGCCGCCCTGCACGCCGCGCTGTTCGCAAGCCAGGGGCTGCTCGCCCCGCTGCTCGTCGAATACTTTTTCAACGCGCAAAGGGCACAGCCGTTCACGTACAAGCTCGGCGGCGACATCCTGGTCTCGCTCGTCCTCCTCGCGTTCTACGCGTTCCCGTGGTTCGTCTTCGCCGGCAAAGGCATCATGGGCGCGCGGCCGCTCAAGGGGCCCGACGTCCTCATGGCGTTCTGGCTGCTTTTCGCGCTCCCCGGCCTCGTCGGCACGACGATGTACTGGTATTTCCTCCCCCTCATCCCTCCGACCGCCTACTTCGCGGCTAAAGGAATCCTTGAAGGCGGGAAGCTCGACAAGCTCACGGCCGCATTCTTCGTGCTCCTGCTCGCATTCTCCATAATCCTCGGCCCGTATTCCCGCCCGTTTGCCGAGACGGACGCCCGCGAGCTCGGCTACATGCTCAGCGGAAAGCAGGACGTCCTCGTAATCGCGAACTGGTCCCCGACCATACTATTCTACAAGGCGCATGACGAGTCCCCGGGCGAGCGCGCGGCCACCAAATGGGTTTTCGCGACCGACTCCGCGAAGCTCGGCGAGCCCGACGTCCGCGCCCTGATGGCGAACTCGGGCGCGCCCGCGAACTCCACTTTCACGTTCTCGGGGGGGCTCAACGACCTCTTCACGACGCGCGACTTCCTCATCGACGGCCCGGACCTGGAATGGCGTTACGTCGCGATAGACTCCGGCCTCTACCGTAACTATTCACGGCTCTTCGACGCGTACGGCGCGCCCGCGTTCACGAAAGGGTTAAGTTACGCGGTGGTGGAAAAAAGGTGAGGTGCGGTCCTTGCGGATAATGAGGGTTTCCGGGGTGGACGTCGAAATCCACTGGACCCTTGCCGCGCTGCTGGCGCTCTTCCTCGTCTTCGGCGGCCTCGATGCGGCCGTTTTCGCGGTCGTCCTCTTCGGCTCGGTCGTCATCCACGAGCTGTGCCATTCCCTGCTCGCGAAACGCTACAGGGTTCCGGTGAGCAGGATAATCCTGGTCCCGATCGGGGGAATCTCGGTCATAGACGACTTCTCCATGCCCCCGGAAACGGAGCTCCGCGTATCCCTCGCCGGGCCCGCTTCCTCGCTCCTCATCGCCTCCGCCGCCCTCGCCGTCTCGCTGCTGCCGCCGTTCGCGCCCGTCGCGGGCTTCGCCGCGCAGGTCGCCCAGATAAACTTCATCCTCGGCGCGTTCAACCTCGTCCCCGCACTGCCGCTTGACGGCGGGCGCGCGTGGAGGGCGCTCAAGCAGCGCACCGAATCCCGTTACGCCGCGACGCGCGACTCCGTCCGGCTGAGCAAGACCCTCGTCCTCCTGTTCGTCCTGCTCACCGCCGCCGCCTCGGTTTTCGTGGACAGCCTCTCGCTCCTCATCTGGAACGGCGTAATCGCCCTCTTCGTCTATTTCGGCGCGGACGCGGAGCTGGAAATGGCGCAACTGCAGGCCGCCTCCGGGGGCCTGCGCGTCGCGGACGCGATGCGGAAGAAGGCGGCGGCCGTTCCCGCGGACGAAACCGTTCGCCGCGCGTTCGAGCTCGCGCTCCAAAACAGGTCCGAAAGCCTGCTCGTGTCCGGCGGGCCGAAAAACGCGGCCTACAGGATGGCGCGAATCGGCGACTTCGCCCTCGTCCCGCGCAACGCGTGGGCAAGGACGCCCGTCAGTTCCGTTGCCGTGCCTGTGCCCGGATTCGGGCCCGGCGACGACCTGTTCAACGCCTGGAAGCGCATGCGCTCCGCGGACGCGCCAATCGCGCCCGTCCTGGAAGGCGGAAGGCTCGCGGGCGAACTCCGCGCCTCGGACGTGGAGCGCCTGCTCTACATAAGGCGAATCGCGCTCTGAAAAAAAGCATCCTACATCTTTATGTTGAGCGCGTACTTGCCCGGCGCCTTCGCGCCGATGCTTTTCGCAATCTCCGACTTCTCCGGGTCCTCGATGTACACGTAGTTGTTCCACTTCTCGGTCAAGTCGGTGGAGCCGCATGCCACGCACGCGGTCCCCTCAATCGTGACGTACCTGCATCCCTTGCAAGCCTTTTCAGCCATGAAAACCACCTATGAGCCCCGCTCCCTCCTCTGCCTCCTGTCCGGCTTCTCCCTCCTCTGCCGCGTGTCAACCTTCTCGCTCCTCGCGCCCGCCGGCTTCCCGCCGCCCGCGGCCTTCGCGGAAAGCCATTCCTCCTTGCCCAGGCCGTCCGGCCTCATCGTCAAGCCGACTTTCGTGTCCGCGATGTTTCCCTTCACGCTGACCACGGAAACCTTAGCCTTCACCACGTCGCCCTTCTTCAGGGTCTTGCGGCTCTCCCTTCCCACGAACGCCTGCAGCTTCTTGTCAAACGTCAAAAAGTCGCTCGTAATCTGCGAAAGGTGGACGAGGCCGTCAAGCGGCCCGATTTTCACGAACGCGCCGAACTCCACGACCTCGCTCACTTCCCCCTCCACTATCTCGTTGACCTCCGGAAGGTACGCGAGCACGTCGAAAACCACCTTGTGGTACGACGCCCCGTCCCCAGGAATCACGCGCCCCTCGCTTATGTCGCGCGGGTTCCAGATGCTCAACACTATCCCCAAGTCGGGGTCCACGCGGCGCTCGTTCTTGTCCCGCAAAATCATGGCGATGGATTCCGGCAAGTCTATCTTGAAGTAGGCCGGGTCAACTCTCACTGTGTCGGAAACGGTGTAAACCCTGAACATTAGCATTACCCCCGGGACTCGGATGAGTTTATCGCTCCGCCCTTAACTACCTTTCGCGGCGGCTCCTGCACCCTAGCAAAGATGAATGGTTGAATTGCGGAAAGCAGGTTTATAAATAAGACGCGAATGCCTCTTTTCCGCCGTTCGGGTGCAACCGGCCATGATTTATATATCCAAACTTCGGAGGTTAGACGGGTGATTGCGGATGGTTTCGATTCTTAAAATATTCAAAGGAAAGGCTGACGACCCCAAGAGGTGGGATGAGGCAATCACTAAAGAGGAGACCCTACAAGTCCTCACGCTTTTGCAAAAGACAGGCTCAGTGGATTTGGGGAAGCGCGGATTGGATTACTTGGTTGTTCGGCGCCCCGATTGGGTTCACGACGTTGCGGTAGGGGAAACGGAATGCAAGCTTCCGGAACTCAGGGCACTCGCAAAAAACGCTTTCCAGGCCTGGGCCGACGACCCCGCCGCATTCGACAAATTAATCCGTAGAAACTTCGTCCAGGATGCACCCAGCGTAGTCTTTGAGGTGGTGAAGAGGACGAGTTCGAAAGATTTGGGGGAGCGCGGGTTGAAGTACCTTATGTCCAGTGGATACACTTACTACTCGTTCGTAGGGGATATCGCCAATGGAGTCACTAAGTGCAATCTGCGTGAACTTCAGGGGGTTGCAAAAAAAGTCATTGGGGCTTGGGCCGACGACCCCGAAACATTAGACAAAATAATCAGTGAATACAGACCCGACCAGGCCCTTTATTTGGTGGCGAATACTAACTCATTGGAATTGGCGATACGGGGATTGAATTTCTTGGCACGGGTGGAACCGAAGAAAGCAGTGGATATCGCCATGGGGAACGTTGAGTGCAACGTTGGACATCTTGAGGGGGTTGCGTTAGGCGCAGTGGTTAAATACCACGGAAACGAGGCGTTCGCCAATACGGACGTGGCCGTGGACGCGATGGCCCGTGCGCGATCATTGCGAGCCAGAGCTCGCCGCCCGGAAGCGCTACACAAAATGGACTGACGAGATGCTTGGCGGCAAGTGACCCTCACCTCGCGAACCCGATGCGGCCCCGCGGAGGGCGCGACCATGCCATAGATTTATATACCAAAACCTCGCGTGTTGAACGGGTGGTCGGATGGTCTCGATTTTCAAGGCATTCAAAGCGGCTAACAATCCGAAGAAGTGGGAAGAGGCGTTCAAACATGGGGACACCATACAAATCCGCGATTTTTTGATGGAAACAAGCTCGCTGGAGTTGGGGAAGCGCGGATTGGATTACCTGACCGAGAAATCCCCTGGGTATGTTTTCGATCTTGCCGTTGAGGAGAAGTGCGTGCTTCCGGAGCTCAAGACACTCGCAAAAAAGGGTTTTCAGGCCTTGGCCGACGACCCCGCAGCATTAGACAAAGCTATCGGTAAAAACGACTGTTACCTTATCAGCCAGTTCGTGAGAAGCACTAGCTCGCTGGAGTTGGGGGAGCGCGGATTGGATTACCTGGTCAAACATCTCCCAACAGAGGCAGACTGTATTGCCAGATACGCCCCGCATGCCCACTTCCCAGACACGTACAAATGCAATCTGCCCGAACTCCAAGAATCTGCAAAGGGCGCCTTACGCGCTTGGGCTGACGACCCCGGGAGCGTACTTGAATCATTTCAAAAAGGTGACTTCCCTGCAACCAAGCTCTCCGTGGAATGGACAAGCGATGAGGGGATGGGTATAACGTCATTGCTACACCTCATATGCAAAGATCCCACATCCGTAAAGCGTATCGCTGATGGGGAACACGAATGCAATCTGCCCGAACTCCAGAAGGTCGCGAAAAGACACATTAAAGACTGGGCCAACGAGCCCACGACATTGAGCTTCATCATTAAAGGCGAATATGGAGGACCGGACGACGACTTCTTCGCTAGAAAACACTACGAAGAGCTGCTCCGTGATTTCGTGTTAAGCACCGACTCCATAGAATTGGGGATATTGGGTTTGGGGTACTTGCACGAGGCGAGGTCGACAACGCTAGTAGATATCGGTAGTAGCCTTTATAAGAATTGCAATATGCCTGAAATCGAAGGGGTTGCGAGAGAGCTATGGGAAAGACACAAAAAATACGGCAATCTCTATATTGGGGAGCTATTGGAAAGATGCAAAAGAGACAGGGAATCGTTCCTTGAGGAAATGCGATACAAGGAATACCGGTGGTAGCGAGCGGAAGCGCATGAAGGCGGCTCACCTCGCGAACCCGAGGTGGCTCCTGCCCACCATCTGGACGCGGCGCACCTTCCTCCCCCGCAGCCTCCTGATGAGCCCGAGGTCGTTCGTGCACACTACGTCGCCCTCGCCCGCCTTCTCCGCAAGCCAGTCGTCAACCGGCCCCTCGCTTTGGACGATTTTCACCCTCCCGCTCCCCGCAATCTTCAAGGCGACGCGCGCGGCCGCGGCATCGATTCCCCTCCCCGCGGAAACGTTCCCGAGCTCGCCGAGCACGCCGCTCGGGGCGAGAAGCTCGAACGGCTCTTCAATCACCCGCTCAAGCTCCGCGAAAATGTCCACCTTGAACTGGGCGGGAAGCATCAGGAAGTTTGCGTCAAGCCAGACGCGGCGGACCATGGAAAACCTTGCGCGCCCCCGAATTAATAAACCCGCTTTCTCCCGAAACGGCATTCCGCGAGGACGGGGCAAGCCCAGCAGACCGGCTCAGACTTCAGGCAAAACCTTTTCCCAAGCTCCACGATTTGCGCGTGGTAGTCGTTGAAAAGAGCGCTGTCGCGCGGAAGGTTTTTCTCGAAAAACGCGCGCACGTCGTCGTATCCCTCGTCGCCGCGAATCATCCCGGCGCGCGAAAAAACCCTTTTCGTGTAGGCGTCAACGACGAAAACGGGCTTGCCTGCGGCGTAAAGGAGGATGGAGTCCGCGGTCTCGGGCCCGATTCCCTTCACGGAAAGCAGCTCCCCCCTCAGCGCGCCAGCGGGCCGCGAAAACATTTTTTGCAGGTCGCACCCGTAGCGGCCGCAGAGGAACCGCGAGAATCCCTTCAGCCTCTCCGCCTTCTGCCGGTAATAGCCGGAGCTCCGAATGGCTTTCTCAACCGCCGCGTTGGGGACGGAGGACAGCGCAATCGGCGAAAGCAGCTTCCGCTTCTTGAGTTCCGCGATTGCCTTCTCCACGTTCGCCCAATTCGTGTTCTGCGTGAGAATCGCGCCGGCCATGACCTCGAAAGGGGTTTCGCCGGGCCACCACTTCCTGTGGCCGAAGCGCTTGAAGAGGAGAAAGTATATCTTCAGTAGCCGCGTCCTCTTCGCGTGAGGCAACCGCTCACCTCGTGACCGACGCCTCGTTGATTTGCGCGATGAGTTCGGGCCTCTTCGCGAAGTATTCCCTGCACGGCGCAAGAAGTGCCGAAAGCTCGCGCGCGGCCGCGCCCTTGAGGTCCATCGGGTGCAGCGCGCCCTCGGAGTAGGCCTTCTTCAATTCGGCTATGGAACCGAACTCCGCGTTTCCCCCGAACTTCGCCGGCCTTTCCACGGCAAGCGGTTTCCCTTCCTCGCGCATGAGGACGTATTCGCAGAGCTCCATCACCGGGTTCCCCTCGATTGTTTTCGGGGGGCAGTAAGCGTCCTTCAGCTTCCCGCTGATTTCTTCAACCGAGTCGTGGATGTAGATGCAGCTTCCGGGCTTGCTTTTGCTCATCTTCCCCGAAATCTCGAGGTCCTTTCTCGCGTCTACGTCGTAGCCCATCCTTGAGGCCTGCTGGAGCCCCTGCAGGAGGTGCGCGTGGACTGCGACCGGCTTCTTCTTCCCGAGCTTTTCGGCGACTTCGCGGGCGAGGACGTGCACCTTCCTCTGGTCCATCCCGGCGTGGACGATGTCCAGGTCCTGCCTGAACACGTCCGCCGCCTGCATCGCGGGGTAAAGCATGCTCGCGCTTTCCACCGCCTCGCCCTCCGTCCGCCCCATGATTACCATGCAGCGCTGCATGCGCGCGAGCGTCGTCGCCTTGGAAATCCTGATGACGTCGCTCCAGTAGCCGAGGTCGTAAAGCTCGCTTGCGAGGACGTAGTCCACCTTGTCCTCGGGAAGCCCGAGCGAAACGAAGCCCGCCGTGAAATAGCCGCGCGCGACCTCGCGGATTTTCTCGAGGTCGCCGCCGAGCTTGTTGTTAATCCAGGTGTGGAAGTCGGCGAGGAAGATGGTCGGCTTCACGCCCGCCTCCAGGAAGTCCTTAATCTTGAGCGCGGTCATCACGCCGCTCCCCACGTGAATCTTCCCCGAAATCTCGAAGCCGATGTAGTGCCTCGGGCGGTCGTTCGTCTCGAAAAGCGAGCGCAGCTCGTCCTTCGTCAGCACCTCTTCGGTGGGCGGCCTTGAAACGAGCTCTATTTTCCTCTCCAAATCCATTCGCACCACGCCTCAGCCAAGCCAGCAGATTTCCGGCATCGCGCGCTTGTGCGCGGACGCCTCGTTCATCTTGGAAACCTTTTGGGCGGACTCCTTTTTTATGCCGGCGCGCTCCGCCGCTTCGGCAACCGGCTCCCCCTCGTCCACGGCGCGCAGGAGCGCGTCAATCGCCCCGTAATCGAGGCCGAGCTCCCCCTCCGCGGTGTGCCCCACCCAAAGCCCGGGCGAAGGCTTCTTTTCGACCACCTGCGCGGGCACGCCGAGGAAGCGCGCCATCTCCTTCACCTCGATCTTGTACAGGTCGCCTATCGGCAGGAAGTCGCACGCCCCGTCCCCGTGCTTCGTGAAATAGCCGAGCGCGATTTCCGACTTGTCGCCCGTCCCCGCGACGAGCAGGCCGAGCTTGTTCGCGTAATAGTACAGGACGCACATCCGGATTCGCGCGCGCAGGTTGCCGTTCGGAATCATCGCGCCTTCCGCGTAATCCGGCATCGCGGCGGCGAAAGCCCCGTACACGCCGGTGAAGTCTATTTCCCTCACCTTGCCGCAGAAAAGCGATGCGACCTCGCGCGCGTCCCCGAGCGCGTCTTCAGGCGTGGTGGGGCGCTCGGGCAGAATGAGCCCGTAGACGTTCTCCTTCCCGAGCGCCTTCGAGCAAAGCGCGGCGACGAGCGCCGAGTCCACGCCGCCGCTCACGCCGACGACGACCCCGTCCGCGCCCGCCTTCTCCACCTTCGACCTTATGAAAGCGCAAATCCTGTCCACTTTCCCTTCCATTGCCGACCACCAAAAAAGCCGCGAAACTGAATTCTTTCTCACAAACCGCTTAAAAGCACGGCAGTCCTCCGCACCCGCTCCGGCCGCCGCCGGCTTTTCCTTAATAAACATTTCCTTCCAAATAGTAGCCGCGATTAACGCTTGAGTGAATGCTTTTAGGTGATTTTTTTGGGGGCAAGGCCTCGCAAATGGAAAAAGAAGGGAAGAATGCGCTGGAAATGGGTGAAGAAAAGGCGCAAGCGCCTGAAGCGCAGGATGAAGAGGAGAGTGGGCGAGCTTTAAGGCTGAACCGCGCCCGCGCCCTTTCCCCGAAAATGGCTGGTTATTAAGCACCGCGAGCTTAATCCCCAGCAATGGCTGCCTACGAAACCGCCCTCTTCGGCCTCGCAATATTCTTCCTGGGCTTCATCCTCAAGCGCGCGGGAGTGCTTTCCGAAGCGGATTCCAAGCCGCTCTCCAAAATCCTCTTGTTCGCGATCCTCCCGGCCGTAATCATCCAGGCCATCTGGAGCGCGAGGCTCGAGGCCTCCCTCCTAAACCTTTTCGCTTCCGCTTTCGCAGTAGTAATCCCCTTGACGGTTCTGGGCTTCGCTTTCGCGCGCCTCCTCAAGCTTGAAGGCCCGGTGAAAGGCTCGTTCGTCACGGCCTTCCCTTCGCTTGAAGGCGCGCTCATCGCCTACCCCGCAATCCTCGCCGTCTTCGGGGCCGAAGGGCTTTCGCGCTTCGTGGTCTTCGACATAGGGAACGCGCTCTACCTTTTCACCGCCGTCTACGCAATCTCCACCATAAGCGGGAAAGGGAAGTTCGACTCCCGCGAAATCGCGCCCATGCTCGCGTTCAACCCCCTGATTTGGGCGGACGCAATCGGCTTCGCCCTCAACCTTTCCGGCTACCAGAACGCGACCCTCTCAAGCTTCCTCTCAATGGCCGGAGCACCGCTCCTTTTCCTGGTCATGCTTTCCTTCGGAATCGAGTTCCACCCCCACCTGGGCGCGCTCAAGCTTCCCGCGCTCAGCATCGCGCTCAAGACGGGAGCGGGCCTCGCAATCGGCGTCGCAGTCGCTTCCCTCTTCGGCTTGACGGGAATCGGGCGCGCCTCGGTAATCGTTGGCGCGCAGCTTCCCCCGAGCATCCTCTGCTTCGTCTTCGCAAAAGAGCACGGGCTCGACTCGAAATATCTGGCTAACCTGTCATCAATCGCGCTGCCAATTGGATTAGTCGTTTCAACAATAGTCGCGGGAATGCTCGCTTGAACCGGTCCTACCCCGCCATCCTGTTCACCACGTACCTTCCCCGGGATTCAATTTCTTTCAGTTTTCCCAGCACCTTAGCCGAGCCCGGAAAAGAGCGGTAACCATCCAAGAAATGCCTGAACTCGGCCGGCTTGAGCGACCTCTTCATGAGCAGGACGTCAATCGCCCGCTCCTCAAGCTCTTTGCTGAAGCCGCCGAGCCCGAAGTCGATGACCCACGCCTTTTTTCCGGAAACGATGACGTTGGCGGTCGTGAAGTCGCCGTGGACGATTCCGGCGGAATGAAGTTTTGCGAGCGATTTGCCGGCTCCGCGCAAAAACGACGGCGCTTCCTTCGCCTTCCGCGAAAGCTCGCTCCTGAGCGATTCCCCTTCAACGAAGGAAACCACCAGCTCGCTTCCGCTCACGGAATAGACGACCGGGCAGAGCACGCCCGCGTTCTTCGCCTCGTGGAGTAGGCGCGCCTCAATCCTCGTCCTGGTTTTCCGGAGGCGCAGGTCAAGCTCCTTTTCGCGGTACGCCTTGGGGACGCGGTCTTTCACGACCGCGTCGAAGCCGAGGAACTTTTTCCGCGAAAGGACCGCTTCCGCGCCGCGCGCAACCAAAGCCATGGGAACCAGCCGGCCTACAGCTTGTGGAGCCCCGCGAACTCGACGATTTTTCCCTTGATGAAGCCGGAAAGGGCGGGGGACGCGAAGAGCGCGCCCCTCTCGTCAACGAGCAGGTGGTCGGCTATCCCCTTGTTCCCGGTGAGCGACGAATAGCTTTCAACGTAAACCTTCCAGCCGTCCGCCACGCGGAGGTCCTCGGGCGCGACGCGCACTTCCTCGACCCGCGAGCCGCTCCTGAGCGCGCGGACCGCGAGGCAGCGGAGCACGGTCCCCTCAATCCCCCTGTCTTTCAGCGGCGAGCCGGAGAAGACTTCCCCGTCCGCCCGCTCTATTTCGCGGGCCACTTTCTCCGCGATGAAAGCGGGGAAGTGAACCGCTTTTTTTCCGGGCGCCTGCTTTTTCGCTTTCATCCGTCCACCGGATTCATGTGCCTGCCCCCGATTAATTAACCTTGCCCCGGACCGCCCGCAAAAGCTTATTAGACGGGGGCGAGCAGAATTTTCCTTCGTAAAACGCTGGGCACGGCAGCAAAGGTGAACCTGAGTGAGAATGACGCAGGCGGAATACAACTCGCTCCTCCGGAGGCTGAATTCGCCGGAGGACGCGCAAAGGGTCGGGAGGGAGACGGGAATCCCGCATTCCACGCTCATGTCGCTTCTCGCCCACAAGATGGTGCGCGAGACGATGGCGCTTTTCTACAAGGTGAAGGCGCGGAGCAGGGAGCTGCACTCGCACTGGGAGAAGGGCAAGTCGCTGACCGAGGTTTCCCGCTACTGCAGGATTGCGCCCACGCTTTGCGCCTCGTTCATCCTGTCCGAAAAGGGGTTCTCCAAAAAAATGTTCCGCGAAGCGGTCAGGAACCCGGAGTCGCTGAAGGACGCGCGCCTGAAAAAGGAGCTTGCGGACGCCATCCGCGAGGACTTCATATACTCGGACTGGGCGGCGGCCGAGCAGCGCGAGCGCGGAGAAAAGCACGAGCGCAACCTCGAGAAATGGCTTGCCGCGCACGGCTACGACTTCTGGACCGAGAAGGACCGCGCCGGGGAGGAGAAGACGCCGGACTTCCTGCTCAAGAAATCCGCGAAGTACCGGGGCCGCACCGTGCACTGGTTCGAGTCCAAAGGCTATTTCGGCGACTCGTGGGAAATGAAGCGCAACTACAACTAGCAGATAAGGAAGTACGTGGAGCTCTTCGCCCCCAGCGTCGTCGTCTACTGGCTCGGGTTCG
>JAQTMQ010000007.1 GCA_028714235.1 Candidatus Iainarchaeum sp. | reverse complement strand
TCCGCTCGCGAGCACCGCGACCCTCAGCTTTTTCGGCATTCAATCACTCTCTTGTCCGTGAAAATCCTGTCAACGCGCACGTCGTGCGCCGCGGTGGGGACGCGGGCCACGACCTGCTCGTCGAAAGCGAGCGCCGCGAACTCCCCGGACGCCTCCGAGAGCAGCCGGTCGTAAAAACCGCCGCCCCGCCCCAGCCTGCGCCCCTGCGGGTCAAACGCAAGCCCGGGCACCAGCACGATTCCGAACTCGTGGACGCCGCACCTGGCCTCCCCCGGCGGCTCGCATATCCCGAACCTTCCGGGCTTGAGCCCTTCAAGCCCGTGAAGCCTGCACACGCAAATGGAGTTCCCCTCCACTTTCGGGGCGTACACGGCCTTCTTTAGGCGCAGCGCCTTCTTTATTATTCCCCTCGTTTCCGGCTCGCCCGGCAGGGAAACGTAGGCGAGGATTGAGGCCGCCTCCGCGAATTCCCGCGACGAGGCGAGCCTGCGCCCGATTTCAAGGCTCTTTTCGCGCAAGTCGGCCTCCGGCATGCCGGACAGCGTTTCACGCATCGTCTTCCGCAACGCGGTTTTCCCAATCACTGGCACAACCCCAGCCGGTCCTTCCCGCGCGCCTCGGAAACCATGTAAATCGAGCCCGCGAGGACGACCATGCCGCCCTCGCCTGCCGACGAAACCGCCCGCGCGTACGACTCCCGGACGTCCGGAACGATTTCCACGTCCGGGCAGTACTTTCTCGCCTCGCCCGCTATCGCCTCCGGGGTTGCCGCGCGCGGCACGTTGGGCTTGTTGACGAATATCCTGCCGCAAAGCGGCGCGATTTCCCTGACCGTCCCCCCGATGTCCTTGTCCGCCATCATCCCGATTGCGAGAACGGCGCGCTTGTGCGGGAAAAGCCTCAAGGCCCTCGCAAGCGCCCTCATCGCGGCGGGGTTGTGCGCGCCATCCATGACCACGAGCGGGTTGCGCGAGACGACCTCGACCCGCGCGGGAAGGAAGGCGCCGCGGAGGCCGCGCTCGATTGATTCCCGGGTAATCCCGGGCTCGCGCAGCGCTTCGGCCGCAAGCACTGCCGCCGCGGCGTTGCCTGCCTGGTGCTCGCCGAGGAGCTTCAGCCGCCCGACGTATTCGCCGTGCCTGGACCTGATTCTCCAGACGTTCTCCTTGTCGTCGCAGGCCAGCTTCTCGGCGCGCGCATCGCGGCCGACGCGCAAGAGCTCCGCGCCTTTTTCCGCGCACGCCTTCACGAAAACGGCCATCGCCTCGTCCTTGTCTTCATTCGTCACGAGCGTCCCGCCCTTGCGCAGGATTTCCACTTTTTCCGCGGCAATCCGCGCGATGCTTCCGCCGAGTATCTCGGTGTGCTCGAGGTCCACCGTCGCGACGACCGAAACCCTCGGGTCTGCAACGTTCGTCGCGTCAAACCTGCCGCCGAGCCCGACTTCAAGCACCGCGTAGTCAACCTCCTGCTCCGCGAAATAATGGAACGCGATCGCGGTCATCGCCTCGAAAAAGGAGACTTCGAGCCCGCCGGCAATCACCGGCTTGACCCTCTCCGCGAAAATGCGGGCGATGTCCTCCTCGGGAATGTTTTCGCCGCCGACCCGTATGCGCTCCCCGATGCAGTCCACGTGGGGCGAGTAATACGCGCCCGTCCTGAACCCGGAGCTTGCGAGGATTGACGAGACCATCGCGGTAATCGAGCCCTTCCCGTTAGTGCCGCCCACGACGACCGCCTTGAAGCGGTTCTGCGGGTTGCCCGCCTCCCCGACGAGGCGCCCCATGGGCCCGAGGTCGCCGGGGCCCATCTTCCTCGGAAGCGCGAGAACCTCGTCCAAAACGTCCATCCAACCAGCCTGAAAGACAGCCAAGCGCAATCATCTTGCGGCCGCCCGCTCGCACGCCCTAACCGTGTTCCGCATCAGGGACGCGATTGTCATGGGGCCGATGCCGCGCGGGACGGGCGTGATTTTTCCGGCGACCTCCCTGACCGCGTCAAAATCCACGTCGCCCGCGAGCCTCCCGTCCACCCGCGTGGTGCCGACGTCAACGACGGTCGCGCCCTTCTTCACCATGCCCGCGGAAACCATTCCCGGCTTCCCGACCGCGACGCACAGGATGTCCGCCTGCCGCGTGTGGCTTGCGAGGTCCCTCGTCTTCGAGTGGCAGACGGTCACCGTCGCGTCCCGGTTCAAGAGCATCGCCGCAAGCGGTTTTCCGACCGTGATGCTCCTCCCGACGACCACCGCATGCGAGCCGGCGATGCGCACGCCCGCGGCCTCAAGCAAATAAGTCACGCCGGCAGGCGTGGCCGCGGGCATCGACTCGTCCCCGCCGAACAGCCTGCCAAGGCTGCGGGGGCTGAAGCCGTCAACGTCCTTTTCCTCCGAGATGGCTTCGGTAACCTTCTTCTCGCTAAGGTGCGGCGGCAGGGGGAACTGCACCAGAATCCCGTGGACCGACCTGTCCGCGTTCAGCTTCCCCACGAGCTTGAGAAGCTCCCCCTCGGTCACCGAGGCGGGCAGCCTGTGCGCGTCGCTCGCGACGCCGATTCTTTCGCACGCCCTGATTTTTCCGGCGACGTAGGACACCGAAGCGGGGTCCTCGCCGACGAGGACGGTCGCAAGCTTGGGCTTCAGGCCCTTGCCCCGGATTTCTTCCGCGAGGGCCGAAAGAAGCGAGTCCGCGATTTTGCGCCCGTCAATTATTTCCGCAGCCATGGGAGACACCGCGCGCAGGCATTCACCACTCAAGCTCCGGGTAAAGCGGGAAGCGCGCGCAAAGCGCGGACACTTCGCCCTTCACCTTCGCCGCCACCGCCGCGTCGCCCTTCGACGCGACAATCCTGTCAATCATTCCGCCAATCTCGCGCATTTCGCCTTCCTTCATCCCGCGCGTCGTGAGCGCCGGGGTGCCGAGGCGGATGCCGCTAGTGACGAAAGGCGACTTGTCGTCGTTAGGCACCATGTTCTTGTTCGCGGTTACGCCCGCGGCCTCAAGCCAAACCTGCGCCTCCTTTCCCGTGCAGCCCTTGCTGCGCAAATCCACGAGCATGAGGTGGTTGTCCGTGCCGCCTGAAACGAGCTTGAAGCCCCTGCCCATCAGCTCGTCGGCGAGCGCCTTCGCGTTCAAGACGATTTGGCGCGCGTAACCCCTGAATTCGGGCTTCATCGCCTCGCCGAAGCACACCGCTTTCGCGGCAATCGCGTGGTCAAGCGGCCCCCCCTGCATCCCGGGGAAAACCGCCTTGTCGACCGCCTGCGCGTATTTTTCCCTGCACATGATTACGGCCCCGCGCGGCCCGCGCAGCGTCTTGTGCGTGGTGGTAGTAACAATATCCGCGTAGGGGAACGGGTGGGGATGCTCGCCCCCGGCAATCAGCCCCGCGATGTGCGCGACGTCCGCCATCATCACCGCGCCGACCTCGTCCGCGATCTCCTTGAACGCCTTGAAGTCAACGGTTCGCGGATAGGCGGAATAGCCGCACAAAATCATCTGCGGCTTTTCGGCAAGCGCCGCCTTCCTAATCGCGTCGAAGTCAAGCATCCCGGTTTCCGGGTCGAGGTGGTAGTGCGCAATCTTGTAGAACTGGCCGGAGAAGTTGACCGGGCTCCCATGCGACAAATGGCCGCCTTCCGGGAGGAAGAGGCTCAAAATCTTGTCGCCGAGCTTCAAGACCGCGAAATACGCCTCCATGTTCGCGCTCGAGCCGGAATGCGGCTGCACGTTCGCGTGCTCGGCATTGAAAATCTTTTTCACGCGGTCGCGGGCGAGGTTTTCCGCGACGTCGATGAACTCGTTTCCCCCGTAATACCGCTTGCCCGGGTAGCCTTCCGAATACTTGTTCGTCATGACGCAGCCCTGCGCTTCCAGGACCGCGAGGCTCGTGAAGTTTTCGGACGCGATGAGCTCAAGCGTCCCCCTCTGCCTCCCGATTTCGCCCCTGATGGCATTGAAAATCTCCGGATCGCGTTTTTCCAGGAAACCCACCCGATGCACCCCCCAAAAACAGTTATCGGTATTGCGGTTGGAAACGTTAAAAAGGTTCGCACCGGCAAAAATGGGGGTATGCCGGGAATTTGCGCGCGCCGAACCGCCAGAAGCCTCCTGCTCGCTTCAGCGCTCTTTCTCTCGCTCTCGGGCCTCGCGGCGGCAGGCGTCTACCTCTCACCGATCGGCGCCGGGCCGGCGGGCGAGGGCGGAGTCATGCGCGTCGCTTTCGGCAACGCCTGGGCGGACGTCCGCGCGTACAGGATTTCGGTTGACGCGGGGTTCGCGCAATGCAGCGGGGAAAGCGGCTCGCGCACGTGCGGCTCCTGCGCGCTCGGCCAGGAGTCGGCATCATTCCAGGTCGCATGGCTGAACGGCACCGAGTCCGTGCTGGACGGGGTTTTGCAGGGCGCGACGGGCGAGCTCCAGGGCAGGTTCAAGGTCAGGGTGGCGTCAATCACCGAGACGCTTCGCGTCGTGAACCTTGACACAGGGGAATGCGTGTCAAGCGACGAGCTGGTCTCTATACAGTTCCAGCCGTTCGTGGAATGCGCGACGGACTCCGACTGCGCCGGGGGACTTGGCTGCGCCGCCTACCAGTGCGTGCACAGCGAATGCTCCTCAAGCTCCCAGTGCGCGGCCGACGAATACTGCGTGAACAGGCAATGCTACTCCGTCCCGGTTGGCACCTGCGGCGAAATCGTGAACCACACGTGGAGAAGCTTCATGTGCTGCGACAACTCGGAGTGCCCGGCCAACTCCACGTGCATACGGAACTCGTGCAGGATGCAGCGTCTCTGCGTCTTCGACTCGGACTGCGTGATTGACGAGAAATGCAACCTTGCGACCGGCCTTTGCACATACATCCCTCCGAACTCGTCCTGCGGGCAGTACCGCAACCACGCCTGGCAGGATTTCGAATGCTGCAACAATTCCGCCTGCCCAGCGGGAAAGATTTGCGTTGGCAACGCGTGCACGGGATGCGTGACGGACGCGAGCTGCCCGGGCGACTCCAAATGCAGCGCCGGGGCGTGCGTCAAAATAACCGGCTGCGGCCTCGTGGGCAACCACACAATCGTTCCTTACGGCTGCTGCTCGGACTCCGACTGCTTCGAGGAATTCGCGTGCACGGACCACGCCTGCAGGCCGGTCCCCTGCGGCTGCGAAATCGAGGACCACCGCTGCACCTGCGCGGCAACCCCGGCTCCATCGCCAACCCCAACCCCAAGCCCGAGCCCGGCAGGGCAAGGCTCGCCCACTCCCGGCCCGCAGGCAACCGGAACCCCGGAGCAGGGGGCTACCCCGCTGCCGGCCCCCTCCGGCGGCTTCTGCGCGCCGGGGCTCGCCCTTCTCGCCTTCGTGCCTTGCGCAATATTATTTATTATCCGCAAAGACGAATAGACCAGGTATGGAGGTGGCCCCAATGGCGGCTGAACCCGGAAAAATGACCAAAATCCAGGAAAGCGACGAGGATGCCTGCGTGACGAGCGCGCTCAAGTGCTCGTACTCGTACAGCCCATGCCCAAGCTGCGGCGTGATAACCTCGTTTTCGGGCAGGCCACGGGTCAACAGGAAGGGTTCAAGCGACTGGTGCGACGCCAAGGCCGGAATCGCGGTCGGAACCGGGGACACCGTGAAAATCTGCGGGAAAGGCAGCGACGCCGGGAAGCTCCGGCTCGTCTTCTACAATTCCGGGATAGTGCAGGACGCGGGCCCGGGCACCACGTTCAAATTCGGCCAGCTCGCGCTGCTGCCCCTGCCGAGCGCCCCGAAAAAGGTGGTCGTGGAATCGTTCAAGGGCAGCCTCCATTTCATGGTCGAGCGCGGCACCGAGCCGTTCATCCTCTCGGCCGGGGGATTCACCGCGCTCATACGCAACGCGGACGTCCTGCTCCAAAGCTCGGGCGGGAAGATGGCCTTCAAGCTTCTCGACGGCAAGGCGGACGTGCAGCTGGAGGCGCCCGCGGAAACGGCAAGCCTTTCGCCCGGCCAGATGATTGAAATCAAGGAAGGCGGCAAAGCGTCCGCCCCGCAGAAATTCGAGCCCGAAAAAGAGGACGCGTGGTGGGCGGACCTGGTGTCCAAATACCCGAAGGAGTAATCCGCCGCGGCCTGCCCGGAACGCGGCCTTGAAACGGCGCGAAACGGGCCGGCTTTCGCGGCGCCCGTTGGCCTGCCGCCGGGCGCTGCCCCTGAAAAGGTATAAATATTCCCTGAAGCCAATTCCTTGCTGCGGCCAGTGAAAGGAATGCGCTCGGCGATTGCGCGTAGGGTTGGTGCTAGATGATTGACTCAATTTTTGGCTGGATACGCGGCCTGTTCGGCAGGAAAAAGAGGGTTTGCCTCGGGCTTTACGGCGCGCCCAACGCCGGGAAGACGAGCCTCGCGAACAAAATCTCGATGGACTGGCTGGGCGAGCCGCTCGGCGAGGTTTCCCGCATACCGCACGAGACGAGGATGGTGCAGCAGAAGGAGAACGTGCGCATGCGCGCGAACGGCTTCGAGCTTTCCATGAACCTGCTTGACATGCCCGGCATCTCGACGAAGGTGGATTACCGCGACTTCATAAGGTACGGCCTCACGCTCGAGGAGGCGCAGAAGCGCTCCAAGGAAGCCACGAAGGGCATCATAGAGGCAATCAAGTGGCTTGAGAAGGTGGACGCCGCGCTCGTGGTCATGGACGCCTGCGAGGACCCTTACACGCAGGTGAACATAACGGTGATAGGGAACCTCGAGGCGCGCGAGATTCCCGTGATACTCGTGGCGAACAAGATTGACCTTCCCAAGGCGGACGCGAAGCGCATAAGGGAGGCGTACCCGCAATACCCGGTCGTAGAGGTTTCGGCGCTGAAAGGCGACAACGTCGACCTGCTTTACGACGAGATCGCCAGGCGGATGAGGTAATCGCATGATTGAAATAGAATTCCTTTCGGCCGAAGTCCTGTCCCAGCAGCCCGGCGCAAAAAAAATCGAGTTCCTCGTGGGCAACCTGAGGAAAGGCAAGATTCTCGTCCTGGAGGACCCGCTTTCGCTCGGCGAGGAAACCCGGCTTATCGAGGCCACCATGAAAAAAGTGTCCCCAAATTTTCCGGGGATAGAAATCGGGACGCTTGGCGGCACCGTCATCGGAAACGGGGGCGAATTCAGGAGCCTGCGCGAAAGCATCATCCGCATGCTCGGAGGCAAGCCCCGCGGGCTCACCGTAATAGGGCCCTCCCAGCTCGTCCAGCAGATAAAAAAGGACCCCGAATCGCTCAGCTGGCGCGCGGGCGAAAAAACCCGGAGGTGACGCGGGTTGCCACACCGCTGCATCAGGTGCGGAAAAGACTATTCCGGGGACGCGATGGAGCTCATCCGGGGCTGCGGGTGCGGCGCCCGCATCTTCCTTTACATGAAGAAAAAGGAGGACCTCAAGAAAGCCGGGGAAATGGACTGGCTCCAGAGCGAATTGAGGAAGATTGACGAAAAGCGGATCGGCGCGCCCGTAACCATAGAAATCGAGAACGTGCGGATGCTCGAAAAAGGCGTGTTCGAGCTCGACCTCGCATCCCTCATAATCAACCGCGACCCGGTCGTGGTCAAGGATTCCTACGGCGTCTACTACGTGAAGCTCCCGGAAAAAAAGCGCTCATCGGTCCTGAAGGACGGGTAGATGCCAATCCCGTCGTTTCCTAGATGCGGCGGCGCATTGTCGGGATTCCGGGCTCCGCGGGTTCCAGCAGTCTCGTGTTGATTTCGGACGCTATCCTGACCGCCTCGTCGCGGGGAATCACCCTGCAGGCGATGCCCTCGACAACGAACACTGTTCCCGGTCTCGGTTCGGTGACGCCGTTCTTTTCCGATTCGGGAGCGAAACGGGCGTAAAGGAAATCCTTCAGCACCGCGTCGCCCTTCAGCGTCTTGGAGTCGGGCCCGGTCAATTCCCCGACCACGTCCCTCACGAGGCTGGGGTTCGTCATCCCGACCACGGCAAGATAAGCCGTTCCATTGTGCCACTTGGTTTCGAGCGGAATCTTGGTGCAATTCACCCTTCCGGAGGGCACCATGACCCTCATGGGAACTGAGCGATACAGATGGATTTGCATGCTCGGCGGGAACTCCTCGGGCTTACTGGTACGCATCCTAGTAATCATATTCTCACCATCATTGACCGCGAAAAACAAGTATATAAGGTGATGGCGGGACGATTGACGGACTCCGGACTGAACGCTTGGAAAATTTCTTAGGAGGAAAAATCCGGTTAGGCTTCTTATACCTCGCCTGCGGAACCAACGCGTAGGCTGGCCTCATTTTCGAGTTCGCGAAGGAACCGGCGCAAGAATTTCTCCCTTTTTAAAGCCATCCTCTTAGCGGTTTTGGTGTTCATGATAAGCCCGACTTTCAAGAGCCTGTCGTAAAATAGGTCAACCGCGTACTTGCCGCTGTCCGGCTTCCGGTTCCTGCTGAAGGGGTCGCTTAAGTCGTAAAAAGGCTTTTCCAAGCCTCCGGCCGATGCAAACGTCCTCATGACTGCGACGGCTCCTGTTGATTCAAGCGCGTCAGCGTCCTGAAGGATTTTGGATTCGAGCGTGGAAGGAGAGGTCCGGTTGGTGAACGAGCATTCCCGAATGCAGGTTTTTACCCGGGCTATTTTTCCTTTCGGGTAATTCTTTACCGACTTCAACATCTTTTCAGCGGCATCCGCGGCCATTTGCTGCGAACTGTGCCTCAGCGGGTGATTTTTCGGGTAATTAACCGCGTCATGGAAAAGCGCCGAGGGCACGAGGACTTCAAGGTCTCCCCCCTCTTCTTCCGCAATCCGTTCCGCGTTTGCAAGCGTTCTCACCGCATGCCCAAAATCGTGGGACGGGTCACGGCTGGAAATCTTTTTTCTTGCGACTCTAATCAGCCTGAAGCGAAGAGAAGCGTCCACAAAGCAGCTTTGGCGAGGACGGGTATAAATTACTGCACTCTGCTTGTGAGATTCCGAAAGGACTCGCTTGCACATTCTTGGTGGCGGCATGACGGACTCAAAGCCTTTCCTTCGCGTGCTCGACCGCGTTCCTGAATACCTTCAAGCCCGCGCCTTCTCCGCCCGGGTCGGAGCACTTCTCCCTCGCCCAATGCGGGTTGTTGTGCCGGAAAAGGTGCGCCTCCGGGTGCGGCATCATCCCGAAAACCCTTCCCGTGGGGTCGCAGATGCCGGCGATTGAGTCAATCGAGCCGTTGGGGTTCAGCGGGTACTCGCCCGCGACGTTTCCCGCCCCGTCGCAATACCTGAAGGCGATGAGGTTCTCGGAGTGCAGCCTCACCCTCACCTCCTCGCTTATCGGGATGAACTTGCCTTCCCCGTGCCGCACCGGCAGGTCAATCGCGTCGATGCCTTTCGTGAAAACGCATTTGCAGGCCGGGTTTGCCTTCAACTTGACCCATCTCGACTCGAACCTGCCCGAATCGTTGAACGTGAGCGTCGCCTTCTGCGACCCGTAATCCCCGTCCAATCCCGGCAGCAGGCCGGCCTTGACGAGCATCTGGTATCCGTTGCAAATGCCGATTACGAGCTTGCCGTCCGAAACGAATTTTTCAAGCTCTCCTGACAAGTGGTACTTGAGCTTGTTCGCGTAAACCTTGCCGGACGCGATGTCATCGCCGTAGGAGAATCCCCCGGGGAGGGCGAGAACCTGGTAGTCGTCAAGGGAGTATTTTTTGGAGATAAGGTCCTCTATGTGAACCCTGTCCGCGTGCGCGCCCGCGAGCTCGAAACCGCGCGCCGTCTCGTAGTCGCAGTTCACCCCGAAGCCCGTGAACACGATCGCCCTCACGTTTTCCATCAAATTCGCTCCTTGAAACTCTCCTCAACTACGGCGCGCTCTTCCGCGGTCAAGCCGTACAGGTCATAAACCAGCTCGTCAATCTCGCGCTCAAGGCGCGCGGCTTCTGCTTCGACGCGTTTATAGTCATATTCCGCCTTCTTTGCGGGGTCGTTAAGATAGGCTCTAAGTTCAAGAAGTCGTTTTGCTCTGTCAGCTATTGGTGACTGTTTCTCCTTGCTTGCGCGGACAATCGGGAGGCTCTCAACTTCATAATTCGAAACGCGATTTGTTTGCGAAAAGACTCTGAACCGCCATTCAAGCAGTTTTGAATTCAACAGCCCTAGTACATAATCTGGGCTCAGGTTCATATCGTTCACATTTAGGTATTTAACATTATTGGTAATGACGTAGCCGGGAGGTAGTATTGAGAAAATAAACCTTCGTTTCGCTTGCTTATTTAGTGTGCTCATCCCGATAATCCGCTCTGCCTGCAATGCCTCGGATACGTTAGGCTTTTTTTTCAAAAATGCCTTTTTTTTGACCCAACGAGGCTGGGTACCTCTAGGGTTTAAGTCTGTGAAGTACCTGTCCAAATGAATGCCTTTTATCAACAAGTCTCCGGTGGGGTCAGTAGTCATAAATTCTGCATCGTTAGTTTCGTGAAGTTGCCCTTCTCGCGTTATTCCTACGGGAGGGTTTTTCGGATCACCCCCAAAAGGCGAAAAGGCAGATATTCTCTCAAGAATTTTGATTTCGACCTTGGGCGACTTGAACATGGGTATTTGATAATCGGTGCTTAGCAAGTTCAATTCCTCTTTCGTTATACTTATGCCTTCTTCAGTCATGGTCTCAAATCTGCGATTCATATTTATCGTTAGCGGGTAATCCTGTTTCTTCTCTTTTTTATAAACGAGAACAGTAACATCCTGAGTCACGCTCCCGAACACCTTAGCACTCTCAGGAAATTGCAGGATACTGATTACATGCGCTCCTTCAAAGAACAGTTTCCGCAAGGGGGCCGAACTTTCCTCTCCCAAAAATGCAGTTGGGAATATCATGGCGAAGTATCCGCCAGGCTTGAGGAGCTTGAAACAACGCTCAAGAAAGAGTTTGTAAAGATTCAAGTTTCCACGTTGGTATGCATAAATGTCGGCAAAGTAATTAGTCAACATCGTCATTTCTTTCTTGTCGCTAAGCTGTTTCAGTCTTTCGTACGGCGGGTTCCCGATTATTACGTCAAATCCCCCTTCCTTCATTACTTCGGGGAATTCGTCTTCCCAGTTGAAAGGGTGCTTGTCGCGCCAATGCGGGCCGAAGTATTTTTCCAGCTCCTCTTCCGTGCCGGAAATGAGGGAATTGCCCTGCTTTATGTTGTCCGAGAGCATGGGGAGAAGTCCCCGCCTAGTTGCCGCGCGCAAAAGCAGGTTGAGCTCGGCTATCTCTATCGCTTTCCTGTCCAGGTCGACGCCATGGAGATTTTTCGTGAGGATGAGCGAGGCGTTGCGGGAAACATTGCCGGACAGGAGCGCGTGGTCGCCCCCGTTCTTGGCTTCATATGCATGCGAAAGCGCGTCGTAAGCGCGGATGAGGAACGAGCCGGAGCCGCATGCAGGGTCGAGGACGCGGATTTTTTGCAGGTCTTCCGGCTTCCTCGCCTTGGAGATAAGCTCCCCGAGGGTATTCTTCACGATGTAGTCTACAATGTAGGTTGGCGTGTAGTAGATGCCCATTTCCTTGCGCTTGGCGCCGCGGTCAAGGAGGCCGCCGCCCTTGCGCAGGATGGTTGCGAGGTATTGCTCGTAAATGTTGCCGAGCACGTCGGCGTCAATCGCCTTGAAGTCATAATCGTAGAGTTCGCTTATGACGCGCTCCATTACGTCGTTCTCTATGAGGAGTTCTCCTGCCATGTGGGGCGAGAAGATGTCGCTGTCGTAAGTGTAGTTAAAGCCTTCAATCATGTCCCCGACATACCTAGTTATCCTGCGCTCCCGTTTTTCCCGCCAAACGCGAACGATTTCCCGAAGTTGCTCATTCTCAAAGCCGCGATCCTCGCAAGTCCTGATGAAAATCAGCCGGTTGAGGAAACGCTGCACGCCTTCGTCAATCTGGTCTTTTGAGAGCTTGTTGCGGGGGTCATGCTTTTCCACCTCCTTCGCAAGAATGGTGCGCCATTCCATGAAGTCCTTGAAAAGGGCGGTTCCCACGGGCTCCCGCTTGAGTTTCCTACCCACCCTCTCGGCATCTGTGTTGAGGGAACCCTCGGCCATCCCTTCCCTGCCCAGCATCCATAGTTCATCGAAGCGGGAAACGTATTCGTCAACGGTGAAGCGCAGGAATCGGCTCTCCTCGCTTCTTGTCGCTTTCCATTCCGAGGAGTAGATGACGAGTTCAGTGAAGCTTGTGAGGACCGCCCAAGGGACTGAGCGCGAATAGGCGTAGCGGATTGCCTGCCATGCCTCTTTTTCTTCCAGGGGCGCGTTTGCGGACTTTGCCTCGACGAAGAAGCGGATGACTCCGGAAAGCCTGAAAGCGTAGTCGGCGCGTCCTTTCAGCACGGACTCTTCTCTTGAGACTTCCTCCAAGTTCCTGACGTCCCAGCCGAGCGCCTCAAAAAGGGGCTCTATGAATACGGCTTTCGTGTCCGCCTCGTTAAGCCCTTTGAGCTTGCCCGCGGACTCGTAGCGCCGGTATTTTTCCACCAGTTCGGCGAGCTTGGCCCTCGCCTCGTTTTTTTCCATGCAAGCATCCTGTTTCTCATCCAGCAATATTACGTTTTTGGGGAAATCGAAGAAAAACCCCTTTTGGGCTAAAAGGGGTTTGTTTCACCAGCCCAGCGTCCTTTTCCAAGCCTTCTTCAGCTCTGCGATGTCGGCGTCAATCGCGTTAGCGCCATTGAGGCCCTTCGCAACGAGCCTCATCGAGCCGTTCACTTCCCCGATTCTCGCGAATTGGTTTCCTTTCATGGCTTTCTCGAATTTTTGCGCGTTTTCGGGCGAAACCGTGGCCACGAACCTGCTCTGCGACTCGGAGAAGAGGAGCGAGTCGTTCCTCTCCGCGCCTTCCCGGGGCACGAGGCGCAAGTCCAGCTGCATTCCCAGCATCCCCGAGAACGCGGTTTCCGCAAGCGCGACGCCAAGCCCCCCGTCCGAGCAGTCGTGGCAGGAGGCGAGCAAGCCCCTTGAAACCGCTTTTTCGAGCGCGCGGTACAGCTTGTAGGCCGCTTTCGCGTCAACCTTGGGAACCGAGTTCCCGACAAAACCCTTCATGGCGTAATACTCCGAGCCGCCGAGCTCGCTTCTCGTCACGCCCAGGACGTAGACAAGGTCGCCCGCCTTCTTCGCGTCAACCGTCACCGCCTTGTAGACGTCCCCGATTTTCCCCACGGCGCTGATTAGCAGGGTGGGGGGGATGGAGATTTTCACGCCGCCAACCACGTAGTCGTTCTTCATGGAATCCTTCCCCGAAATCGGGGGCATCCTGTAGGCGACTGTGAAGTCGTAGAGCGCCTTGTTCGCGCGCACGAGCTGCGCGAGCTTGAACTCGCCGTCGGGCGTCTTCTCGCTTTTCACCGGGTCGCACCAGCAGAAGTTGTCGAGGCACGCGACGCGAGAAAGCGAGCCGCCCGTGGCAACGTAGTTCCGCAGCGCCTCGTCAACCGCGCACGCCGCCATCCAGTAGGCGTCGATGTCGGAATACCGGGGGCAGATGCCGTGCGAGACCACCACGCCCTCGCCCGACTCCAGAAGCGGGCGGACGACCGCGGCATCGCTCGGGCCGTCGTTCTGCGCGCCCATGAGCGGCTTGACCGCCGAGCCGCCCTGCACCTCGTGGTCGTACTGCCTCACGACGTACTCTTTCGAGCAGACGTTGAGGCGCGAAAGGAGCGCGGAAAGGTTTTGCGTCTGGTCCTGCTCGTCCGGCATTTCCGGCTCCGGGTTCCTCCTCTCCTCCCACCTTGCCGAAAGCTTCATCTGCGGCACGCCCCCGTGCAGGAACTTCATGGGGATGAAGGCCACCGTTTTCCCCCCGTACGTGCAGACGAAATCGCCCGAATCCGTGAATTTCCCGACCGCGGTGCATTCCACGCCGCGCCTGTCTGCGAGCGCCTTGAACTCGCCGAATTTTTCCGGCGAAACCGCGACGGTCATCCTCTCCTGCGACTCGGAAACGAGGATTTCCCACGGGTTCAGGCCAGCGTATTTGAGGGGAGGCGCGTCAAGCATTATCTCGCAGCCCCCGGAAAGCTGGGCCATCTCGCCCACGGAGGAGGAAAGCCCGCCCGCGCCGTTGTCCGTGAGCGCCTTGAACATGCACAGGTCGCGCGCCTCAAGGAGGAAATCCATCATGCGCTTCTGCGTAATCGGGTCGCCGAGCTGCACCGCGGTGACAGGGGAAACCTCGTTCAGCTCCTGCGAGGAGAACGTCGCGCCGTGGATGCCGTCCCTTCCCACCCTTCCGCCCACCATCACCGCGAGGTCGCCGGGCTTCACCGTTTTTTCGGACGAATCCGCCCCGCAAACGGCCGAAGGCATGATGCCGACGGTGCCGCAGTAGACGAGCGGCCGCCCGAGGTACCTGTCGTCGAAAACGATGCTCCCGTTGACGGTGGGGATGCCGAGCTTGTTTCCCCCGTGCTCCACGCCCCTCCTCACGCCCTCGAAAACGCGCTTGGGGTGGTGGAGCCTCGGCGGCACCTCCTTTTTCCAGGCCGGGTCGGCGAAGCAGAAGACGTCCGTGTTCGCGACGAGGCGCGCCCCCCTCCCCGTGCCCATCACGTCGCGGTTCACGCCCACTATCCCCGTGAGCGCGCCGCCGTAGGGGTCGAGCGCGGAAGGCGCGTTGTGCGTCTCCACCTTCATCGCGAGGTTCCACGAGTCGTTGAACCTGAACACGCCCGCGTTGTCCACGAAAACCGAAACCAGCCAGTCAACTTTTTTCGCGGTGCGCTCGGTTGACTTCCGGATGCAGGACCTGAAAAGCGAGTTGATGCGCCTCGCCTTGCCGCTTCCGTCATCGTACCTTATCGCGGCGTTGAAAATCTTGTGCTTGCAGTGCTCGCTCCACGTCTGGGCGAGGCATTCAATCTCCACGTCCGTGGGATTGGCTGGAAGGCCGAGCTTCGCGCGCCCCTCGCGGACGACCGGGTCGCGGAAATGCTTCTGGATTGCCTTCATCTCCCGCAAGTCCAGGGCGAGCAGGCGCTCCGAGCTGATTTTGAGGAGCGTCTTGTTGCGGACCTTGAGGTCCACCTCCCCCACTTCCGGCTCGTGCGCAAGCACCACTTTCGGGACGATGAGCCCGAACCCGCTCTCCGGGTTCCATGAGGCGGCATCCGAAATCATGCGCCTCTCAATCAAGTCGTTAGCGAGAAGCCTGGACGAAACCGACTCCACCTGCCCGCGCGTCATGCCGCCCCTGAAAAGGTATTGCCTTGAAGTGTAGACGTCGCCGCCAAGCTTGCGCCCGAGCATTTCCTCGGCCGCCTCCCGCGACGTCTTTCCCGCGTTGTCCGTGACGCCGGGCTTGAAGCCGACTTCCACAATCCAGTCGAAGCCCGCGGCAAGCGGCTTGCCCACGCTGAAAACCTGTACGACGGGGTCTGCGAACAGGCCGCCCGCAAGCCTCTCAAGCTCCTGCGGGGAAAGCGCGCAGTCGAAAGTGTAGACGTCAACCGTCCGGACGCTTGCCGCAGGAAACCCGAAATCGTCCTTCACGCGCCGCAGCACCGCGTTCCCGGCGGCGTCGGTGACGCCTTCCCTGAAGCCGACGTAAATCCTTTCAGCCATCAAACCAGTCCAGTTTCAGCGCAAAACGACGCCCTTCCCGTCGCTCTCAACGGTTATGCCCTGCTTTGTTACCTCGCCAATCACTTCCGCGCCGCTCCCAAGGCTTTGCAGCGCGCGCTCCACGTCGCCTTTCCGCACCACGACCGCGAAGCCCCAGCCCATGTTGAACGTCTTATACATCTCCTCCATGGAAACGCTGCCCGCCTTGCGGATGAGGCCGAAGATTTCCTGGGGCTTGAAGTTGTTGAACCTGAACCCGTGCCTGCAAAGCCGGCCGAACTTGAGGTACGCGTCGCCGGTTACGTGCACCGCGCCCAGTATTTCGGCCTCGTCCCTCAGCTTCGCGAACTGCCTCGCGTAGATTTTCGTGGGCGTGAGCGCCTCGAGCAGGATGCTTCTTCCCGTTGACTCGACAACCTCGTCCCCGGAATACTTTCCGCCCCATTTCCTGAAAAGCGCGCGCCGCGCCAGGCTCAAGCCGTTGCTGTGGATTCCGGACGAGCGCAGCCCGATTACGGCGTCGCCCGGCCTAATCTTCGAGCCGTCAATGATTTTGGCGCGCTCGACCGACCCCACGCAGTCCGCGTTGATGTGGTAGGGAACCGACATGATTTCGGGCAGGTCCGCCGTCTCCCCGCCGACGAGCGGGCAGCCCGCCTCCATTGCGCCGGAAACAAGCCCCTTCTGAAGCTCGCGCAACAGGCCAGGGGTGGACTTCTTCACGTCAATCACGTCGGTCAGCGCGATGGGGTCGGCCCCGCACCTTATGCAGTCGTTTGCCACCATCGCGACCGCGTCAATGCCTATCGTGTCGTGCCTTCCCGCCATTTCCGCAAGCAGGACCTTCGTTCCCACCCCGTCCGCGGTTTTCACGTGGTAGAGCTTGCCGCTGGGGAGCACGGGGTAAAGTATGTTGAAAGGCGTTTCGACGACCGCGCCGAAGCGGGACAGCGAGTAGGTGTTCCGGATTGAGGAAAGGACGGCTTTCGCCTTTTCGCGGCCTTCCCGGTCAACCCCGGAGGAAGCGTAATCCAGGGGCTTGTCCATGCAATGCTTTGGGGAAGCGGTATTTTAACCGTTTTTGCCCGCCGCCCGCCCGGGCAAAAGCGCGCCTTTTTTAAATGCCCGGAGGAAACAATCCCTCGGAGGGATGAAACGATGGGTAAAGGGCATTTTGTGATTGTTGCGGCTGTTCTGGCCTTTGCGCTGCTCGCCGCGGGATGCATGCAGGGCGCGAGCAACGCTACGCCGGCCGCGACGCCCACGCCGGCTCCGGCCGCGGCCCCGACCGCGACCCCGGGATTGTTCGGAAACGATTCCGACGCGCATGGCTGCCGGGCTTCGGCCGGCTACAGCTGGTGCGAGCCAAAGCAGCGATGCATCCGCGTCTGGGAGGAGAACTGCACCGCGGAGCTTGACGGGGGGGACAGGGACGAGCACGGATGCATAGGCTCCGCTGGGTACGTCTGGTGCCCCGAGCAGGGCAAGTGCCTCCGGGTTTGGGAGGAATACTGCAACGCGAGCACGCTTAACGCGCAGGCGGAGAGCTACTGCGGCGGAGAGAACGTGGGCGCGGTTTACGTCTGCGGGGATTACTTCCGGGTCGTAAGCACGATGCCCGGAGCGGGCTCGACCATCTACCGGAACGGCAGCACAATCAGCTGCCCGCTCGTGGCGCCGGACTCGATGAGCGAGGAATGCAGGATGTACGTGCTGGGCTCGAACTGCGCCGAAACCGACGTCTGCGCCAACGGGACCGGGATGCCGGGCTCGGACCGCGACTCGCACGGCTGCATACCATCGGCCGGCTACTCGTGGTGCGGGGCGAAGAACAAGTGCATCCGCATGTGGGAGGAAAACTGCGCGGGCGAAGGCGGCAACTGCACGACGGTGTCGGACTGCGGCATGGGCGCCGCGCGCTGCGTGGGCGGGAAATGCACGCAGTATGACGAGGACGGCTGCGTTCCCGATGGCGGCTACACCTGGTGCGAGGCCAGGCACGAATGCATCCAGCCCTGGGCGGAAAACTGCACCGCGGGCGAGTGACCGGGCCCTGACCGGGGCGCCGCCCGCCCCAAATTTTTTTCCTTCTTTTCCTTTCTTCCCCTTTTTTATATCACCTCCGGCCATACTTTTTAGTGATGCAGTTCAACGACCTGGTGCGCCTGCAGAAGCAGATGCCGCGCGAATGCCCGGTTCGCCTCATCCCCTTCATCAACGACCCCCTCGCCTTCGTGGGGGAAAAAAACGTTGGCGAGGACGCCGCGTTCCTCAAGCTTTGCCTCAAGAACCGGGCGGGCGCCGACCCGGCGCTGAAGGAGGCCCTTGAAGGCATTGACGAAAGCGTTGCCGCAATCAGGAAGGCGGAAGGCGCGCTCAAGGAAGTCGAGGGCAGGGGGCGCGAGGCGTTCGCCGGCTTCGACTGCTCGGCGAGGAGCTCGCTCTGCCAGACCGACGCGGGAATCGAGAAGACGCTTTGCTTTGACGCGTTCAAGGAAGCCGGAGGCGCCGAAATCTCGTTCCAGGCGCATTTCACGCCCGGCCTGAAGACCGTGAGCGCGCGGGTGGTCGCGCTTCCGAAGGGCTCCGGCCGGCAACTCGGGAAGGCGATGAAAAGATTTGAGTCGGCGGGTTGGCGCCTTGAGGCGGCGGGCCCGGGAAGCCAGGGGCTCGCGCTTGAAAGAAAGGTTTCGGGAAACGAGGCGCTCGCGGAAACCCTGATTGAGGGGAAGAGGATGCTCTCCGGCCTGGAAAAAAAGCTTTCAGCCTGAGCGCAAGGCAAAAACCGTGGTTTGATGGAGGGCGACGAAAGCAATCCGGTTTTCCCGCGCCTCCCGTCCATGCGCTCCTCCTGGCCCCTGTACGCAGTCATCGCCTTGTACGCGGCCGTCTCCCTTCTCGCGGTCTTGCACCACGAGCCGTGGCGCGACGAGGCGCAGGCATGGCTGATTGCGCGCGACGCCCCGAACCCCGGGACCGTAATCCGGCTGATGGGCTACGAGGGCACGCCCGCGCTGTGGCACGCCCTCCTGTTCCCGCTTGCGAGGCTCGGCTTCCCGTTCCCCGCTGCGATGCAGGCGCTGCACTGGCTCATCGCCGTGGCCGGGGTCGCGCATTTCACGCTTTACGCGCCGTTCCCGAAAGCCGCCAAGATTCTTTTCCCTTTCGGCTCCTACCCGCTGTTCGAGTACGCGGCAATCGCGCGCAGCTACGTCCTCGTCGTCCTCCTCCTGTTCCTTCTGGCCGCGCTCTTCAGGCGGCGCTTCTCAAGCCCCGTCGCCTTCGCTGCCCTGACCGCCCTGCTCGCCAACACCGCCGTCCACGGCACGGCGATAGCAGGGGCAATCGCGGCGTTGTTCGGCCTGGAGCTGGTTTTCTCCCGCGATGCGGGCGGGCTCAAAAAAATCGCGGCGCCCCTGCTCGTCCTCGCTCTCGGCCTTTCGGCGGCGGTCTTCCAGGTGCTCCCGCCGCCGGACCTGCAATGGTGGGCGGCGCAATGGAACACGGAAACGAGCGAAGGCCACCTGAAAAACGTTCCCGCGGTGGTCGTCAACGCCTTCATCCCCGTTTCGGACAACCGGCCCGGGTTCTGGAACACGAACCCGCAGATTCCCCAAATCCTTGAAACCGGCTATTGGTGGGCGCCGGTTGCCGCCCTCCTGCTTCTCGCGGCGCTGTTCCTTGCGCGCTCAAGGTGGGCGTTCGTGTTCTTCGCCATTGCCGCCTCGGGGTTGCTTTCCATCTTCTTCCTGAAGCACTTCGGCTACTTCAGGCAGCACGGCCTGCTGTTCGTTTCGTTCGTCTTCGCTGCCTGGGTGGCGCGCGTTGACCGGGGGCCCCCGCTGCTGGGGTCCTGCTTCCCCGGAAGGCTTTTTCCGGGCAGCGCGGAAAGGCATGCGGACACGGCGCTTTCTCTCCTGCTCGTCCTGCTGCTCGCAGTCCAGGCCTGGGGCGCGGCAATCGCGGTTTATTACGACTGGAACCACGATTTTTCCGCGTCGCAGAGGGCGGCCGGGTTCCTGCGGGAAAACAACCTGACGGGCAGGGACACGCTCGTCGCGTCGTACCCTTCGGCCATGGACGCGGCGGTGCTCGCCCTCATTCCGGACGACGGCTTCAGGATTTACCAGCTGGAATACGGCGCGTTCGGCTCGTACATGGTCTGGGACACGCGGTTCCAGCAGGCGATGGGCTGGGATTCGGACAGGGTCATGCGGGCCGTTGACGAGGAGCGGGCGCGCGGGAATTACTCGAACGTCGTCATCCTGGCCTGCTGCGAGGGAAGCTGGCAGTCAAACCCGCGGTTCATGGAAAAGTATTACCTGGCCGGGAGCTGGCAGGCGATAGATTACGGCGACACCATGTACGCGTACGCCGCGAGGCGCGGCTCATGAGCCGTTCCCGCGAAGCGCCTGCGCGAGCGCCGCGGCGTCCATGAAGCCCTCGAACTTCTCGCCGTTGATTATGAGCGTGGGCGTCGCGCGCACGCCGTAACCCGCCTTTAGGCCGGCGACCACCGGGCCGGCGGCGTTCACGTCAAAATGGTAGGTGTAGACCCCGAAGCCGCGCGCGACCTCCCCTATCTGGATGCCTTCGTCGGCGGCCTGCGAATAGTTTTCGTTAGAGTAAAAATAGAGTATGACGTTGTGCCGCGAGCCGCATTTGGAATCCATTTTTTGCTGGAGGAGGTAGTTGCGGAGCTGCATCGCCGCGTAGTCCTCCTTGAGGCGCATGACTTCCGGGTCGAGCTTCCCCTTCCGCCTCTCCATCTCGGCAAGCTTGTCGCCGTAGTCCTGCGCCGCCTGGAAGAGCCGGCTGAACTCGGATTCGTAGACAGGGCAGGCGAAGGACTGGTTCTCCATCAGCGAGACCAGGTCCATCTCGGCGTTCTGCGAATTGAGGCTGTCGAGCTCCGCGCCCATCTGCGTCACCGCGGAATACCCCCATTGCCAGCCCAGGACCACTCCGACCACGAAAACCAGCAGCGAGATGACGAAAGCGAAGAAATACAGCCGAAGGCTCAGGCCCCGCCTTTCCATTGCATGCGCACCCCTGTCAATATGTCTTTGCCCGCGCCTATTAATATCATGAGCCAGAACGCCCCAAGAATCGGGGACATGACGAGGCAGGCGGCGAACAGCGAGACCGGATTGTTTTCCTTGAGCCTGCCTGCCGCGAGGGCGACTAGCGCGAAAGAGGCGAGCGCCGCCAACGCGAGCACGAATTCGGTCGGGCCGAAGAACATGGGCGCGAAGCCGGGCGTGAGCGCGAACGGCGCGGAAAGCACGCTGTAGGCGGAATAGAAGAGCGAGAAGATTCCGACCGCTATCATCGCGAGCGTTGCGGGAAGCACGACCATCCCCAGGTCCCCGTAAGACGGGTGGAACAGGCCGCGGTACCTCCAGGCGTTCTCCAGGAACCCGCGGTACCACCGCTTGCGCTGCGCGTAAAGCCCGCGGAGCCCGGCCGGCGCGTCCGTGTAGACGACGGCCCCGCACGAGCTCGCGATTTTGTAGTGCGCGCGCTGAATCCGCAGCGCAATCTCCTGGTCCTCGGTGACCGTGCCCTCGTCAAAGCCGCCGAGCTCGCCGAAAACCTTTCGCCTGTAAACGCTGAACGGGCCGGGAGTCACCGTTATCGCGTCAATCTGCTCGAGAATTTTTTTCATGAACGAGTTCGCCACGTATTCGCCGCGCTGCAGGAGCTGCGCCGGCGTGCGGCTGCTCCGGACCTTCATCATCGGCGTCACCGCCGCGACCCTCCCGTCCTCGAAGTAGCCGACCATGTGCAGGAGCGCGTCGGGCGCGACGACGGAGTCCGCGTCGAGCACGGCGACGAGCTCGGAGCCGGAGTGCTCGAGGCCGAGGTTGAGCGCGCTCGCCTTCCCGCCGTTTTTCTTGTCGAGCGCGAGCACGCCCTTTCCCCCGAATTTTTTCGCGGCGGCAAGCGTGCCGTCGGTCGAGCCGTCGTTGACGAAAATGATTTTTTTCTTTCCCGGGTATTCGAGCGCGAGGAGGGAGGAAAGCGTCTGCGCGACGTGGGCCTCCTCGTTGTAGGCCGGCACGATTACGTCAACCGAGGGAAAGCGGCTTGGCCGGGGGTCGTCCATGCACCCCTCGTTCTCCAGGTATATCAGGATGAACAGCACGGACATGTAGATGGAGACGAACGCGAGCAGCAGGCTTATCATTCCCTCACCGGTATCCGGATAGGGGTTAGATGTGGCTTCGCAACTAATTTATACCTGCCTTGCGCGTCAAACGCATGGCAGTCCGGTTAAGGGAGGGCCGCGCGCGGCAAAAGCGCGGGCTTGCGCCGGTGGACGCGATTCTCGAAGTGGAGTTCGCGACTCTTTCGACCCCGAGAAGGGAAAGGGAGCGCGTCCGCGGCATTTACGAGGAGCAGTCCGCGCTGCTGCTCGAGCTTTTGACGGCGCGGTTCGCCGGAAAAAGCATTGAAGCCATCCCCGAGGAAGAGCTTTTCCCGGAAATCTCGCGGATTTACTACTCAAAATTCCCGGTGGCCTACGACTCGGACGCGGCCATGTCCGAAGCGGTTTTGACGAGGAAGGACAACTGCCGCTTCGGCTCGCTTATGGCGGGGGACGTGCTTTCGCGGCTTGGCAGGGAGGTGGGGGTAATCATTGCGCCCCAGCACGTGCTCCTGAAAGGCAGGTTCTTTTCGCTTGAAACCGGCTCCCCGCCCGAAGACTGCATTTTTCCGAACGCACTGCTTACCCGAAAATACCCCGTCCGGCAGGAAGCCGGCCTCGATTCGCTTCTCGCGCTCGCGTACAACTGGAGGGGGATGCGGCTTTGCGGGATGGGCAGGCACGCGGAGGAGCTCGCGGCGTATTCCAAGGCGCTGGAAATCTGCCCCGGGTATATCCAGGCAATGGAGAACAAGGGCATTGCGCTCGGCGCCCTCCACCGCTTCGACGAATCGCGCGCGGTTTTCAAGGAGGCGGCACGAATCAGTCCGCTTGACTCGCGCGTGGAAAGGGGAGAGCGGTTCGTCATGATTCGCGAAATAGCCCTGCTTGACGAAGGGAATGGATTCAAGCCGCGCGGCAGGAGCCCGGGCCGGAAGCAGCCATAGGACGCAGCGCTACGAAAGGCTTTTCAGGGCGCGCTCCACGATTTCGACCGCTTTCCCGACGTACGACTCCTCCTTGAACGCCTCGCCGATTTCGGCCGGGCTCAGGTATTTCAGGACGCCTGGGTCGGCCGAAAGCTCGGCCTTGAGGTGGACCTTGTTCTTTATGGCGCGCCTGCTCGCCTCCCTCAGGAGCTCGTGCGCCTCCTGCCGGTTCATCCCCTTCCGGGTGAGCAGCACCATCAGCCGCTCGGCCATCACGAGGCCGCGGCTCATCTTCAGGTTGCACGCAATCCTTTCGGGGAAGAATTCGAGGCCCGAAACGATTTCCGTCGTCTGGGCGAGGACGTAGTCGGTCAGGATGAACGACTCCGGGAAAATGATGCGCTCGTTCGCCGAGTTCGTCAGGTCGCGCTCGTGCTCAAGCGCGATGTTTTCCATGGCCACCTGGAGCCCGGAGCGGACCACCCTCGCAAGCGAGCACACGCGCTCGCTCTTGTGCGGGTTGCGCTTGTGCGGCATGGTCGAGCTCCCCACCTGCGTTTTGCCGAAAGGCTCGGCGACCTCCATTATCTCCGTGCGCTGGAGGTTGCGGATTTCCTTCGCAATCTTTTCGCACGTGCAGGCCGAAAGCGAGAGAAGCGAGATTATCTCAGCGTGCCTGTCGCGCTGGATGACCTGCGTTGAGGCGAGGACGGGCTTCAGGCCCAGCAGCTTCATCACCGAGGCCTGGAGCCTGAACGCGTTGTTGCCGAAAGTCGCCATCGTGCCCACCGCGCCGGTCATCTTTCCGACGAGGATGCGCTTCCTCGCCTCGCCGAGCCGCTCGAGATGCCGGTCCACCTCGCACGCCCAGACCGCGAACTTCAGCCCGTACGTCGTCGGGACCGCGTGCTGGCCGTGCGTCCTCCCGATGCACACCGTGTGCTTGTGGAGCGCGGCCTGCCTCATGAGCGTTTTCTTCAGCGCGGCAAGGCGCTTCTCGTACAGGGCGAGCGCGTCCCTGAAAATGAGCGCGGTGGCGGTATCCTCTATGTCGTAGCTCGTCGCGCCGAGGTGGACGAAGCCGCCCGCGCCGCCCGCGCACTTTTCGGAGAGCGCCTTGACCACCGCCATCATGTCGTGGCCAACCTGCGACTCGATTTCCTTGGCGCGCTCCAGCTTCACGGCGCGCACGTTCGCCTTCCTCGCGATCTCCGTCGCCGCTTCCCTCGGGATGTCGCCGAGCTCGGCGTGCGCCATCGCAAGCGCCGCCTCCACTTCCAGCCACCTCGCGAGCTTGTTCTCCTCGTCGAAAACCGCGTTCATCGGGCCGGAATAACGGACGTCAATCGCAGAAACCGCCAATGCGAACACCCCACCTGAAACGATTTAAAAGCTCACCCGGACAAATTTATTCGTTCGGCTTATTATTTAACTGTTGCTGGAGTGGTTTGCGATGCCCGGGAAAAGGCTTGTCACGCCTTGCGTGCAGGTTGCGGTTGACGCGGTCGAGAAAAGGGACGTGGCGCGGATTTGCGAGGCGCTCGCCCACAGGGAAGGCGTAATCTTCGAGGCGGGCACGCCCACGATAAAGCAGTTCGGAATCGGCATAGTGGGCCAGATGAGGCAGATGGCGGGCGACCCGTTCATAATCGCGGACCTGAAGACGCTGGACGTGGGCGACCTCGAGGCGCGAATCGCGAAAAACGGCGGGGCGGACGCGGCGATATGCTCCGGCCTCGCGGGCAAGCCGACGGTGCGCCAGTTCGTTTCCGAATGCGGGAAGCTCGGCGTCCTCTCGTTCGTGGACATGATGGGGGTAAAGGACCCGGTCGGGCTGCTCGAATCCCTCGACGAAATCCCTTGCGGCGCGTCCTTCCACCGCGGCATAGACGCCGAGCTCGCCGGGGAGCCGCACGAGTTCGACCGCCTGTCCGCCGCAAAGAAGGCTTTCCCCAGGCTCGTTTGCGCTTCGGCGGGCGGGATTGACGCGGAGAAGGCGGGCAGGGCGGTCGCCGCCGGCGCGGACGTCGTCGTGGTCGGAAGGTTCATCACCTCCGCAGCCGACCCGGTTGCGGCGCTGGAAAAAATAGAGGCGGCGATGGGAGGGAAGGGCGCCGCCAAAACGCGCTGAATTAAAATGTTTGTGGGACAAAAACTCGCAGGTGACGCCTTATGAGGAAAATCACGCTGGAATGCATCCGGTCGCCCAAAATGGGGAACAGGCTTGTCGAGGTGGTCGAGCGGAAAGGCCTCGGCCACCCGGACACGATTTGCGATTCCATAATGAACGAGGTCTCGGTGCAGCTCTGCAAGGAATACATGAAAAAGTTCGGCGCAATCCTGCACCACAACACGGACAAGTCGCTTCTCGTCGCGGGAGGCGTGGAGCACGCGTTCGGCGGCGGGAAGATGCTCGAGCCGATGAAGCTCATTTTCGGCGACCGCGCGTCCTACGGCGTGAAGGAGAACTCGGTTGACGTCGAATCCATCGCCGAGCAGGCGGCGCACGGGTGGTTCCGCAAGAACATGCGGTTCGTGGACCCGAACGTCCACCTGCGCTGCCAGAACGAAATCAAGCCGGGCTCGGCCGAGCTCGTCGACATCTTCAACCGGAAAGCCGGGAAATTCCTGCCCGCGAACGACACGTCCGCGGCGGTCGGCTACGCGCCGATGAGCGAAACGGAGCGGCTCGTCCTCGAGCTCGAAAAGCACTACAACTCCCGGGAATTCAAGGGCCGCCATCCCGAAAGCGGCGAGGACATCAAGGTCATGGGCATGCGGAACCGCGACGCCCTGAGCTTCACGGTCGCGATGGGGTTCATCGAGCGGTTCGTGGAAAGCGAGGACGCGTACTTCAAGAAGAAGGAGGAAGTCAGGCAGGCGGGCCTCGAATTCCTGCGCGCGAAGACGGGCAAGAAGGTGGCGCTTGACCTGAACACGCTTGACGTCCGGGGCCGCGGCATAAACGGGGTGTACCTCTCCCTTCTCGGCACGAGCGCCGAGGACGGCGACTGCGGGCAGGTGGGGCGCGGGAACCGCGTGAACGGGCTCATCCCCCTCAACAGGCCGGGAAGCAGCGAGGCCGCGGCGGGGAAAAACCCGGTGAGCCACATCGGGAAAATCTACAACCTGCTCACCTACAGGATCGCGGAGCGCATCTACGGCGAGCTCGGGAACGTGGGCGACACCTACGTGTGGCTGCTCTCGCAAATCGGCAAGCCGGTCGACCAGCCGCACATAATCGCGGTGCAATGCACGCACGAAAACGGCCTGGAAGAGGCGTCGCTCAAGCCCAAGGTGGACGACATAATCGAGGACGAGTTCGACCACCTGGACAGGTTCATAGACGACCTCGCGAAAGGCAAGCTGGCCGTGGCATAGGCGCGCCTTCCGGGCGATTCCAAAAAGCCAGTCCCTTGTTCCTCAACCCGGCCGCTTCGCCCGGATTCCGCAGCCGCGTGGCCGTGCGGTCCGGCTCCCCTTACCCCGCCTTCTCCCATTTTTTCAGGTAGGCGACCTCGGAAAGGGTCCTGCCCTTCATGATTTCCGCGCGCAGGCGGTTCTCGCGCTCGAGGACGTCGAGCGCGCGGTTGGCGACCTCAACCGCGTCCTCTTTCGGGACCACCATCACGCCGTTCTCGTCGCCGACGACCCAGTCGCCGTTCCTCACCTTCGAGCCGCCGCAAACGATTTCCACGCCAATCTCGCCCCATCCCTTGGCGTCGCCCGCCGCGGAAGCGACGTGGCGCGCGCAAACCGGGAATTTCAGCTTCCGGATGCCGTCAACGTCGCGCGCCGCGCCGTCAATCACGGCGCCGGCGAGCTTTTTCACGACCGCGGAATGGGCGGCGAGCTCGCCCCAGACCGCGATTTTCCCGCCCTGCGCGTCAACCACCAGGACGGCTCCCGGCTCCGCCTTCTCGATTGCCTCGACGGGCTTCGCCCAGTCGCCGTCAAAAGTGCGCACCGTGAGGGCGGGACCGGCGAACTTCAAGCCGAACAGGTTGCTTATGCCGAGCATGTGCGGCTTGCGGTGCATCGCGTCCGAAACGTTCGGGGTGGAAACCTTCAGGAAGGCCTTGAGCAGGTCCTTGGCCCCGTATTTCTTGTAGAGCTTGCTCTCAACCGATTTGCCGGAAGAGATTGCGCGCTTGAGCTCGCGCACGGCTTTTGCGGCGTCGGCCGCCTTCGTGACCGCGCCGCCAACCACGACCAGCCCGGACGCTTTCGCTGCGCGGGCGATGTTTTCGGAATTCAGTCCCCCGGCGACCCCGACAAGCGCATCGGTCTTTCCGAGCAGCTTCTCGGCAATGGAGACCGAGGAGACTCCCTTCATCTGCTGGTCTATCCCGGCGTGCGCGTAAACGATTTCTGCGCCGAGCTTCACGCATTCAAGGGCCCTTTCAACGGGATTCGGGGCGCCGATCAGGTCAACCGCAATCCTCGCGCCGTACCGCTTCGCGGCGGAAGCCGCCTCGCGAATCGTCCCGTCATCCGCGCACGCGAGGACCGTGACGACGTCGGCCCCGCTTTTGCACGCCATCTCGGCCTCAAAGGCGCCGGTGTCCATCGCCTTCATGTCTGCGACAATCACGGATTTCGGGAAAGCCTTCCTGAATTCGCGGACGGCGTTCATGCCCTCGCTCTTTATCAGCGGGGTTCCGGCCTCAAGCCAGTCCGCGCCCCCGCTCGCGGCTTCGCGCGCGACTTCAAGCGCCCTGCCCAAATCCGCGAAGTCAAGAGCAACCTGCAACAACGCCTTGGCCATGCAAAACCCCGTTCAGCCGAACCAGTCGCCAAGCCTGCTTTGCTGCGACGCCTCGGCCATCTTTTCGGCGAACGATTTCGCCGCGTTCTCGACCCTTTCCCGCGAAAAATCGTATTCGGCGACAAGGAAATCGGTTATCGCGCGCGCGTCCGGGACTCCGAAATCCAGCGCGTACCCGCGCTCGACTTCCGGGGAAAGGAAGAGCTTTTCCACCTCTGCGGGCTCCACCTCGAATTCGCCGCCGCTTTTCCGCACGGCTTCGTCAAGGGACCCGCATTCCTTCACGAGCTTGAGCGCCTTTTTGGGGCCGATTCCCTTTACGCCATCGTTGAAATCCGTTCCCACGAGGATTGCGAGCCACACGAGCTGCTCCCTGGAGATGCCGTTTGCGGAAAGCACGGCCTCGAGCTCAATCATCTCCGGGACCACTTCCGCGTAATCCGCGCGGCCGGGAAGCTTCCTCCTCCCCGTAATCGCGAGGTTGCGGAGCAGGCGCGGCGCGCCAAGGAGGAGGGAGTCGTAGTCCTGCGACGCGCTCGCGTGAACGCTGCCGGACGCGGCCATGAACGCCGCCTGCGCCTCGCCTTCCTGCGGCGCCTGCACCCACGGAATCCGCATGAGCGTCAAAAGCCTTTTCGCGTCCTCGACCATGGGCCGGGTCAGCCGGCTTGACGCCATCGCGGCGGTGCGCGCGCCGGCGAGGTCGCCTTCCCTGAGCGCCGCCTCCCATCTCTCTTTCGCCTCGGCGCGTAGCTCCCTGCGCTCCTCCACCGTCCTCCTTTTCAGGGCGGGCGGCTCGCCGTCAAAAACGTATGCCGGGCGGATTCCCGCCTCGGCGAGCCGCGCGGTGCGGTAAAACAGGCCCGAAATGTGGGAGGTTACCCTTCCCTTCGAATCGACGAGCGGGGAGCCGTCCTTCTGCCGGATTATCGCGAGGAACTGGTATAGGGCGTTGTTCCCGTCAATCGCGACCTTCTTTCCGGAAAGCGATTCCAGGGAAACCCCTTGCTTCGGGGCAAGCGCCCCGATGTCGACCCCCATGTTCGCGCCGCCTCACTTGCCCCCTTTGCCGCTTTTTTTCACGACTATCAGGTCGCCGAGCGTGACGCCCCCGCCGTGCCTGCCGTCGGATGCGGAGGCGGAGCCCCCGGAACCCGCTTCCTCGTAAAGCCTTATCCCGAGCTCCCTCTCAAGCCGCTTCCCGAGGGCGTCGCTGGGCCGCGCCCTCCCGGACTCGACGCGCCTCAAAAAGGATTCCGTCTCGAAGACTATTTCCGCGAGCACGTCCGCCCCAATCCGCATCTTTTCGCGCGCCTTCCGAATCCTTTCCGCGTAGTCGGGGACGAGCTCCATCTCCATGGCGGCCCGTTGCGGGGCGGGCTGGGACTTCCCGGGCCGCGGGGAAGCCGGGGGCGCGATTGCCGCGAGCACTTTCTCGCCGCGCGCGCAATTCCTGCAAACCCTGAGCTTCGCTCCTTCTATGAGGACGACAAACGCCTCCACCCCTTCTCCGCAAACCTCGCAATCCGCCATCACGACCACCTGAAAACCGAAACGCGCTTGCCGCCTAACATTTCTGCAACGCTTAATAATAAATGCCCGCCAAAAGATGCCGCAATGCCTACTTCACGGACCCGCCCGGCAAGCCGGGACGGGAGCGGTGCGCGCGCCCTGAAGCTGTTCCTCGCCTTCGCAGCCGTCGCCGTCACGCTTGCGGCGTTCAGCCTGATACTGTTCTCCGGTTTGCAGGGTGCGGCGAAAGCCGTGCTCGCGGTGGTGCTGCTCGCGGCGTGCAGCCTGTCGCTCCAAAGGCTCCTTGACTTGGAAGGCGAGCTCGGCCTCCTGCTTTTCAGGACGCGGAAAGGCCTCGGGTTCCTTGACACGGTCGCGCGCAAGGCGCCCGGGCTCTGGATTTTCCTTGCCGACATGGGGCTCGTGGCCGGGTTCGGGCTGTTCTCGCTGTTCATCTTCGAAAAAAGGATTCCGAAGAAGACAGTGGTCGCGGGAATGGTTTTCCTGTTCGTTTTCTGGTCCGCCATCTTCCCGTTCGTCGCCCCGCTATCGCTCGAGCTCATAAACCTTTCCGGAATCGAGAAGGACTTGCTGACCGGAGCCGAGGTTTCGGCGACCCCGGGCGACCCGTTCGGGATGGTCTTGTCCTACATCCTGCTCCTGGAAGCGATGGTTCCCGTCCTGCTCGTCATGTCCGGCGGCCTCGCGTTCCTTCTCGCGTACTACGTCGTGTTCAACGCGGTGGACATCCTGATGAAGATGGGGATTTCGGCGTTCGCGCTCGCGACCGGGGCAAGCGGGGGCAACGCGGCCTCGACCGCTCTGCCGGGCGTTTCGCCGATACTGCCCGGGATAAACATCCCGCTCGTGGAAGGGGTGCTCGCGCTCGCGCTGATACTGGTCGTCCACGAGGGCGCGCATGCGGTGCTCGCGAGGGTCGCGCGGATTCCCCTCAAATCGGCGGGCATAGTGTTCTTCGGCGTCCTCCCGTTCGGCGCGTTCGTCGACCCGGACGAGGAGAAGCTCGCGAAAATGGACCGGGACCCCCAGAACCGCGTCCTCGTCGCGGGCTCGACCGCGAACATTTACGCCGCCACGGCGTTCTTCTTCGTCTTCCTCGCGTTCTATTTCCTCGTGCTGGCGAGCTTCCCGAGCCCGCTTCTGGGAACCCGGTACGTGCAGGTTGACGCGGTCGCCGAGAACGGGACCGCGTACGGCATCGTCCCCGCGGGCGCGGTCATCGCGCAATGGAATGGCGTGAACGTGACGACAATCGGCAGCCTCGCCGCTGCGATTGGCTCGACCGGCAACGCGAGCCGGGTTGACATCCTGGCGCGCAACGGCACGCTTTTCACGGCGGCCCGGGGAAACCGCCCGGCGAACGCCTCGCTTCTGCCCACGCAATACGGGGATTACCTTGAGCCCGGGACCGGCCTGCAGGTTTCGGAAAGGAATTACGGCTTCGTCGCCTTCGTGAACGCCCTTTCGGCCGACAAGCCGTACGTAGGATTCCTCTTCAACTTCATAGGGCTCGCGTTCGTCCTCAACGTGCTCGTGGGGATGGTCAACCTGCTCCCGATACCGCCTTTCGACGGATACCGCATCCTCTCGCTCACGCTTGGCGAGAAGTCGCTTTACCGCAGCCTGACCGTGACCAAGGCGGTCGTCGTCCTCGTGGTCGTCGCGTTCATCGTGAACGCGCTCCCATGGCTGTGGCGATGAGAATCGGCGGGAAAGGGTGATGAAATGGCGTATTATTGCACGAAGTGCAGCCTGATGAAGGGGATAACCGTCACGCTCGAAAAAGACAGCCTTTCGGACGAATACTTCTGCCCGATAAACCCGAAGCACAGGTTCAAGGTGGACCAGTACGGGATGATTCACTCGGTGGAGTAGCGGGGTGGGACGGAATTAAAAAACGGGCGGGAACCGGGCTCACACTCCGCCCAGTTCCCAGTCCGCCTTCTTTTTCTGCGGCTCCACGCTCGTCCTTCCGACCACGTAAGGCGACTTGATGCCCGTGAAGATGGCGATTGCCTCGATTCTTCCCGCGTACGCGGGGTCCATGCGCGCCCCCCAAATCACGTTCGCGGTGGGCGAGGAGTTCTGCGAAATCAGCTCGCCTATTTCGTTCGCGTCGCCAAGCGTCATGTCCGGGCCGCCCGTGAGGTGCAAAAGCAGGCCGGAGGCGTCGGAATAGTCCACTTCGAGGAGCTTCTGGGTAAGCGTGTTGTGGACCACTTCGCGCACGCGGTCCTGCCCCTTCGCCTCCCCGACCGCAATCATCGCGACGCCGCCCCCCTGCATGATGGCGCGCACGTCCGCGTAGTCTATGTTGATGAGCGACGGGGTCGTGATGGTTTCCGTTATCCCGCGCACGGCGCGCGCGGTAATCTCGTCCGCGACCGCGAACGCCTGGTCGATGGGAAGGTTGGGCACGAGGGCGACGAGGCGGTTGTTGTCAATCACCACGACCGTGTCCGCGGACTTGCGGAGCTCGTTCAGCCCGTCTTCGGCGGTCCTGAGGCGGTTCCTTTCCAATACGAACGGGTAGGACACGATTGCGACGACTATCGCGCCCGACTTCCTCGCGATGTCGGCCACGACCGGCGAAGCGCCCGTCCCGGTGCCGCCTCCCATGCCTGAGGCGAGGAAGAGGAGGTCCGTCCCGTTGAAGATTTCCTCGAGCTCCTTCCTGCTCGCTTCCGCCGCCTTGTGCGCCACCTCCGGGAAGCCTCCCGCCCCGAGGCCGCGCGTGAGCTGGGGCCCGATGAGGATTTTTTTCACGGATTCGCTAAGGATGCCGAGGTGCTTCCTGTCCGTGTTGACCGCGACGAGCTCCGCGCCGCGGATTCCCATGCGCGAAAGCCGGTTCACCGTGTTGCATCCCGCGCCCCCGATTCCCGCGACGACTATGCGCGGCGTCTCGAAGAACTCGCCTTGCGCCTCGCTTGCCTTGTGGCTCAATGCGTCCATAATGAGGTTCTCCATGAAGACCAACTCCAAACACTGGCAGCCCTAATATTGACGTGAGGAATCTGCCCGCGATGCTATTTAAACGTTTTCAGGGCGCGAACGGAAAAAATTAGGCGGGACTTAAAAAAAAAGCGAATCTGGCGCTCGCGTCTCCACACGGACCGTGGCGGCAAGCAGCGCCGGGCGGTTCCCGTCTTTCCCTAGCCGTAGATTCCGCACTTTTCCGCGCGCGCGTTCGCGGCGGCCCAGTCCGCGTTCCTCATGAACGCGTCAATGTATTTCTTGCGGGCCGTGCCGTAGTCGAGGAAATAGGCGTGCTCGTACACGTCGAGCACGAGAATCGGGCTCGCGCCCCATGCCCCGTGCGTGTGGATGTCAAGCGAATAGTCGTGCAGCCTCATGTCGTTCCAGTTGAATGCGAGCACGACCCACCCCCTCGCGGCGAGCCCCGCCGCGCGGAAATCCGCGTCCCACCTCTCAACCGAGCCGAAGTCGCGCGCAATCATTTCCGCGAGCCGTCCCGATGGCTTCCCGTCCCCGCCGAGGGAGTCGAAGTAGGCTTCGTGGAGCGTCACGGCGTTCGTGCAGAACGACTCCTCGCGCTTGAGCTCGCCAACGAAACTGTAGGTCGCGTTCGCCTCGGTCAGGTCCGCGGTCGCGAGCTTCGCCTCAATCTCCGCGAGCTTTTTCACGTAGCCCGCGTAGAGGACGCCGTGGTGCTCCGCGAGCTGCCGCGCCGAAAGCCCCTCGACTCCGTTCTTCAGCTTCTCCTTGAGCGGTTTCGCTTCGCCCGCCACTCCACTCACCCCCATCCTGCTAAACGTTGAAGAAGGCCTTGACCGCGTACATGAATACGACGCCCATGGCGAACGCCCCGAACGAGCTGAACGCCTTCGCCGTGCTCTCCTCCTTGTGGAGCTCGGGAATCAGGTCCGAGGCGGCGATATAAATGAACCCTCCGGCGGCGAACGCGAGCAGAACCCCGGATATTCCCGCGAATGCCTGCGCCGCGAAATACCCCCCCACGCCCCCGATTACGCACGTCAGCTGCGCGAGCAGGTTGTAGAGGAGCGCCTTCTTCCTGTCGAATCCCCCGTAAACCAGCACCGCGAAGTTGCCGAGCTCCTGCGGTATCTCGTGGCTGAAGACCACGACGCAGGTTACGATGCCGAACGGAATCCCGACCATGAAGCTCGCCGCAATCAGGAGGCCGTCAATCACGTTGTGCACGCCGTCCCCGAGCAGGATGAGGTAGGTGAAGGGGTGCACGTCGCAGCGGCCCTCGTGGCAGTGGTGCCACTTGAACACGCGCTCGAGCACGAAGAACGAGCAGAACCCGACCACGAGCAGCACCGTTGCCGTGTCAAGGTCCATCGTTGCCGCCGCCTCGCCAAGCAGGTGGAAGAGCGCGCCCCCGAGCAGCGTGCCCGCGGAGAACGCGACCATGAACATCAAGGACTTGCTGAACGTTTCAGGCTTCATCCAGAGCGTCAAGACGCCCACGAGCGCGAGCAGCCCGTCCAGCGCGGTTGCCGCGATTATCCAGAGGAGAACCGAATCCATCGCTTGAATATTTGCTGGAAACGGTTTAAAAAGAACGCGCCGCCAAGCAAGAAAGGGGTTTTATGGCGGTCTTCGGCCACGCCGCGGCCACGGCGATTGTCTGGCTTTGGTCAAGGCAGGGGTGGTTCGCGCTTGCCGTAATGCTTTTTTTCGCCTACCTGGCGGACATAGACCTCGTTTTCGGCCTGTTCATTCCGGGCGGGCTCGGCGGCCACAGGGGCTTCACGCACTCGATTGCCTTCGCCTTCATCCCCCTGGCCTTGCACGTTTTCTTCCGCAGGCGCGAGCTCCTGTGGGGCTTTGCAGGGGCCCTCACGCACCCTGCCGTGGATTTCCTTGACGCGCTGGGCGCGCCCCTTTTCTGGCCGGCGACAAGCACGCGGTACTCGCTTTACGAAATCATCGATGGCTCAAGCCTGCCGCTCCACCAGGCGGTTTTCGGGCTCGCCTACCCCTTCGCGCACTCGCTCGTCTGCATTGACGCCGCGCTCGTCCTGCTGCTCGCGCTCGCCTGCCTCGCTGCCCTGAAGGCGGGCTTGCGGGGGCGGCAGCAACAATAAAAAGGGCGGCGCGCGCAAACAAGCCGCGAGAAAGAGCTGAAGGTGGAGTGTTTGGTTTTCTCCGACGTGGACGTGAGGGCGGCGATAAGGAAGGGCGTGATTAGGTTTACCCCTGCGCTGAAGCCGGACCAGATTGGACCGGGCTCCGTGGATTTGACGCTTTCAAGCGAGTTCTGGAAGTTCAGGGACGGAAAGGTGCACGGTAAAACGCTTGAGCTCGACAAAATAGACCTCGGGAAAGTGACGAAAAAGGTTGCCGCGGACAAAATCACGCTGAAACCCGGCGAGCTCGCCCTCGGGAAGACGGTGGAGCGGATAACCCTTCCGGACAACGTCTGCGGCCACCTTGAAGGCAGGAGCAGGTACGCGCGCAGGGGGCTTGCCATCCACGTCACGTCCTCCTTCATCCAGCCCGGCTCGGACAACCGCCAGGTGCTTGAAATCGTGAACCTTGCCCCGTACTCCATTGTTCTGCGCGCCGGGACGCGGTGCACGCAGGCGCTCTTCGAATGCATGGAGTCGCCCACGAGCAAGCCCTACAGGAAAGTCGGAAGAATCGCGCGCAGCCAATAAAGCTTTCGGAGGCGTTCGACGCCTGTCGCGGTTCGGGTTTTAAACCCTGCGCGCCAAAGTTTTCGCAGTGGTTCCATGATTGAAGTGCGGATGCACGGGAGGGGCGGGCAGGGCGCGGTCACCGCGGTCGAGCTCCTCGCCGTTTCCGCCGCGGAAGGCGGCAAGTGGACGCAGTCCTTCCCGTTCTTCGGCGTCGAGAGGACGGGCGCGCCCGTGCAGGCGTTCTGCAGGATTGACGAGAAGCCTGTGCGCATCCACCAAAACGTTTACGAGCCGGACGTCGTCATGGTGCTGGACGCCTCCCTGCTTGCCGTGACGGACGTCGCTTCCGGCCTTAAGGCGGGCGGCGTCGTGATAGTCAACACCAAGAAAGGCAGGGGCGAAATCGGGATTAAGGGCGGGAAGGTATTCATCGTTGACGCGACGGGAATCGCGGTGAAGCACCTGGGCAGGCCCATCGTCAACACGGCGATGCTCGGCGCGTTCGCGAAAGTCACCGGGCTCGTCCCGCTTGACGCGCTCGAGCGCGCCATCCGCCACAGGTTCAAGGGCGAAATCGCGGAAAAGAACGTCGCGGCGATTGAGGAGTGCTATAATTCCACCGCGTAGGTGCTGTCATGCTGTTACCTGTTGCAAAGCCGGGCTCAAGCCTCGAAAACAAGACCGGCGCGTGGAGGGTGGGCTTCAAGCCAAAGACGGACGAGGCCAAATGCATCAAGTGCGGCACGTGCCAGCAATTGTGCCCCGAGCCGTGCATCACCGGGGTTGAGGCGGGCAGGAAGCCCGCGGAGCGCACCTTTCCCGTGACCGATTACGATTACTGCAAGGGCTGCGGCGTTTGCGCAAGCGTGTGCCCGGTCAAGGCGATTGCGATGGTCGCGGAAGAGAAATGAGCGAGTGGTGAGGATGGCGCGAAAAACTGTTGAGGGGTCGTTTGCGGTCGCCGAGGCGGTGAGGAACTGCGAGCCGGACGTCGCCGCCTGCTACCCCATCACGCCTTCAACGCACGTCGCGGAGGAGCTCGCGAACTATTACGCGGACGGGGAGCTGAAGGAGTACATAACGACGGAATCCGAGCTTTCGTCCATGTCGGCCTGCATCGGCGCGAGCGCGGCCGGCTCGAGGACCGTGACCGTCACCTCGGGGCAGGGTTTCGCGCTCATGCACGAAGCCGTGTACTGCGCCGCGGGAATGAGGCTTCCAATCGTCATGATTGTCGGGAACCGCGCGCTTTCGGCCCCGCTGAACATCTGGGGCGACTGGCAGGACGCGGTCACCGAAAGGGATTCGGGCTGGATTCAGTTTTATTGCGAGAACTCGCAGGAGGCGCTCGACACGGTGCCGCAGGCGTACAAGGTCGCCGAGGCGACGTTGCTTCCCGCGATGGTCTGCATGGACGGCTTCTACATCACGCACGCGGTCGAGCCGGTGGAGATTCCCGGAAAGGAGGAAATCAGGAAGTATCTCCCCCCCTTCAACCCGAAAGTCAGGCTGGACCCGGATAACCCGGTGAGCATGGGCGAGTACGCGCTTCCGAGCCACTACCAGCAGTTCAGGCAGGACCTGCACGAGGACTTGCTGGCCGCGGAAAAAATCGTGCGCGACGCGAACGGCGGGTACGCCGCGCAGTTCGGAAGGTCTTACGGGGACGGAACCATCGAGGAGTACAAGTCCGGGGACGCGGATTACGTTTTCGTGAGCATGGGCTCGATTTGCGGGAACGCAAAAGAGGCGGTGGACGCGCTGCGCGCGAAAGGCGAGAAGGCGGGCCTCGTCAGGATACGGCTTTTCAGGCCCTTCCCGTACGATGCGCTCGCCAAAGCGCTTTCCGGCAAGAAGTCCGTCGGCGTTTTCGAGAAATCGTACGATTTGGGCGCGCTCGCGCCGCTTTGCTCGGATGTTTCGGCTTCCATCGCGCTGCTGAAAGGCGACCGCCCGGCCCTTTCAAGCTTCATAGGCGGCCTGGGCGGAAAGGACGTTACCGTCGCGCACGTTTCTGAAATGCTCGCGAAAATCAAGCAGGGGAAAACCCTTACGGAATGGATTTGAATGGCTTACGAACCGCTTTTCAGCGCGGGGCACACGGCTTGCGCAGGCTGCCCCATGCCGACCGTAATACGGCAGGTCCTCGAGGCGACGGGCCCGGACGTGGTCGTCGTGAACGCGACGAGCTGCAGCGAAATAATCTCTTCCGCCTACCCGAGGAGCGCGTGGCGCGTGCCCTACGTGCACTCGCTTTTCGAGAACCCCCCGGCCGTGGCAAGCGGCGTGGTGCGCGCGCTGCGCGCGCAAGGAAACGGGCACACGACCGTCCTCGTGGTCGCCGGGGACGGCTCCACCTACGACATCGGCTTCGGCGCGCTATCCGGGATGCTTGAAAGGAACGAGGACGTGCTTTACGTGTGCTACGACAACGAGGCTTACATGAACACGGGCGTCCAACGGAGCGGCGCGACGCCGTACGGCGCAAGGACGACGACCTCGCCCGTCGGGAGAGTGCACCGCGGGAAAGAGCTGTCAAAGAAGCCGATAGTCGAAATCGTTGCCGCGCACCGCGTTCCCTACGCGGCGAGCGCGAGCATAGGCCACCCGCAGGACCTCGCGGCGAAAGTGAAAAAGGCGATGGGAATCAGGGGCTCAAGGTTCATTGACGTTTTCTCGCCCTGCATTCCCGGATGGGGAATCCCTTCCGACTCCGCGATAAGGTACGCGAAGCTCGCCGTGGAAACGGGCCTCTGGAGGCTTTCCGAGTACGAGCACGGGGAGTTCAAGCTCAACGTGAAGCCCTCGCCAAGGAAGCCGGTCAAGGAGTATTTTGCCGGGCAGGCGCGCTTCAGGCACCTGAAGGACGAGGACGTCGCCAAAATCCAGGCGATGACGGACGAGGAGTGGAAGAAGCTCGGGTGAAGGCGCGCCTTCCGGTCCATCTCTCCTCCGACCCATTCGTGCAGCAATAAATGGTCCAGCTAACGCAGCAGGTTCAGGGCGATGAAGGCGCAGGCGGCGACCAGAACCAATGCGGCGGCAATCGCGATGACGAGCCTCATTTCGCCTCCGAGGAAGTCTGAAGGCGGGATTTCGCCGCTCAAGACCCCTCCATCGCTGCCTTCCATCACGAGGCGGTAGGAGCCGCCCTTGTAGCCGAACTCCATGAACCAGACCGGGACGTGGACGAGCTCGGGCTCGCCGAAATCTATCTTCACTTCAAGGGAATCGAACCGGTCAACCTTTTCCGAAAGCACGCCGCGCATGTAGCCCTCTATTTCCTGCGCTGCCGCCGCCTTCGCCTCCTCCACGTCAAGCTCGCTGTTGAGCATCTCGCCCCGCATGAGGTCTTCAAGCGAGAACGGCACTTTTTGCGAGAGCGGCACCTTGTACTCTTTCACCGGGAAGCTGCTCTGCCTCCGCCCGAGGACCTTCCAGTAGAATTCCTTCTCCTCGCTTCCCTGCACGCGCTTGCCCTCCTTTCCGCCGCCCCTGAGAAAAACGCCCGAGTAATCGGTTCTCGCCTTGGCATCGAACACCCACAAGGGGACGTAGGCGAGGCTGGCGCCCGTTACCGCCTTTTCGTCCAGCCCGGGCGGCATAAGCATGCCGCCCCTCATCCACTCCCCGGCTTTCCGGAGAGCCTCGTCTTTCGTCAGCTTGTTGGGCATCCACGAGTGCTTGATTATGTAAGTCTTGTCCGCGCGCAGGCTGTTGAGCGAGCCGCAGTATTCGCAGACCGCGACCGCCTCGCCTTCCCTGATTTTCAGGGGCGCGCCGCATTGCGCGCAATTGAAGCTTTCTACAACGTCTGTCATCGAAAAAGTTTGGGGGAGGCATGATTAAAAGCATGCCTTTGCGGCCGGGCTACGCCTCCGCGTTCCCGGCGACTTTCGTGTCCCATTTGCAGTACACGAGTGCCCCGTTGCCCTGCCAGCCAACCACGCAGATTTCGGGGCCCGGATTGCTGTTTTTGACGGCTTTCGGGAGGCTTTCCTCCAGCCGCTTTATCGCATCGCTTGCCTCGTCCTGCTCCCAGCTTTCCCCTTTTATGCGGTACAGCCCCTGGCACGAGAGGACTTTCCTGCCGTTTTCCGAAACCGCGCTCCAGTGCAGCTCGGTCAGCTCGACGCCCGGCATCCCCTTGGCGAGCTTGGGCAGCAGCCGCTGGTTTTCCCACGCCGACTTCATGAGGGGCGTGTTGCATTCGCGGCGCGCGGCGCGGAATACCCGGGACTCGGGGCAGCATTCCGCTATCGCCCTGATTGCGTCGCAGTCGTAAACCGGGCCGTCAACCATCGCTTGGAATCTCGCTTCGTCGTCTTTGATGCCCGCGAAAAGCTTTCTCGCCAAATCCCTGAAGTCGTTTGCGCCATCAGGCGGGTGGTAGGTCATGAGGCGCACGAGCTGCCAGCGGTTCTCGCGCGCCGCGAGCTTGAGGGCGTCCTTCGAAACCTCGGCCGGGCCGAAGCTGATGATGTTCATGACGCTTGTCATTCCGAAAAAGTCGCCGGTCTGCAATGCGCCCGCAATCCTCGGCTCGATGGCCGCGCTTTCCGCCTTTCCGTGGCGCGCAAACGGGTTGCCCGTCTGACCCGTTCGGTCGTTGCCCGGAACCGCCCTTGTCTTTACGCTCACTTTCAAGCACCCGGCTTAGCCGCGAGCTACAAGTATAAAACGATTGCGATGGCGTCCGCGCGCGGCGGCGCCCGGGTTTCGCAAACGCTTTTTTTTAAGACGCGCCAATCCAAGGCATGCCGCAGCCCGCTTGGTCCGTTTGTCATGAACCGCACTAAGCTGTGCATGCTACGGCTCGTAACGGCGGTTGTCTCGCCGCTGTCGCAGCGCCTCGCTCGCATTCGCCATATGGAGTTCATCCGCTATCGCGCCTTCGCAGCACCTCAAAAAATAGTTCTTCGCTTTTTCGCCGATTTCGCCATTTACGCTGCCCATGCTGGAAAGCTTCCAGAGCTGCTGTGCCATCAGCGCTTTGCTCTTGTCAGCCGGGCCATCCAAGACGTCGTCAAGGCCGAATACCCTGCTGTGATGCTCCAAAAGGGAAAAAAGGCGCTGAGCCACGCCCCTCAACTCGGGGTTTTTCACGTCCGCCCATGCATGCACCACCCTTTCCCAGCGATTGAGCTTGGCTGCAAAAATGAGGTCGAACTCGGGTCCTTGTCCCGTTGCCATGATTTTCGGAAACTCTTTCCTGAGCAGGGAGTCAATGGGCGTATCCTGAACCGCCTTACGCACATCGTGTCCAGTTACAGCCCCCTTATTCGTTACCGGCATCCGAACCACCACGACAAATCTCCAATCCAAACACGGACGGCTTCGCCTACCCCGCGAAAGAGAAGTATATTAAGCATTGCAGGCGTTGGAGCCGGGTGGCGGAAAAGCGCAAACGTTTTTTAACACCCCCCGGCCAATTCCATTCCATGCTTTCCCCGAAAGTGGAAGCCGCATGCGCGGACATCTCCGCCCTTCGGGTGCAGGGCGCGCGGAAGATTGCCGAGGCGGCGGTGAAGGCGATGGCGGCGCAGGCGAAGGAAAGCGACGCGCGCACGCTTGACGGCTTCAAAAGCGATTTGCTGGTCGCGGCGGACGCGCTCGCGAAGGCGCGCCCGACCGAGCCGATGCTCCAGAATTCCCTCCGCTTCATTTTCGCCGAGCTTGAGAGGAGGAAGCCGAAAGCGGTCGCGGCCGCGCGCAAGGCCATCGCTTCCGACGAGAAAGCGCTTCTCAAGCGGTTTGACGACAACGCGGAGAAGATTGCGGGGTACGGCGCGCAGCTCGTCCCGGAAAAGGGCGTGGTCGTGACGCACTGCCATTCGCACACGGTCGTCGGCGCGATCAGGCGCGCGCAGGAGCAGGGGAAGGACCCGGTCGTGTTCTGCACGGAGACGAGGCCGAGGTTCCAGGGGCTGATTACGGCGAGGGAGCTCGCGAGCTCGGGCGTGGACGTCACGCTCGTCGTCGACTCCGCGGCCAGGACGGTGATGCGCAAGGCGGACCTCGTGCTCGTGGGCGCGGATTCAATCACGTCCACGGGCGACCTCGTGAACAAGGTGGGAACGGCGGGCATCGCCGCCGTCGCGTTTGACATGGACGTCGAATTCTATTCGTGCGCCGAGCTGTACAAGTTCGACCCGCTCACGGTTTTCGGGAGGGCGACGGAGATGGAGGTCAGGGACCCGCGCGAAATCGCGGACCCTTACCTGCTTCCGGGCGTCAGGATAGCCAACTATTCTTTCGACAAGACGGACGCCAAATTCATTTCGGGCTTCGTGACCGAGAAAGGCGTCGTTTCGCCGCATGGGCTCTTCAATCTTGCCTCAAGGGAATTCGGGCTGGGGTGAACCGGATGGCGTTACTTTCGGCGAAGGGGAGATTCAGGGCGCGCGTGCTCGACATCAGGGCGGGCCTGAACGTCGTGATTCTGAACAAGCAGGAGGCATTTGAGAACGACATCTTCATGGCCGACCGCATAATCGTGGACAAGGACGGCCGCCAGATAATGTCCAACGTTGACGTGAGCGGCGAGACGGTCAAGCCGGGCGAGATAGTCCTTTTCGACGACACGGCCGGCCGGCTGGGGGTGAAGAACGGCGACATGCTGCGGATTTCGCAGGCCGAGCCGCCCGCCTCCATCGAGTACATCAAGAAGAAATTGGACGGCAGGATGCTTGAGAACGCGGAGATTGACGCCATCATCTCCGAGCTCATGGCGGAAAAGCTCAGCGACGTCGAGCTCGCTTCCTTCATAACCGCGCTGTACATACGGGGGCTGAACACGGAGGAGACGGTCGGGCTGACCAAGGCCGTCGTTTCCTCGGGCGAGACGCTTGACCTCGGCGGGGCGGGCCCCATCGTGGACAAGCACTGCACGGGCGGCATAGCCGGCAACAGGACGACCATGCTCATCGTCCCGATTGTCGCCGCGGCGGGGCTTTACATGCCCAAGACGAGCTCGCGCTCGATTACGAGCGCCTCGGGGACGGCGGACACGATGGAGGTGCTCGCAGGCGTCGAGTTTTCGCTTGATGAGCTGAAGCGCATCGTCCTCGGAACCCACGGGTGCGTCGTGTGGGGCGGTGCGATAAACCTCGCGGCCGCGGATGACAAGCTCATCAAAATCAGGCATCCCATGCGCCTCGACCCGAAAGGCGTCATGGTCGCGAGCGTGCTCGCGAAAAAGAAGAGCGTGGGCGCGGAATACGTCGTGATTGACATCCCTGTCGGCAGGGGCGCGAAAATCCAGAGCATGGACGCCGCAAACGACCTCGCGCGCGAATTCCTCGTCATCAGCGCGCGGCTCGGGATGAAGAGCGAGGTGCTGATTACGTCGGGCAGGGACCCCGTGGGCATGGGAATCGGGCCCGGGCTCGAATGCAGGGACGTGCTGAAATCGCTTCAGGGCGGCGGGCCGAGCGACCTCGTCACCA
>JAQTMQ010000006.1 GCA_028714235.1 Candidatus Iainarchaeum sp. | reverse complement strand
TGACGAGGTGAAGGGGGTGCAGGGCCTCATCAGCGACACGAAGATGCCGGAGCCGCTCGAAAAAGGGCTCCTGCGCGCGAAATACGGCGTGTTCGTTTTCAGGGACGGAACCATCCGCTTCGACGCGACGGACGTGCCGCTCACCCATTTTTATCCCCGGGAAGTCGGCGTTCCGGTTGAAAAGCTGAGGGAAATCGGGTACGCGAGGGACGCTTCGGGGGCCGAGCTGGTTTCGCAGGAGCAGCTGCTTGAGCTGAAGCCGCAGGACATCCTGGTGTCGGACCGCGGGGGCGAGTATTTCCTGAAGGCGACGAAGTTCATTGACGACCTCCTCGTCTACGTTTACGGGCTCCCGCCGTTTTACAACGCGAAGACGCGGGACGACCTGGTCGGCCACATGGTGATCACGCTTTCGCCGCACACCTCGTGCGGCGTGCTCGGCAGGATTGCGGGGTTCAGCCGCGCGCGCGTGGGCTACGCGCACCCGTACATGATTGCGGCGCGCAGGAGGAACTGCGACGGCGACGAGGACTCGGCCATGCTTCTCCTGGACGCATTAATCAATTTTTCCAAGGCGTTCCTGCCGGCGAAGAGGGGGGGCCACATGGACGCGTCCCTCGTCCTGACCAAGATTATCGACCCGAGCGAGGTTGACGACGAGGTGCACGCGATGGAGACGTGCTCCGCGTACCCGCTCCAGCTTTACGAGGCGGCGGAAAAGCTCGCGCCCTCCGGCGAGGTGGAAATCGAGTCCGTCAAGGCGCGGCTCGGGAAGGAGAACCAGTATTCTGGGCTGAATTTCACGCACCGGGCCTCAAGCATCAACGACGGGCCCATAGAGACGAGGTACGTCCAGTTCAAGTCCATGTCGGAAAAAGTGGCGTCGCAGTTCGCGTTAAGCGAGAAAATCCGGGCGGTGAACGTGCCGGACTCGGTTGAGCGCGTCATCCTCAGCCATTTCCTTCCCGACCTGTACGGCAACCTCCGCTCGTTTTCGCGCCAGGAGCTGCGCTGCGTTGACTGCAACTCGAAATACCGGCGCGTCCCGCTTTCGGGCAAATGCCTGCGCTGCGGCGGAAAGCTCGTGCTCACCATTTCCAAGGGGGGCATAACCAAATACCTGAAAATCTCGCAGCGGCTTGCGGAAAAATACGGGCTGCCCACCTACCTCAAGCAGCGGCTCATGCTGATAGAGCAGGACATCAACTCGGTTTTCGAGGACGAGACCGAAAAGCAGTTTTCGCTGGGCCAGTTCATGTAGGTTCTTCGCCAAAGGTTAATGTTTTATAGCTGAAATGGGCAACCGACCATTGAGGGGGGTTTGGAAAGAATGCACGCGACTAAGCCGCCGGCGGCAGTGTGGGACAATGACGAGATTTCACGGGCGCTAAGGCATTTGAGGGAGCACGGACCCCCGATTGTCCGCAGGTTTCGGGACCATGGCGCCATAGCAAGCGTCGGCAAGCTTTCGGTTGTTGGCTGCCCGAAGCCGACCCGGGAAAGAATCGCGGATTATTTCGATTCAAGCGGGGTGGAGCCCGAGAGGATTTCCGAAACGGTCCATGGCATCATAGAATTCGCCCACGCCATCGGCCCCGAGAAGGCGAAAGACTATTTTGACGTGTTGGGAGGGCATTTTCCCGCAGAGGCGGGCAGGGTGCGAGGTGCGTTGGGCAGTTTCGTGAGGCTCTTCAGAGGCGGAGCGGTCGGGAGGCTGACGTCCCCCGAATTCCTTGCCAAAGCCGGGGAGGTCCAGGAGATGGGACGCAGGCAAGCCGCGGAATTCTTTGTCGCCAAGGCAAGGGCAAAAGGGGAAGCATAGCCCTTTTCCTACATCCAGTCGGGAATGCGCACTACGACGGGCGGCTCTCCGCCCCCGCCCTTCCCTTCATCCTCCTTTTCCGTGGGAGGGGACGGCGCCTCGTCGGGGGGAGCGGGCGCTTCCTCCCCGTAGTCGCTGCCCCGGATCTCGTCGTCTTCAAGGCTGTGGAAGCCGCCGCGGTCCCCTCCTTTCCTCCTGGAAAGAAGGTAGTAGGCGAGCAGTATTGCGAACGCGGCAAGCACCGCGAACAGCAGGAGCCAGTTGTCCTGGCTTGAGTCCTGCGCGGCGGCCGAGGGGATGGACTGCTGGGCCTGGACCGCGGCGAGCAGCTCCCCCAGGCGCGAGAGCGCCGAGTCGTAGTCGCCCTGGTCCATTTCGGCGAGTGCGCCGTAAAGCTGCGAGTACTGGGAGGGCGCCAGGCTTTTTGACAGGAGTTCCGCCGCAAGCGAGTTCGCTTCGCGCACAACGCTTTCGTTGGCGAAGGGCTCGAGCGAGCCCTGCACCACTATCCTGTCGCTCGTGCGGTTGGAGCCGGCCTCCATGACGTAGTAAACGGGAATGCTTTTCGAGAGCACCGATGCGCCGGAGCAGGAGGAGTTTTCTATCAGGCACGTGAACTTGGCGTAGTGCCGGCCCACTTTCACGCTGCCTTTCCTGAAATAGAACTGGCGGCTGTCGTTCGCGGGCTCGGCGAGTATGTAGACGGAAACCTCGCTCGCGCTTATCGCGCGCAGCGATTCGCCGGGAACCGCCCACCTGACTTCAAGGGTGTAATTGTATTCGAAGCCCGGGAGGAGGCCGGTGGTGTTCGCGTCCGACGAAACCGAAATCAGGCCCGGAACCTGCGACACGGTGAAATTGAATTCGCGCGTGTCCATCGCGGCGGCGATGGCGGCAATCGAGAAAGCGAGAACGAAAAAAACTGCCTTTGCGCCCGGGTTCATGACGGAGTTGTGGCGGGCAGGGTGTATTTAACCGTTATGCCGTCACTTTCCCGGCCTTCGCGAACTCGCGCAGCCGCGCCGGAAGCTCGCCCGCCGGCACGCGCACCTGCTTGCCGTCGTTCCTGAAGCGTACCGTCACGGTCCCCTTTTCCAGGGACTCGTAATCCGCGGTCACGCAGTAAGGCGTGCCGATTTCATCCTGCCTCGCGTACCGCTTGCCGATGGAGCCCGAAACGTCGAACAGCGCGTTCACGCCCTCCTCCCTCAGCGCGCGCACGAGGCCTTCCGCGTACTCCTTGAGCCCGTCCTTCTTCATGAGGGGCAAAACCGCGCAGCCGAAGGGCGCGATGCGGGGCGGGAAATCGAACCAGCTCCAGTCCCTGCCTTCCGCGCCCCCGCCGCTCCGGTAGCATTTCTCGAGCACCGCCCAGAATAGGCGGTCCACCCCGAACGACGGCTCGACGACGTGCGGGATGATTTTCTTTTTCTCTTCCTCGATGAACACGGAGAGGTCCTGCCCGCTCGTTTTCGCGTGGCTTGAGAGGTCGAAGTCGGTCCTGTATGCGGTGCCGATGGTCTCCACCCAGCCGTACGAAGTCGAGACCTCGAGGTCGAAGTTGCCTCCGGAATAGTGCGGCGTCTCCTCCTTCAGCATGTGCCTGAACCGGAAATCGCCGGACGGCACGCCCAGCGACTCGTAAAACTCGGTTTCGCGCGCGAGGAAGTAGGCCATAATCTGGTTTGGCGCGATTTTCTTTTCCACGAGCTCTTTCGCGGTGAATTCCTGGGCCTCATCGCTTCCGGAAACCTGCGCTTCGCGGGTGAGGACGCGCACCTTCCGGCCCTCCACCTCTCCGAAGCGCGGGTGGAGCGCGGATTCCGGGTTGAAAAAGTATTCGAGCTCCATCTGGGTGAATTCGCGCAGGCGGATGAGCCCCTGCCTCGGCGAAATCTCGTTCCTGAACGATTTCCCTATCTGCCCGATGCCCAGCGGGAGGCGCGAGCCGTGCGCCCTGAAAACCCGGGGGAATGCGAGGAAAATTCCTTGCGCGGTCTCCGGCCTCGCGTAGCCGGGGTTGCCTTCAACCGGCCCGATGTTCGTCTTGAACATCAGGTTGAACCAGCCCACTTCCCCGAATCCGCCGCCGCATTCCGGGCACCCTATCCCGAGCTCCCTCATCTTTTCCGTGAGCTCCTCGGGATTCATGCCGGGCAGGCGCGCCAAATGCTCTTTCAGCCGCTTGACGTGCTCGCCTTGCCCGCCTTCCCCCGCCTTCTCGCCAATCGCGTCCGCGACGAGCGTGTCCGCGCGGAACTTTTTCTTGCATTTCTCGCAACCGACGAGCGGGTCGCCGAAGTGGCCGACGTGGCCGGACGCCTTCAGGACTATCTCGGGAAGAATCATGACGGTTTCCACTTCGAGGTTGCCGTCCCGCCAGATGAAGGACTTCCTCCACGCGTCCTCAATCTTGCGCTTCATGGGCGCCCCGACCGAACCGTAATCGTAGAAGCCGGAAACCTGCCCGTAGGCCTCGTTTGACGGGATGAGGAAGCCGCGCTTGAGCGCGACGTCCATGATTTCTTCTTTCACGAAAGACCACCTGAACGAAGCATTTTTGCCGAAAAGAGGTTATAAAGCCGCATAACCGGGGCGCGGGAACGGCTCACTCCGCTGCCGGCCGCTGGGGGAAGACTACCGACTGGCAGGTTTTCGCGAGCCCGACTTTCCGGATGGGTATCGCTCCCTTCTGCACGCTTGAAACCACGGCGGAAACGTGCTTGCCCACGATTTTCGTGCCGGACAAGAGCTCTTCGGTCGCGGAAGACGAGTCCTCAAGCGACGAATTCGTCTCAATCAGGAGGGCGTCCATCCCTCCCGAAGGCTTTGCGGCGAAAGCGAGCCGGTTGAAAAGCCGCGGGTCCGAGTTCAGGTAAACCTCGGTAATCCTCCTGCCCTCGGATTCCAGGTCCTGCTTTTTCCCCCGGAGCTGGAGGAAGCGGATGACGTGCGTGAATTCCCCCCTGCCGGTGAAAAACGCGGTGAAGCGCCGGACGAAGGGCCGCGCCTTCTTCAGGTGGTATTCCGCGGTCGGCTCGGTGACGCCCAGCTGCTCCGCCAAATCCGTGACGCTTATGCGCGCGTTTCCGACCATCAGCCGGATGGTTTTCGCGCGCGGCTTCTGCTCGCGGAACTGGTCGGCGAGCTCGGGCCCGACGGGAAGGAAGCCCGCAAGGTGGGAGACGAGGGGGTAGGCGGCCCAGTCCTCCACGACGTCCCCGAGCGCTTCGCGGAGCTTGGGCTCGACTTCCGAGGAAAAGAACTGCATCGACGGCGTGACCACCCAGAAGAACATGTCGAAGTCCCCTTTCGTCTTGCACGCGAGCTGGACGAAAGGCGAGGACAGGAGCTCGGCAAGCGCGGCGTCATCCGGCTGCGCTTCCGGCTTGAGCTTGACGCGCACCACGTGCTCGGAGCGGAGACCGAGTGCTTCCAGGTCGAGCTCGAGCGCGTACCGGAGGCCGAGCGCGGACTCCAGGCGCCTCATCCTGCTGGAAACCGTCTGTATGCTGACGCCCGACTTCCCGGCGATGTTCTTGAGGAGCGTGCGGCTGTTCTCGCACAGCTCCTCCATCACGCAAAGGTCGGTCTTGTCGAGAAACATTCAAGTAGGTTTTACCGTTCCGGCAATATAAAAAGAAGACGCCGAGGAGGAGATTTTCCGAACCTTTTCCGTGAACGCTTTTGCGCGGCAACCGGAAAGGGGTTCATTTGAACTCCTAATCCCTTGCGGGAACCAGATTTCGGGCAGGCAGCCTGTTGCCTGGCTCAAGTTTCGCCCTTTTTGGGAAATCGAGGAAAAACCCTTTTTCGGGAAAAAGGGTTTGTCTGGCGCGATACCAGGTTCTGCCACCTCGGCACGGGTGGGAATTGCGCGCTTGCGGTTTTTATAGCTAGGGGGAGGGGCCGGGGTTCAGCGCGTCGTCGGACGGGGCGGGCCTCGCGCCGAGCGCGGAGAAGTGCTCCTCCACGAATTTCGGGATGGCGACCTGGAAGTCGAAGCGGGTTTCGTATCCGAGCTCCTGGAAGAACTGCATGAGGAACGGGTGGGGGGCGTAGTATGGCGTGGTGACGGTGTAGCGCTCGAAATCGCTTCTTTGCTCTCCGTCGTCTTTCTTCGGCTTCCCGCGGCGCAGGACTTTCCTGTAGAACGCGCTTTGCTTGACGGCTTCCGGGAGCATCGCGCTTTTTTCGGTCGCGAGGTGCGAGAAGATGAAGCTGAAGGAGTGCTCGGATTCCTCGTTCGTGAGGAGGTTTTGCCCCTTCAGCTTGACCTCGTCGGCGCGGATGATGAATTTGGGCGGGTTCATCACGAGGCTCAGCTGCGCGGGCTCGAATTCGACGAGAAAGAAGTACTTGAACCATTCGTCCTCGGGGCGGAACTTGGTGTGCATCGTCGCCTTCGTGTAGAGCAGGAGCTTGCCGTCGCGGGTGAAGCCGAAGCTCCTCCCCCAGCCGCTTTCCCATGACGAGCCGCGCTTTTCGGAGTCAACCCATACGCCCTGGTAATAGTTTTCGGGGTTGGGTATCGCGGCGAGGGGCTCGAACAGGGCGAAGTCAAAGCGGATTTTGTCCCATTTCGCGAGGTTCGTGAAGACGAAGCGGTTGTCGGGCCAGTCCTTCTTGGACGCAATCATGCGGTCCAGGTCGGAAACGAACGCGCGCTCCATGAGCTCCTGGTAGTCCGTGCTTGCGTGCGCGAAATCGCAGAGCCTGCACATTTTCAATCCTCCGCCTTTTTGCCGCCGCTTTCCGCGAGGAGGTAGGTTTCCCTTGTCTCGAAGGAGGTTATTTCGGGGAGCAGCTCTTTTGCGGCGCGGATGAAGCCTACTTTGGAGACGAAGGTTTCGGCGTCCGGCTTCCCCGACTTGGGGAAGGACACCTCGAGCGAGGACCCGGCAAGCCTTGCGGACTCGAATTTGAGGCCGCAGTCCTCAAGGAGCGCTTTCGCCCGGTTCTCCGTCCCCGAAATCTTTTCGACGAGTTTCACCTTGAACGCGAGGGTTTCGCCCGCAAGGGGGTGGTTGAGGTCCACCATCACCCTGCCCGAAGTCACGCTTCTCACGAGCGCAGGCGTGCCGTCGAGCTCGAACATCATGCCGGGCTCGGGCGACAGGCCCTGCTTCCTGAATTCGGAGATGGGGACGATGCGCACCCTTGACGGGCTCCTCGGCCCGTACGCCTTTTCGGGCGCGGCCTCCACGCTTTTCTCCTCCCCGGGCGCCATGCCCTCGAGCGCCTCGTCGAGGCCGGGCACGACCATCCCCTTGCCCACCGCGACCAGCTTCGGCGCGTATTTCGCCTTCTCGCTGAAGACGCCCGCCTCCTTCGCCTTCGCCGCGTCGGTGGTGTCGAACACGCTTCCGTCCGATTGCCTGGTTCCCGTGAACTCGATTTTAACGAAATCGCCTTTCGCGACTGATTCTGGCATCAAAAAACCTCCCATCTCGCGAGAAAAAACTCTCTTGTTTTTATAAATGCTGCCATATAATAATGCCTATCCCGAAGGTGAGGCTATTTGCTGTCAAAGGATGACGTAATCAAGATAGCAGTGGTCGTAATAGCGCTCGTGTTCATGTTCGAGGCTTTCGCGATTCAGGGCGCGAAAAACCAGGTTCCAGGCGATGGCGGGGCAACCCCCACGCCGACGCCCGCGTCGTCGCAGGTGCTCGGGTACGCGCAGGTGGAGGCGACCCTTTCCGCCTACCCTGACGGCGTGCTCTCCATTTCAGGGGACGGGGCGGCGGGCGACGATGCGCTCCGGCAAAGGCTCGACTCGTTCGTGGCCTCGGGCAAGGCGGCGTACTACAATTCCGCGGACCCGGACGGGGTGAGCCTCGTCCTTGACCCGGGCGCCGACGCGTCGGAAATCGGGTGGAACCTTTCCAGCGATTTTCCGGCGTACGGGCTTTCCGCGAGGGCGCAGCTTGAGCTTCCGGGCGAAGCGGTCTTCGCGACGCGCGGGGGCAACGTCACCGCGCCGATCCGCTACCGCGGCAGGGTGCTCATGGAGCCGCTGGTCCCGGCGGGCGAAAACGTGACGGTCTTGCTCACCGCGATGCTTTCGGGCGACGCGATAACCGAGCTCCAGGTGGAAATCGCGCAGCGCGCCGCCACCGTCGCGCTCGAGGGAACCGTTTCCGCGCTTTCAGACTCGTGGTTCGGCTCCGCGGAAGTGCCGTGGGAGGAGAGGGCGCGGTTGAACGAGTCGGAAATGGGCTCCGCGCTGCGCGCCGTTTACCCTGATTCGTCTGTGGAATACTCGGAATGGAATTTCGTCATCACCGGCAACGTGAGCGAGGCGGAGAAGGCGGCAATAGAGAACATTTCGTACGTGCTCTTCGTCGTCGGGAACACGACGCTCGTGGAGGACGGATTCGTGGACAGGACGCGGGCCGAGGCGGACTTCCAGGCGGCGCTCAACCGCAGCACGCAAATCGAGTTCCCGCCGTCCGACCTGTCCGTCAACGTGACCGCGGCGAACGCGAGCGAGTCCGGCATCAGGGAGCTTGTCGGCGTCCCGTGGCTGCTCGTCGCGAGAAAGGGGACCCTGCGGCTTAACGACTCCATCCCCATCGGCGGGCGCACGTACGCGCTACCTGGCGGGGCCAGCGTCCCCGCGTACCTCCCGGGGAACGCGTCAATCGGGGACTCGGCCGCCCGCGTCTTCACGGTCACGGTGAAGGGCGCGAAAATAATCACGATTTCGTAGGCTTTCTTATGAAACCGGGCGCTGTCGTCAGGGCCTGCCCAAGAAGCCTTGAAGGTAAAACGGTCGCCGTGCTCGGCTACGGGAACCAGGGCAGGGCGCAAGCGCAATGCATGCGCGACTCAGGAGTTTCCGTAATAGTCGGGGCGAGGAAGCGGGGCAGGTCTTTCCGCGAGGCGGAGCGCGACGGCTTTCCCGTCATGCCGATTGGCGAGGCGGTCCGCAGGGCGGACGCGGCATGCGTCCTGATTTCCGACATGGCGCAGGGGAAGGTGTTCCGCGACGAGATACTGCCGTCCCTCAAGCCCGGGAAAACGCTTTATTTTTCGCACGGCTTCAACGTCGCCTTCGGAATCGTGAAGCCGCCAAAGGGCGTTGACGTCATCCTCGTCGCGCCGAAGGCGACCGGGAGCAGGCTCAGGGAAGCGTACCTCAACGGGGAAAACGTGCCGCTGTTCGTTTCCGTCTGGCAGGACGCCACCGGAAACGCGGGCGCGACCGCGGAAGCGTTCGCGCGCGCGCTCGGCCCCGCCAAAGGCGCGCGTAAAGCCTTCCGCTGCACTTTCGCGCAGGAGGCGGTGGCGAACGTGTTCGGGGAGCAGGCGGTCACGCTCGGCGGCGCGATGCAAATCGCGAAGGCGGGCTTCGAAACGATGGTTGAGCGCGGGATACCGCCGGAGCTCGCGTACCACGAATGCGTCGCGGTCACGAAGCTCGTTGTTGACCTGCTTTACGCCCGCGGGCTGAAGGGCACCGTGTTCGGGGTGTCGGAAACCGCTGCGTACGGCGGGCTTTCGCGCGGCAAGAGGGTCGTGGGCGAGGCCGTGAAAAAGGAGATGCGCGAAATATTTTCGGAAATAGAGGACGGAAGGTTCGCGGAGGAATGGCTTTCCGAGCACGCCCGGGGCGGAAAGCGGTTCAGGGAAATGAAGCGCGCCGAATCCCGCCACCCGCTGGAAGCCGCGCACAGGAAGGCCGGCAAAAAAAGTTAAACAGGCGGCCCGCAAAGGTTTCCGTGGAAACCGGGTTCCGGGAGCACCTTTACGCCGCGCTCGCCGCGTCCGCGGCAATCGGCTACGCCCTGCTCGCCCATGCTGGCTGGCCGGCAACGGAATTGCCGCTGCCCCTCGCCGCATTCGTCGCCTCCTCCCTCCTGCCCGACATTGACGCGCCCTCGTCGAAGCCGAGGAGGTATTTCAGGGCGGCCTCGGCCGCCTTCCTCCTCGCCGCCGCAATCGCGCTTTACCCCGAGCTTTCGGCAATCCACCCTGCTGCGCCGTTCGCCCTCCCGGTGCTCGGCTTCGTTGCATTGGAGTCGCTCGTGCCGAGGCACAGGGGCGCCATGCATTCGCCCGCCGCCGCGGTTTGCGCGGGCGCGCTCGCGTTCGCGGCTTTCGGCTCGGCTCCCGTCGCCGTGATGGTTGCGTGCGGCTACGCGTTCCACCTCCTCGTTGACTTTCTCGGCGACCGCGCGCGCCTGTGAGGCAAGCGGGTTTTAAAAGGATGCGGCCGAGAAATTTTGCGAAGGTGATTCGTAATGAGGAAATTGTTTGCCATCGTCGGCCTCGTGGCGATGCTGATGCTCGGATGCACGGGCGGCACCAACGCGACGCCGGCCCCGACTCCCGCCCCCACCGAGGCGCCCACCGCGCCCCCGCAGGCCACGCCGACGCCGGTTGCGGCCGCAACCCCGACGCCCGAGGCGACGGCCGCGGCAACCCCGACGCCGGAGGCCGCCGCACAGCCGACTCCCGGGCAGGAGGAAGACTGGGCGTCGCTTTTCGGCTGCGCGCAGACCGGCATTTCGTATACCTACACGATAACGGTGAACGAGACCTCGATGGACATGGCGTACGTCGCAAGCGACGGGGGAAGCGTCAACGGGGTCGACACCGTGCTCAAGACCTACACGATGAGTTCGGGAGGCATGGAGATTACCACGCGGGAATGGGACTCGAAGGACGGCTGCAGGTGCGTGAAAATCGAGTCGTCCATCGCGGGCCAGACCATCCCAGGCCAGTGCCCGGTCCCTGGACAAGGCAGCGGCGAGGCGGAAGGGGCGCAGACGTCAATCACGTCGCAGGGCACTGAAACCGTGAGTGTTCCCGCGTACAGCGGGCTCGCGACGAAGTACCGGGTCACGAGCGAGACCGGTGCAGGCGCCGCATACGCCGCGGACATCTGGCGCGCGCCGGGCATAACCGTGCCGGTGAAAATCACGTCGGATGGCGTGACGATGGTGCTCGCGGCCTATTCGGCCTCCTGACGGGGAAGCCGGCGCATCTTTTCCCAGGTTCCTCCTTTTTTCTTTTTTTCCAGGCGTGCGGTTAGCGGCGCGCATCCCGTTTTTATACTTTCAAATTCAAGGAGTGCGTGGCGATGACGACACCGTCCCAGGATGAGCCGAGAGGCAATGATTGGCGGAGTAGCTTCTGAGCCAAAATCGGTGTTTTACCGCAGTAAGTCTTGATGGCGGGGCGGAAGAATTTTGTTTACTTTTCGCCTTCCTTGGGGCCGCCCGTTTCCCCGCACTCGTCCTTGTTGAGCTCCCTTCTCGCGCGGCGCATCGCGTCCAGGACGGTTTCGCGGAACTCGCCTGCCACCTGCCCGAGCGGCTTGGCGCGCCTTTTGCGCTCGTCTTCCTTTGACCATACCTCGCTCCACTTCTTCCTGCGGCGATCGAATGCCGTCTCGAAGCCCGCGTCGCCGGCAGCTTCGGCTGCGGCGCGCAGCATTATGACGAGGTAGCCGAGGAAGAGGACGAGCGCGAAAACGAGCGGGTAGACGAAGACGGGCACGAAGGCGAAAGCGGTGCGGAGGTCGGCGCCCATGGAGTCGCCCGCCTTGGAGATGAAGGCGTAGACGAAGACGATGAGAAGCAGGGCGCCGGTGGCGCTGAACAGCGGGGACGGAAGGCTGTACGGGAACGGGAGCGCGTTGAAAACCTCGCCGACCAGAAGGAGGAGCCAGGTTACGGCGATGAACGCCAGGTTGTTCCTGTCCAGCATGAAGCCGACCAGCGCCTGGTAGGTTTGGTCGTTGAACACGGGGATTAGCGCGTTCGCGAGCAGGAGCAGGAGCAGGAACAAGGCGAAGAAAAGGGTTTTTGACAGGAGTATGCCCGGGATGCTTCTGTAGTCGCGCAACATCCTATCACGCCCGCCGAATGCGGAACGCAACTGGTTTTGCCGGGGAAGTTAATAATAAGCGCTGCAGGGCGCCCTTCAAAAGGCGGCTTTCCCGACCGCGCGCATTTTGCGGTTCAGGTCGCAGAGGATGAGCGGCTGCCCGGGAACCAGGGCAATCGGCTTCTCGAAAACGATTTTGCCGCCTTCAACCCTGCAAGGAGACGACTGGAGGCAGTGGTAGGCGTGCAGGGTTTTTGAGTCCTTCGCGGCGAATTTCGAGTAGATTACCGAGCTTTGGGGAATCTCCGATGCCGAGGGCAGGGGGGATTTCGAGAGGACGGCGCCCCTGTGCACCTCTTTGGAAGTGAGGCCCTTTATCGCGAGCCCTATCCGGTCGGACGAGCCCGCCTCTTTTTCCTCGACGTCGTTCTTCTGGATGCTCCGGACTTCGAGCGCCTGCCCGCCGGGGTTTGAGATGAGGCGGTCGTGGACGCAGAGGCCGCCGGACTTGACAACGCCGAGGAGGACGCTTCCGACGCCCTTCACCTCGAACGAGTGGTCGACGAGTACGAGGGGCTCGCCGGTTTTTTCCTCCGGCTTCAATTCCTCGAGGACCGCGCGCCTTGCGGCTTCCATTCCGAGCCGCTTCCAGTTTTCAAGCGACGTCCCTTTCACGTATTGGGAGATGTCCGCGTCCGTCACGAAGAAGCCCTTTGGAGACATGAGGTCGAGGATTAGGACGGTTTCGCCGAATTCCGCGTTTATTTCGCCGACGACGAGGACGGTGAAGTCGGAGAGGGCGACGGAGTCGATGAGGGAATCGATTTTTCCGGGGTATGCGGTGGGCTCTATCAGGTGGATGCGCTTGCCCGAATAGCTCGTGTTGTAGAACGTGAAGTCGTCGGAAGAGCCCTTCTTGCCAAGCGACCTGCAGAACTCCTCGCGCCCGGATTTCGAGCCGGCAACGCAGATGTTCACGCCCAAACGAACCACTTTCCCGGAATGCGTTTCACCGTCAGTTTTCGAGTTTATGCTTTTTATAGACAGTCGTCCAGAATTCCGTCGAGTGGTTACATGAAGGCGAAGAAGTCTGATTTCTCCGGGTGGTATACCGAGATTACGGCCGGGGCGGAATTGTGCGATTTGCGTTACAACGTAAAGGGCATGGTGGTCTTCAGGCCGAACGCGACAATCGCGATGAAGGGGATGTACCGCGCGTGGGAGCGGGAGCTCGAGGCGCACGGCCATCTGCCCGCCCTTTTCCCGGCGCTCATCCCGGAGTCCAACTTCACGAAGGAAAGCGAGCACGTCCAGGGCTTCGTTCCCGAAGTGTTCTGGGTAACCGGCGCCGGAGACGCGAGATTCGATGAGAGGCTCGCGCTTCGGCCCACGAGCGAGACCGCGATGTACCAGATGTACTCGCTCTGGATTCAGGGCCTCAAGGACCTGCCGCTCAAGATTTACCAGAGCTGCCAGGTCTGGCGCCATGAGACGAAAGCGACGCGCCCGTTCATCCGCAGCCGCGAGTTTTACTGGATTGAGGCGCACGACGCTTTCGCGACCAAGGAGGAGGCGGAGGAGCAGGTGCTCGAGGACATGCGAATGACGGAAAACGTGCTCCACCGCCAGCTCGGCGTCCCCTTCCTTTTCTTTGAGAGGCCGGAATGGGACAAGTTCCCGGGCGCAATCCACACGTACGCCGCGGACACGCTGATGCCTGACGGGAAAGTGCTGCAGCTTCCTTCAACCCACCTGCTCGGCCAGAATTTCGCCAAGTCCTTTGACGTGAAATACCAGAACGAGAAAGGCGAAAAGGAGTTCGTATGGCAGACGTGCTACGGGCCCGCGATTTCCCGCGGTTTCGCTGCCGTCATCTCGGTGCACGGCGACGACAAGGGGCTTGTTTTGCCTTTCGCGCTTGCGCCCGTGCAGGTGGCCATCGTCCCGATTCTGGGCAAGGGAGGCGAAGGCAAGGGCGGAAAAGTGGAGGAAAAGTGCCGGGAGCTTGAGGGGAAGCTGAAGGCGGCCGGCTTGCGCGCGAAAGCGGATTTCTCCGAGGCGACGCCCGGCTTCAAGTACAACCGCTGGGAAATGCTGGGCGTGCCCGTCCGCATTGAAGTGGGGGCAAGGGAAGTCGAATCCGACCGGCTCACCGTGGTCAGAAGGGACGTGGGGAAGCGGGAGCAGGTTGTGGAGGCCTCGCTTGCGGCCTGGATTTCTTCCGCGGAAAAAGAGCTGCTCGCGAGCCTCGTTTCCAAGGCCGACGCCTGGTTCAACGGAATGAAAAGGAAGGCGGCTTCCATGCAGGAGCTGAAGAAGGGCCTGGAGGCCGGCGGCTTCACCGCCGTGCCGTTCTGCTGCGTTGAAATGGGCGGGAAGCCGTGCGCGGACAGGGTAAAGGAGGAGCTGCACGGAGACGTGCGCGGCACGCTCCACTCGGAAAAAGAGAAGCCGGGGCAGGGCGAGAAATGCGTGGTTTGCGGGAAGCCGGCGTCCTGCATCGCCTGGGTGGCGCGCCAATACTGAAGGTTAATAACCTCAATTTCCAATCTATCAGCGATAGCCCCGTCGTCTAGCGGCCAAGGACGCCAGGCTTTGAACCTGGATACGGCTGTTCGAATCAGCCCGGGGCTACTCTCTCACGTCTATAAGCATTTTTATATACCCTGCCGCAAAGCTACACCGTGAACTTCATGGACAAGACGGGCTTTCGCGCCCTGCTGATTGCTTTAGCCGTTCTGCTGCTTCCCTTCCTGCCGGGCTGCATCGGGCCCGGGCCGGAAGCCACGCCGACCCCCACCCCCGCTCCGACCGCCGAACCGACGCCGGCGCTTCAAGGCTGCGCAACGCTGCCGACATTGTACGCGCGCGACCAATGCTACGCCTCGGACGCCATCGGGAACTCCGACCCCGAAGGATGCGCGCGGATTGTCAATTACTCCGGGCTCGACGCGTGCTACGGCCACTTCGCGGCGCAGAGGTCGGACCCGCAGTTCTGCGGAAGGATGCGGCTTGCGGGCGACAAGGACGCGTGCTACCTGGGCGTGGCGCGCGCCACCGCGAATTACTCGGTTTGCGCAATGGTTTCCGACGCTTCGCTTGTGCGCGCTTGCGGGATGGAGCTCCGCGACCCCGCCTTGCTCTGCGAAAACGAGTCCGTCGGCGCGAACAGGTCGCTTTGCGAGGCCGTGGTTTCGGGCTCGCTTGCGCCCTGCCTCGGCCAGGCGATGGAAGTCAAGGACGATTGCCTCGCCCGCTACGCCCTCAACGCCTCGGACCCTGAAGCGTGCCAAAGCATCACGGTCCCGAACAGGAGGAATGGGTGCTACAACTCTCTTGCCGCCTCCGTGAACAACATAACGTTCTGCAGCCTTATTGACGAAGACAACCTGCGCGCGAGCTGCGTGCTCGAATTCGGGAGGGATGCGACCACCGAGATGTGCAGGACCATCGCGAGCCCTGACCTCATGCTCGCATGCCTTGCGAGCGCGGAACGATTGCCGCAATACTGCCAGCAGGTCGCCGACTACCTGGTGAAGGACAGGTGCTACGACCAGGTCGCGCGGACCCTCAACAACGCGTCCTTCTGCCGGCCGATTTCGACTGCGCTGTACAGGAACGACTGCTACACGAACATTTCGGTCAGGAACGCGGACCCGGGCCTCTGCGCGAACGTCATCCCGGAGCTTGAGAGGGACAAATGCTATTCTGCGGTGGCGGTCGCGAACAACCTCCAGTCCGCCTGCGACAGCATCGTGCTCCCGTCCATCAAGATGCCCTGCCAGAGCACGGTTGCAGTCCAGCTCGACGACCCCGCGCTGTGCAACGCGATAAACAGCACGGCAAGCCAGTCAAGCTATTTCAAGGACAGGTGCTACTCCACCATCCTCGAAAAGGACACTTACGACTACATGAAATGCGGGAGCATCATCGTGGGAACCTATGCCGACGAATGCTATTTGCGCGCGGCAAGGCGCTACGGCAACCCGCAGTTCTGCCTGCAGATAATCTACGAAGTGACGAGAAGGCAGTGCCAGCAGCAATTCCAGTAGGCGTCCTGAAAAACTGGAAAGAAGAAAAGCCCGCCTTTTCGCGCGCTATTCGCTCACTGGGATGGGGCGGGCTGGGCCGGCTCCGCTTCTGGGGCTTCGGGCTGCTCCCCGGCGCCCTCTTCGACTTCCCCTTCCCCGCCGCCGGCTTCTCCGGCCGCCGCTTCCTCGGGGCCCGTTTCCTCGGGGCGCTCCTCGAACTCCTCGACGCTCGCCTTGAAATCCTCGTCGGAAGAGATTTTGCCCGCCGCCTTCAGGGTTTCGCGCGCGAGCAGGTAGTAGACGAGCGCGAGCGACTTTTTCCCCTTGTTGTTGCACGGGATGACCCAGTCGATGAATTTCGCGGAGTTGTCGGTGTCGCACAGGCCGATGACGGGTATTCCGGAGGCTATGGCCTCCTTGATTGCCTGGCGCTCGCCCTTCGGGTCGCTGACGACGAGGAGCCTGGGCTCGACGAAGTCTTCGCGCGCCGGGTTCGTGAACACGCCGGGGACCACGCGGCCCTTCTTCAGGCTTACGCCGGTGGCCTTCGCGAAAGAGGATGCCGCGTTCGCGGCGTAGGTCCTCGAGGCGACGACCATCACGGTCGCCGGCTCGTAGCGCGCGATTATTTTCGCGGCCACGCGGATGCGCTCGTCAACCTTCTTGAGGTCGAGCACGTAAAGCTTGTCCTGGCGCGCCTTGTAGATGAAGGGCGCCATGTCGGGCGTCTTTATTTTCGTGCCGATGTGTATTCCGGCCTCGAGATACTTTTCCTGCGAAATCAACATTTCACCGCTCATCCCATCCACTCCATTCTTCAGCATAAAATGGGGCCGCCGAGATTTGTTTGGCTTCTTTTCCGGGGTTTTCTTTCACCCGCTTTCCAGGAAGAAAAGCCCTTGAACTCGGATCGCCGGCACCCCAAGCCGGAAGCATGCCAGGTTAGCACACGGCCCCTCAAACCCAACCCATGACTTGGCTGAGGCTCAAAACCTCCCGTACTTCACGAGCTCGTCCACTATCCGGACGTGCGACACGAACATCCGCCTGCAGCAGTAACGCTTCACGCCGAGCTTGTCGAGAACCGCCGCGGGCTTCTCGCCCTTCTTCGTCGCCTGCTCGTACTTCTCCTGCCTGTCGGCAACGACTGCGCCGCACGTGAAACAGCGAACCGGCATCATGCAACCACCTTCACCTGTACGATTTCTGGAAGCGCGCCCTCGCCTTCGGGCCCTTGTACTTCTTGGGCTCGACGCGGCGCGAATCCTCGGCGAGAAGGTGCCTGTCGTACCCGAGCATCTTCTTCCTGAGGGCCTCGTCGCCCGTGAACTCGACGATTCCGCGCGCTATCGCCTGCCTCGCCGCCTCGGCCTGGCCCGTTTCCCCGCCGCCGTAAACGGTTACGCGGATGTCAACCTCGCGCGCGACCGGGCCCGCGAGGACGAGGGGCTCGTAAATCATGCTTTTCAGGTACTTGTTCCCGTAAGTCTCGAGCGCGAACTTGTTTATTGCCACGCGCCCGCTGCCTTTCTTGACCGACGCGCGGGCGACCGCCTCCTTCCTCTTGCCCCTGGTGAACACGACTTTTTCGGAGGGCGCCTTTTTGCGGGAAGCCCTCGCCTTCTTTTCCGGCGCCGGGGACGGGGTTTCGGCCGCTTCGGCCGCCTCCTCCTTCGGCTTCGCCTCCCTCGGCTCCTTCGCGTCCTTCGCTTCGCGCTTTTTGGCAGTCATCATGAATCACCCTGAATCCCTAATAATTGAAGCCGAGCCCCCTGCACAGCGCGGCGACGGTGTGGTACCCCGTTTCGAGCTTTTCGGCGTTGGCCCCCGGGAGCGTGACGCGCTCGGCCGCCTTCACCTCGCCCGGAACGTCCGGGAACACGGAGAGGCGCTTGAACGCGGCCCTCCCGCGCGGCTTGTCGAACGGCAGCATGCCGCGGATTATCCTCCTCACGAAAAGGTCGGGCCTGCGCGGCCATTTCGGCGAGTTGTCCGGGTTCGCCTTGTTCTTCATGTCCCTCCTGTGCCTGTATTTTTCCAGGAGGTAGGGCATCCGGCCGCTTATCACCATCTTGTCAGCGTTCACGACCGCGACCTCCTCGCCGTTGAGCAGGAGCTTCGCCACGCCCGACGCGGCGCGGCCGAGTATCAGGTTTTCGCCGTCCACGACCTTCATCAACATCACCTTACTGGATAATCACGACTCTTGACCCCTTCGGGTTGGATTCCACGAGCTGCCTGAGCGTAACGTATTTTCCGCCCGCCTGCGCGAGCTTGTCCGCCGCGGCCTTGGACGCCGAGAACGCGGCCACCGTCACGGGCTTCGCGATTGCGCCCCCGGACAAGAGCTTTCCCGGGACGACGACCGTTTCGCCGCCGTTGACGATTTTCCCGATTTTCCCGACGTTGACCGCGGCGCGGTTCCTGCGCGGGCCGGAAATCTTTTCGGCTACCGACATCCAGATTGGCGCGCCGCTTTTCTTCGCCGCCTTCTCAAGGAAGATGACCAGTTCCCGCGTTGGCTTGCTTTCAGGGCCTCTCTTCATCAAATCACCGTCAATAAACCATGAACCTTTAATGCGGGGGACGAGATTTGAACTCGCGCAGCCCTAAGGCACAGGAGTTCCGAGGCTTCCTTTCCTTTCTTTTCCGCAGGCGCTTTTCTTTGCGCCGATTTCAGAGGAAAGAAAAGGGCCTCCTCAGTCCTGCCCGTTTGGCCTAGCTCCGGCACCCCCGCGAATGACGCGTCACTCCTTCTCCTTCTTCACCGCCTCCTTCAGCTCCCCGAGCTTTTCCCCAATCATTTCCGCCGCGCGGACTACCATCTCCTTGGCCTTCATCTGGCCGAAGGATTCCACCGTGACCGCGAACCCGTCGCCCTCTTTCCCGTAGGCGATGAGGCCTGGCTGGAAGCGCGCGTGCTCTTTCGCCGTGCCGAGGCGCGCCTGCGCCTCAAGCCTGAGCTGCTGGCCTTCCGAGAGCTTGATTATCGGGATGTCGTTGTTCGCGACGGCCACTTTCGCGTCGCTGCTTTTCAGCGCCTTGGAGTTGACGGTTCCAGGGGTGCTCTTGTCCAGCGAGAACAGGATGGATTCGCCCGCCTTGTAGCCTTCCGGCGTCTTTATCGGGACGAGCCCTATCCTGTTCGCGACGTATTCGTCGAAGAGGGACGTGTCGTTCTCGTAGAACGTCACCTTGTCTATCCCGAAAACGGGAATGGAGCTCATGCCCAGGCGGCGGAGCGCGTTCATGAGGGCGACGGATACGCCGCTCGCGGCGAACGAAAGCTCCTTGTCCGTGCTCTTGGAAACCTCAAGCTGCATTTTACACCCTCCTGCCCCTCCTTCCGCCAGGCCTCTTCGTGGTGTCCGTCGGAATCGGGGTGACGTCCTCAATCTTGCCTATGCGTATGCCTGAGCGCGCGAGCGCGCGGACGACTGCCTGCGCGCCGGGGCCGGGCGTCTTCGCGCCGTGCCCGCCGGGCGCGCGGATGCGCACGTGGAGCGCGGTTACCCCGAGTTCTTTCGCGCGCGAGGACGCCCTGAACGCGGCCTGCATCGCCGCGTACGGGGAGCCCTCCTCGCGGTCGGCCTTCACTATCATGCCGCCGCTCGCCTTGGCGATCGTTTCCGCCCCGCTCAAGTCGGTTATCGTGATGATGGTGTTGTTTTTCGACGAGTAGATGTGCGCGACGCCCCACCTGTCGCTCCTGCGCCTCTTCTCCTGCAGCTCCGCGACCGTGGGCGCCGGGGCCTGTTCCGCCTCCGGCGCCTTCGCCGGCTCGGCGGCCGGTTCGGCGGCCTGCTTCACTTCCTTTGCTTCCTCTTCTGCCACTTTCAATCACCTTTTCAGCTCGCCGCTTCCGCGGGCGCGGCCGCCTCGGGCGCCGTGGGCGCCTGCGCTGCCGCCTCCGCTTCGGGGGTCTTTGCTTCCGCGCCTGCCGCGCGCTTCTGCGCCATGACCGGCGCGTTCAGGTCTATCGCCTTGAAGTACGTTACCGTCTGCTCTTCGGAAACCGGGACGATGTAGCCGGGCGCGCTCACCTTCCTTCCGGCAACCGAGATGAAGCCGTGCGCGATGAGCTGCCTGCCCTGCGCGATGCTGCGGGCGAGGCCCCGCTTTATGACGCGCGTCTCAAGCCTCCTGTCGAGCACGTCGCGGACGCCGAGCGCGAGAAGCGCGTCGAGGCCCGCGCTCCCGTCCTTCACGTATCCGAGGCGCGCACATTTCGCGATGAGGGGGCGCGCCTCCTCTGCGCCTTTTTCTCCGAGCGAGAGAAGCTTCCTCGCCTCGCGCCTGATTTTGCGGACCTCTTTCTGCGCAATCCAGACTTCGCGCATGTTCTTGAGCCCGTATTCCTCGATGAGCTTGCTTTCCTCCTCTATGCGTTCCTTGCTCCAGACCTTTTTCGGCGTCTCGTATTTGGGCTTCAGCCTCCTAGGATCCCCCATCAACCATCACCCTACTTTTTCTCCTCCTTCTTCGCGGGCGCGGCTGCTGCCGGCGCGCCCGATGCCGGCGCCGCGGCGGCTGCTCCCTGCTTTGCGAGGATTGCCTTCCTCAGCACCCCGACGGTCATGCCCGCGCGGCCGGTCGTCCTCGTGTGCTGCCCGCGGACTTTCTGCCCGTAGTTGTGCCTGTAGCCTATCCACGAGTTCATGTTTTTCTCGCGGTCGATGTCCTGCCTCACTGTGAACGTCAAGTCGGTGCCGATGAGGTGCTTGTCAAGGCCGGTCTCCACGTCCTTGCGCCTGTTCGTCATCCAGACCGGCACGCCGTATTTCTGGGGGGTCGAGAGGATTCCTTCAATCCTGTCAATCTGCTCCTCGGAAAGTTCCCCCACGTAAATGTCGCCGGGAATCTTTAGCTCGCGCGATATCACGGCGTTGCAGACCGGGGCGAGCCTTTCGCCGACCCCTTTCACGCGCACGAGGGCGCGCGAGAGCGGCATTTCGCCCGCCATGTCTTTCCCGGCAATGCGCACGATGCCCCTGATTTCCGCTCCGGTTTTCGAAACGACCTTGCGCTGGGCTGCGCTGGGCGCGCCCGCGTCCTTTCCGGCCGGCTTTTTTTCCGTCTTCGCCATGAAACTTCACCTTCCTGCTGGACTGACCGAGGTGGACGCCGGGGATGGGATTTGAACCCATAATCCCTCGCGGGAACACGCTTACTGGGGTTTTGAAAGGACCGCCGGTCCTTCATTCCAGGCGTGCGCGTTACCAGGTTCTGCCACCCCGGCTAAGAAACCTTAGCCGGTTCATCCGCCTTCGTCTTCCACATCCGGGGATACGTCCCCGCCTTCATTATTACGCGAAGCGTCTTCGCCGCCTCGCCTTTCCCTTCGCGCAAAAGCGCGCCCGAGCCCGCCGCGGCCTCCGCCACGGCGACGAGCTCGCCCTTGAGCGTCATCAACGCCACCGTCTCGCCCGCCGAAATCCCTTCGTCGAGCCGCGCGATTCCGGGCATCCTCAGCTGCGCGCCCATGCAGACGGCGTCGACCGCGGAATCGCGGAGCGCAATCCTTTTCAGGGCGACCGCGTCCTCGATGGGATGCAGGCAGCGCCGCATCTCGCGTTCGTCGCCTCTCTCCTTCCAGAGCCACACGGCATCCGTCAGGTCCTGGAGCGTCACGGCCGACTGCTCCGTGATTGGCCCCACCCTCGTCCGGCGGAGCTCGAGCATGTTCGCCCCGCACCCGAGGAATCGCCCCATGTCAAAACACAGCTTTCGCACGTAAGTGCCTGCTTCGCATCCGACGAGGAAGAGAACCTCAGAGCCTAAATATTCTAAGGGTTCTAGGTAATAAACCTTTCTCTTCCTTTCCCGTCGGCGGACCGCGCTCCTCAGCGGCGGCAGCTGCGTTATGTCGCCCGTGAAGCATTTGAAGGCTTTCCGCACGTCCTCCCCGGCCACTTCCCGGTGGAACTGGATTATCCCGACGTATTCCTTTTGCGAGCGTGCGAGGAGGAAGCCGAGCGCCTTGGTCGCCGAGTTGAAGGCGACCGGGAGGACGCCGGTGACGTTCGGGTCAAGCGTTCCCGCGTGGCCGCTTTTCCTCGCGCCCAGGATTTTGCGCGCGAACGCGTCCACCTCGTGCGAGGACGGGCCGGCGGGCTTGTCCATCACCGCGAAGCCGAGCTCGACGAGCTCCTCGACCGTCCTCTCCTTGGGCGGCTTCCCGCAAGCGGGGTCCGTTTCCTCTTCCACCTTGAGCTTCACGCCTTCATCTCCGCCTCCATCGCGGCGAGCGCCTTCACGGTCTCCTCGTCGCTTCCCTTCACGTCCATTTTCTGCGGGAGGGGCTCTATGTGGCGGACGTTGACCTTGCGCTTCGCCTTCCTTCCCGCGCAAAGCACCTTGGCGAAATTCTCGTCGACGACGCTCGTTATCACGCAAATGCGCCCCGCGTCCCTTCCGGCCGTCTTGACGCACACCCTTCCGTTCTCGATTGAAACCATGACACCACCTGCGAACGTCACTGCCTGCCCTGATTCTTCTGCTGCCTCGCCGCGCACGCGATTATCTCCGCGGACGCCTCCGGCGAAAACGCGGCCGTGTTTATCTCGAGGTCGAAAATGGAGTGGTCGAGGATGTCTATCCCGTAATATTTCTTGTAGCGCGCCCGGTTCTCGCCGTCCCTTTCGCGCACGTGCCTCAGCGCCTCCTGCGGGCCCATCCCGTCGCGCTTCGAGATGCGCGCCGCGCGCTCCTCCTCGCCCGCGTTCAGCCATACCCGGAGGTCCGCGCCCTTCACCATCCAGGGGCCGAGCCAGGTCATCACGACGCAGCCGCCCTTGGATGCCTCGTCCACGACGTGCCTGTCGAGCTTGAGGTCGAACTCCTTGTCCTTTTCCGCCATCTCCTGGAGCTCCATCAGCGTTACGCCGAGCCTTTTCGCCTCGTCCTTGAAGGACGCCTGCACGGCGCGGAGCCCGAGCTTCCTCGCCACGGCTTCGCCTACCGAGTTCTTGCCGCACCCCGAGAGCCCTGAAACCGAGACAATCATATCTTTTTCACCGACTTCATCATCTCGCGCTGCGCGAAGCGGTAGTCCTCCGGCTTCGCGGCGCCCGCGCGGACGCGCGCCTTCGCCTTCACGAGCCCGCGGACGCATGCGCCGCAAAGCTGGCCCGCGAACGGGCGCGACGGGACGCGCTCGCTCTTGGACGCGCGGCGGGCGGACTTGATTCCGCCGAGAAGCGCGCCGCAGGCCCCGCATTTCGCCGGCTTGGCGCGGCCGCCCTTGTAGATTGAGGCGACCCTTCCGGATGGCGCGCGCCTGTACACGAGCTTTTTCGACTGCGACCTGTTTTTCCGCGACACCATTGCAAACACCTGCCAAAACCGAGTTCCTCATTTCGCCTGCTTCGCCTTTTCCGCCCCGTCGGGCAGGAACCTGTCGGCGACGAACTGTATCACGAGCCCGCTGACGATAGCGGCAATCAGGAACCAGCCGATTACGCCGAACGTGTCCCTCCAGTTCGGGAAATTCTGGAGGTTCTGGATGAAGACCGGGATGTGGAACGCGAGCACCACCTTGAAGTCGGGGAACGCGGCCCTGAGCCCGGCGCTGATGAGGAAGAAGGCGGCGAGCGTCCCGACGAGCGGCTTCATCTGGAGCATGAGCGACTCCTGGACGAGCTTCAACAGCTCCCCATGCTCGGTTTCGCCTTCCGGGTGGGGCGCCGCCTTGCCCTTGCGCGAGGCCTCCTGCGCCGCCCTGTTAATCCGGTTTATTTCGGCCTGGATTTCCTTCTGCCGCCTCCTGTTCCCGAACCTCCTCAAAAGGAAGTTGGAAAGCGAGGCGTAGGCCAGCGCCGTGAGCGTGATTGCGAAGAACGCGAAAGTCGGGTCGCTTGAGAAGGACATCCGTTCACCCCAAAAGCGCCCTCAGCGCTTCCACCGCGGCGGAAAGCTTCCCGTCCTCGTTTTTCACGAAGGCGACGGGCGCGCCCTTGAATGCCGCATACGCGCAGACGAGCGCCTTGTTGACGAACAGCTGCTCGGCCACCGCTTCAGCGGCCTGCGCGTCCCTTGCGCGCGTCGCGTCCTTCCGCCTGCGCGCGATGATGCTTTCGGCCGGGGCCTCGATGAGGACGAAGCGCTCCACTGGAAGCTTTCCGAGGACGCCGTACGGGAGGCCGGGAAGGTAGCCTTTCGGCGTGTTGATTGAGCAGTGCGTGTCGAGAACGAATTTCCCTTCCTCGCGCGCGAGCGAGTCCGCGACCGCGGCCTGCAGCTCGGCCTGCCTTTCGACGGGAAGCTTCCTGATTTCGTCGCGCCCTTTCGCGAACCCTTTCGCCGCGGCGAGCTCGAGCATCCTGTCGCCCCAGTTGATTGCCCGCCACCCCTTCGCCTGCCTGAGGGTTTCGGAGAGGACGGTCGTTTTTCCCGCGCCCGGGATTCCCATCACGATAATCATGCGGATCACATCAGCTTCTTCAGGTCCGGGTAGAGGTCGAATATCCTCGCGGTGGAAAGCTGCTCGTAAAACTTGTAGAGGATGCCGACTGTCAGGAGGATTCCGGTCCCGGTGCCGAGCGCGCCCGTGAGGTCGGCGAACGCGGCGAGGAGCCCGACGAACATGCTTCCGAGAATCGTGATGGTCGGAATGTAGAAATCCAGCCTGCCCTTGACTATGCGGGGGTCGCGCCTGTAGCCGGGAATGGAAAGCCCGGACTGCTGCAACTGCTCGGCGACGCTTTGCGAGTCCATACCGGTCGTCTCAATCCAGAACCTCCCGAACACGATGCAAAGCGCCACGTAGAACAGGACGTATACAGCCATGTGCGCGATTTCGGGCACGGCCAGCGTGCCTACGAACGGCACCACGAGGCTGGACGAGCCGGTCAGTATCAGGTTGACGTAGGTCTCGTAGCCGCCGATGAGGAGGGGGTTGTAGAACGTGTGCGTGAAGAGGTAGACGAGCCCGCCCGTGACCTGCCTGTTCTGGTCAACCGTGACGATGGTGTTGAAGACGTTCACGCCGCCGATTTCGAATTTCATCGGGGCGAGCACGCTTCCGGTGAAGAAGCTCATGTTCATCATGAGCGCGGACGCGAGGATGACCGGGAGGTTTGAGACGTACAGGAACTTTATCGGGAACCTTCCCCCGAACCCGCGCGCCCGCTCGAAAGCGAGCGGAATCTCGACTTTCATGCCTTCCGCGTAAACCGACGCCGCGAACACGACGAGCGTGAAGATGAGCGGCAGGAATGCGAGGAGCGCCTTGGGTATCGCGTCCGCCCCCCCGCTGTTTATCGCGTCGATTGCCATCGGGAGCAGGCCTTGCCCGCCCATGCCGAGCGTTCCCTGGACCACCGCGAGCGAGACCCCGGCCGCGATGAACAGGCTTATCCCGGAGCCGATGCCGTACTTGGAGAGCACCTCGTCCATGTAAAGGAGGATTATGGAGCCCATCGCGAGCTGGAGTGCGACGATTGCCTGCGTGAGCAGCGGGTTTCCGCCCGCAAGGACCGGAACCGCGCCGGTGTAGACGTAGACGCCGGCCTCGAAGAAGGACAGCAGTATCGCGAGCATTTTCTGCGTTCCTGAGAAAAGCTCCTTGTGCTTCGTGTCGCGCATGTCCACGTTGATGAGCTTCGCGCCCGCGAAAAGCTGCAGGAAGATTGACGCGAGCACGATGGGGCCGATTCCCGCGGTTATGAGCGAGCCTATCTTGCTTGCGAAGATTATCTGCATGAACTCGTACTGGGAGCTCGTAATCCTCTGCACGCCCACCGGGTAGACGTGGTACATGACGAAGAATATGACCAGCCCCACGAGCGTCCAGAGGAGCTTCTCGTTGAGCGTCGGGATGCGCGGGGGCTTCCTGACCTCGGGAAGGAGGCGGATGACCGGGCGCATGAATTCAAGGGTGCACGTGCTCATAATCCCACCAGCCTTCCTCGGCTTCCGCCTTGGCCGCGCTTCACTGCGGGGCGGCCTTCGCCTCCCCGCCCGCCTTCGCGATTTTCTCGGCGGCGCGGCCGGAGAACGCGTCCGCGGTGACTACCGCCGCAACTCCGATGTCGCCGCAGCCGAGAACCTTGTAGCCGGCGAGTTCCGCCTTGTACCTGCCGCCTTCCGGCGCGCCGAATTTTCCCGCAAGCGCCATCCTGTTGATTTCCCAAAGGTTTAAAGCCTTCCGCTTCGGCTTGAGCGACCTCATGGATTCGCGGCCGAAGTGGCCGGGGTACTTCGTGATTATCTGTATCCACTTGTGCTTGCTTGAGCCCGCGAAGCCCTTGCCTCCGCGCGACCCCTTGCCCCTGCCGTGCTTTATGTTCCCGCGGCCCCATTTGCGGGTGCCCGGGTACTTGTGCCTGCTCCGTTTCCTGTGCCTGACCGCCATGAACATCACCAGGTCAAATCATCCTTTTCAGCAGCTCGCCGATTTCCGCGCCGCGGTTGCCGAGCGCGCCCGACGGAAACTTTCTCTTCACGGAGCGGTAGCCCTTCCTCGGCGGGTGAAGCCTGAACGGCTTCTTCATCCCCCTGACCGAGGACAGCTCTGCCTCCCCGGAAACCACCTTCTCGGAGAGCGCGGCAAACGAGGCGAAGCCGGACGCCTTCACGTACGCGTCGCTCACCTTCCTGTCGCCCTCGAGCCGCCCCTTGCGCTCAATCATCTGCGCAAGCGTTCCCGCGTCAACCTCTCCCCACGTCACGTAGTCCTTCACCGCGTCAAGGGTGCCGGAAACGCTCGGCGTCCTCCTCACCACGACGCAGTGGTTGACGCGCGTAAGCCCGAGGAACGCCATGCCGTCGCGCACCTCTGGCGAGACGCCCGTGGTTCCGCGCACGCGCACAATCGCAATCGCCTTGCCGTCGTTCATAACCATCACCAGATTCACGGAAGATCCGCTCACGCCTTCGCCCCGGCGGCCGCCTCTGGGGCCGCCGCGGGGGCCTCGGGCGCGGGCCCGCCCCCGAACTGGGACTCCCACGTCCCCTTCACCTTCATCCCGTTGAGGCTTTCGAGCGCGTCAAGCGCCGCCATCGAGGTGTTGTAGATGGAGCTCGTCCTGCCGCGCGTGAATGACCACGCGTCGCGCACGCCCGCCGCGCGCAGCACCTTCTTCACGACCTCGCTTGCCGCGATGCCGAGCCCTTTCGGCGCCGGCTTCACGGTCACGTGGACCGAGCCGTTGCTCCCCTTCACAGTGATGGGGACAGTGTGCTTCGTCTTGCAGTCGCATTCCCACGAGCCGCAGCCGAGCGGAATCGTGGTCACGTTCCTCTTCGCGTACTTCACCGCCTGCTCTATGGACGGCTTCACTTCCGCGGCCTTCCCCACGCCGATCCCCACGTGGCCCGCCCCGTCGCCCACGAGCGCGACTACGCGGTAGGTTGATTTCCTGCCGCAGTCCGTCATCCTCTGCGTCATCTTGATTTCGAGAACCGTGTCGGTGAGGTTGGGCAAAAGCATTTCCACTATCTCCGACTCGAGGACGGGCTTCCCCTGCTCGAAGATTTCGTCTATGCTGACGACTTCCTTCCCCTTGACCCTGCGCCCGAGCTCCGTCCTCGGCGTCCATGCGTCCGGGTTGAACGGAGGCCTCTCCTCCTGCCTCCTCGTGTACCTGCGCTTCCCCGCCATAATCATGCCCCTCCCTTCAAAACCTTCGCCTTCGCCGCGGCAAACAGCTCGGGAAGCTTTTCCGGGACGCCGCCCGCCTTGACGAACGCGCCGAACTGCTTCCCGTATTGCGGCGAGCCCTTGATGGACTCCGCGTACTTTGCGACGTGCGCGCCCGAAATCCGGGCCTCGTCAACCTTGCCTTCGCCCGAGCCGCCCTCGAGGCCGGCGTCAACCGCCCCCTTCGCCGCGGCGAAGGGAAGCGCGCCCTTGGAGGCCGCGCCGAGCCCGATGTCGAGCACGAAGCCGGAAACGCCTTTTTCCCGAGCGCGCCTTCCCGCGAGCGCGCCCACCAGGTACGCGGTCGGGAGGTTCCTCCTCGGAACCCAGCCGAGCCCGGCGAGCTCGCGCGAGTCCGCGGCCGCGATTACCTCGTCGCCAGCGCCCGCGAAACCCATGAACTGGACGCTCACGCGCTTCAGGCTTTTCCGGACTACCATCCTCGGCTTCCCGGACTTCACGAGCGCGAGCCTCTTCGCGTAATTCGTGAGCGAGTCCCTCCTCCTCCTGAAGGGGACGCGGTAAACCGGGCCAGTTGCTTTAGGCATAAACCATCAACCTCTTGCGCAAACGCAATCCAATCACTTCGTCTCCTCGGCCTGGGCCGCGGGCGAATCCTGCGCCTTCGCGCGCGCCGGGGCGCCTTCCGCCTTGGGGGCGAGCCATTTCGCGTCCTCGAAGTGCGCCATCATCGCGCCCCTGCTCCTCCACGCGTTGCCCTTGACCATGCGGTACGCCTTCCTGTAGACGCCTTCCTTGAGGCGGCCGCCCGCGCGCAGCTCCTTCAGGGTTGCGCGCTGGAGGCGGGTCTTCGCCTTCCACAATTCCTTTTTCGGGACGCTCGCGTACCTCGCGCCCTTCCGCGAGCCCGCGCCCCCGCGCCTCCCCTTCCTCTTCTTCCTGTGGAGGATGCGGGCGCGGATTCTCGGCACGCCCTTTATTCTCCCCGCGTAGACGGCTCCCTCCGTTATGAGCGTGCGGATGTCGTCCGCGGTCAGGGCCTCCTCGGCCTCCTTCACGCTGTCGGGCCTGATGAAGACCCTGCTCTCGCCGACTCCGAGGAGCCTTGCAGCAACCCTGCGAACGGTCTTGACCGACATCAATATCACCTTAATTCAAAACCTTGAGCCCGCGCTCCCGCGCCTTCGCGCAAATCAGTTCGCGCTTCCTTTTCCCGACCGAGCCTCCTATCCTCACGGCGGATTTCGCCGGGGCCGCGGCGACCATTTCCACGTTTTCGACCCTGACCTCGGCCAGGCCGCTCGGGTGCAGGCCGCGGATTGCCTTCGCGCTCCTCCAGCCGATGTTGGGCTCCGCGCCGAAAGTGGAAACCTTTTCCCGCTTCTTGTTGTCGATGCCGCGCGGCTTCCTCCAGTTGTCCTTGACGCGCTTGCGGGTCCCCCTGCCCTGGTTCTGGCGGAAGAACCTCGGGTGCTTTCTCGCGAGCCTGAGCTTCCTTAGCTTCTTCGGCGAAATTTGAGTCGTTTCAGCCATGAACACCACCGTCACGCCACCAAGTAAAGCCCGTCCTGAAACATCCTCGGGTCGCGGTTCCTGATTTTCACTGCCGCGCGGATGTTGGAAACGGTTTGCCCCACGTCCTCCTTGCTCGGCCCGGAAACGGTTACGTCCTGGCCCTTAACCGCAATCTTCGTCGCGCCGACGATGACCGCCTCGCGGCTCTTCTTTTCGCCGATGAAGTTCTTTATCACGAACTTGTTGCCCTTCGTCTCGAGCGAAATCGGGAAGTGCGCGTAAACGACCCGCATCTTCTTCTCGTAGCCCTCGGCCGCGCCCTTCACCATGTTGGTTATGTGCGACTCGACCGTGTTCAGGATTGCCGGCCCGAGCTTCGCGCCATCCTTTTCCGAAACCGCGACGCTTGCGCCGTCGCTTTTTATCACGAGGCCCTTCACCTTGAACTCGCGCTCCGATGCGCCCTTTGGCCCCTTCACCGAGACCTTCTGGCCTGAAACGGCAACCGTTACGCCTTGCGGAATTGCAACCACTGGAATCACCTAATAAACGTATGCGACGAGCTTGCCGCCGGTCCCCTTCTTCTTCGCGTCCGCGTTCGTCATCAGGCCGTACGGGGTGGAGACGATGAGCATGCCGAAGTCCTTGCTCGGGATGAACCGCTGCTCCCACTTGTTCCAATCCGCCTTCTTCACGGAGAAGCGCGGCTTCACGATGTTCGTGTCGTTGATGTTGCCGAGCAGCTTCACCTTGAAGTGCCCGTCCTTCCCCTCGTCCACGAACTCGAATTCGCCGATGTAGTTGTGCTTCTGGAAAAGCAGGAGCACCTCCTTCACGAAATTCGAGACCGGCACTATGTCGCACTCGCGCTTCCCGGCCCTCTCATGCGTCCGGATAGTGTTGAGCGCGTTAGCCAGCGGATCGTTGCAAAGCACCATTCAAACACCCTTCAAAACTTCCTGAAGCCTATGTGCTCGGCGCGCTCGCGGAAGCAGCGCCTGCATGCGTTCAGGCCGTACTTCCTGACGAGCCCGCGCGCGTTGCCGCAGAACCTGCACACCCGGTTCCCCCTTCCCTTCAGCCTCGAAACCGACTTCTTCTCCGCGGCAGCCTTCCTCTTCCTTTTTCGCTCGGTCATGAACATCCCCCGAAGCCAATCACTTGGCCGCAGCCTCCGCAAACTCGACCCCGAAATCCCTGGCGGCGAAAGCGCGCGCCTCGTCCGCGGTCACGACGTGCCCCGCGCCCAGCCTGCGCGCCTTCATGCGCCTCCTCCTCGTCACGCGCGCGCCCTTCCTTGAGAGCGTCACGCAGACGTCAAAGCCCAGAATCCCGATTTTCGGGTCGTACTTCACGCCCGGGAAGTCTATGTACTCGCGCACCCCGAACGAGAAGTTCCCGCGCCGGTCGAACGAGGACTCTTCAAGCCGCTTGTCGACCGCCTCGAGCGCGCGCTTCAGCACGCCGACCGCGTCGCCCCCCCGCAGCGTGACCTTCGCGCCGATTGGGTCGCCCGGCTTGATTCTCCACGTGGGGCTCCTCACCTTCGCGAGCGTGGTCATCGGCTTCTTCCCGCAAACCTTCGTGAGGAGCGCCTTCGCGTTCTCGAGCTTCTGCCCGGATTCGCCCACTCCGATGTTGAGCGTGACCTTCTCCACGCGGATGTCCCTCATCGGGTTCCCCTTGCCAGCTTCAGCCATAAACATTCACCTGCGCTCAGTCGAGCTCCCCGCCCACCGGAAACAGGTATTTCTTCACGGTGGTGAACTCCTCCTCGCCGCTCTTGAGCGTCGCCTCGGCGTCGCGCCTGCTCCTCCTCGGGTGCAGCCTCTCGACCGTCGCGAGAACGCCCGCGTGCTTGCCCTTCGTGACGAGGCATTTCGCGGACTCCTTGAGCTGGATTACGCCGAGCACCTTCTGCGCCGGCACGGAAAGCTTCACCGTGTCGCCCACGCGCACGTCCTCGCCGTAAACGAGGTTCCTGCCGTCGTGCAGGCCGATTTGCGTCAGGCTTCCCCTCACGTTGCCCTTCCTCTTCACGACGCAAAGCTTGTAGTCCGAGCCCGCCTCGCTTGCCTCCACGAGCTTCATCCTCCCCTGCCTGTCCACCGAAACGCGGTAAAACTTTTTCACCGACGGAAGGCTCACGACGTCCATGAGCCCGACGGGGAAGCGCTCGCGCTTCACGGCCCTGCCGTCAACGAGCACCCCGCCCTCGCGGATGATTTTCCTCGCCTCGCGCGCGTTGTCGGAAAACCCGAGGATGTCGCGCACGAGCGTCACCAATGCGACCGACTCGCCCGCCGAATGCGTTCCCGGCATGGGCTTGGCCAGCCACACGAACCTCTTCCTTGGAACGTGAACGTACCTCGGCGCCGCAAGGCGCTTCAAGTGCGGTGAGCCCCCTTTCCCTGCCATAACCTATCACCTTATCCGGAAGCCGGCGCGCCCGCATTCGCCGCGCCGCTTCCCGGCATCCCCTTGCGCTCCAAAATCGCCTTGCGCCGCTTGTCCGAAAAGTCAAACTCCGTGATGCACAGGTTTGACGGCTCGATGGCGGCGGGGACCTCTTGCCCCTTCGCCTTCCGCGCAACGGCTCCCTCAACATAAACCTTGAGCGACTTCAAGTCCACTTCGGTCACCTTTCCGGTGTGCCCCCTGAACTTGCCGCGCATTATCCTGACCTTGTCCCCCTCGCGCACTGCCGCGCTCCTCCTCTCAATCCTGTTCCTCTCGCGCGCGTCCTTTGAAACGTGCGCGTGCACGAGCTTCTGCCTCGCGTGCAGCGGCGCCTCCCTGCGCGCCCTCCTCTGCTTCCTCGGTTGCACCGAATCGCTCAAAGCCATCAACATCACCGGCAAACGAATTACACGACCGCGGCCGCGATTCCCGCGACTTTCGGGTACCTTTCGGCGACTTCCCTCGCAATCGCGCCCTTGATTTCCGTCCCCTTCGGGAGCCCCTGGTCGTCAACGAGGACCACCGCGTTGTCCTCGAACATGACGCGGCCGCCGCTCGCGCGCCTGAACTCCTTCCTCTGCCTGACTACCACGCCGCGCTCAACCTTCTTCTTCATCTGCGGCGTGCCCCTCTTCACCGCGATAATCACGAGGTCGCCGACGCCGACTTTCGGGACCCTGCCCCTGCGCGCCTTCCAGCCGAGCACCCCGATAATCTGCGCGTACTTGGCGCCGCTGTTGTCGTCCACGTTGACGAATGAGCCGACCTGTAGGCCGCGCACCACGCGGCTGCTTAGACCCATCATGATTATTCACCAGCCTTCCTCAACACCTTGGTGACAACCCATGCCTTCGTCTTCGAAAGCTTCCTGCACTCCTCAATCTGCACCCAGTCGCCCGCCTTCGCCCCGATTCCGTCGGGGTTGTGCGCGGGCACCTTGGAGCGGACGCGGATTGACCTCTCGTATTTCGGGACGGGGCGGACCAGGTCGCGCTGCACGATGACCGTCTTCTTGGCCCGGTCCTTCACTACCCTCCCCTCCATGACGGCGCCGCGCGTCCTGATGCTTTTCCCGCCGCTTTTCTCGTCAACCATCAAATCACCCTGCAATGCTGGGCAAGCTTCTTGCTTCTTTCAACCGGGTCAAACGCAATCATTTTCCCCTCGACCTCGACCTTCCTCCCGTCCGGGAGCGTGAAGCGGAAGAGGCATGGCTTTTTCGGAACCGTCTTCTCCTTAGCCCCGGTCTCCATGACGAGGGTGTTCCTCGTCTCGTCAACCACTTTCCCCTTGGCTCCCTCCATTCCCCTGTCAGCGCACCGGACGACCTCGGCCTCGAGCCCGATGAGCTCATGGATGAGGACGTTGTCCGGCGTAATCACGCGCTTCACCTCACGTCGATGCTGTTCTCGTTGTAGCCCATCCCGACCAGGATTTGGCGGACCTTGCGCTTGTGGTCCCCCTGGAGCACGATGTAGTCGTCCTTCGCCGAGCCGCCGCAGGCGAGCTTCCTCTTCAGCTCCTTCGCCGCGCCGTTGAGGTCGGACGCGCTCAGCCCCTCCACGATGGTGACAAGCTTGCCGAACCTCTTCCTAGTCGTGTAAACCTTTATGCGGACCGCCTCCTCCTTGACGAGCGCCTCGCAGGCGCAAATCTCGGTCGGAAGCCCGCACTTCGGGCATATGTCGGCCATTTACGATACCTTCCCCCGCGCCAGCCCGGCGCGCTCGTTCTTCACGGTCAGAATCCTCGCAATCGTCCTCCTGATTTCCCTTATCCTTCCCGGGTTGCTCGCCTTTCCCCCGGCCGCAATCGAGCCGAGCTCGGCGTTGAGCTGGTCGCGGAGCTCGCCGACCCGCTTGTCGAGCGCCGCATCCTCCATCTCCCTGATTTCCTTGAGCTTCAAAATCGCCATCAAAACCACCAGAAAACGCCGCGCTCACGCGACGACGTCCTCGCCCGCGGCGGGCGCGTCAACGTCCTCGGCCGCGGTAATCACTTTCGGCAGGCTTATCGGCTTCATCTCCTTCTTGTCCGGGAACTGCGTCCCGGGCGGCACTATCCTCACGAGCACGCCAATCGCGCCCGACTTAGGGTACGCGGTCACGTGCGCCTCGCGGACGAGGCGCGTCGGCTCCCCGGCCTTCGGAAGGTAGCCGGCAATCACCCTCATGCATTTCGCGCGCCCGCCTTTCGCCGCAATCTTCCCGCTCGCGACGATTTCCGCGCCAAGCGCGCCCGCGTCCATCACCTTCTTGAGCGAAAAGTGGAGCACCCTGCGCACGTTCTTCCCCGTCTCCACCTGCCGGACCACGGACTTCGCCATGATTCTCGGCTCGAGGTCTATGTTCTGCACCTCGGCAATCGAGATGTGCGGGTTCTGGATTCCGAACTTCGTGGTAATCGTTTCCGTGAGGTCGCGTATAGAGCCGCCGCGCTTCCCGATGACTTTTCCCGGCTTCGTGACCTCCACCGCTATGCGCGTGACCATCGGCGTCCTCTGGATTTCCACGCGCGAAAAGCCGGCGCGGTCAAGCTCGCGCTCAAGGAACTCCGCTATCCTGAACCGCGCAATTGAATCCTCGATGAATTTGCGTTCGACTGCCAACCGCTCACCTCGACTCATCCCTGCCCCTGCGACATCTGCGCCCTCTCGAGCGCCTTCTCCGCCTCCTTTTCCTCGGGAGTCAGCTTCTTCTCCTCCGCCCCCTCGCCCTCGTGCGCGTGGGCGTGGCCCTCGTGCGCGGCGAGCTCCTTCTCGAGCGCCTTCTCCGCCTCTTCGCGCGCCTTCCTCTTCCGCTCGGCGCGCGCCTCGAACTCCTTCTTCCTCTTCGCCTTCACGTCCGGCTTCGCCTCGGCCGCCTCCTTGAGCACGATTTCCATGCGCGCAGTCTCGTAGTTCGCCCTGCGCCACCTCCCCCTCGGCGCGACCCGGGGGAACGAGCCCTGCTTGTTCGCCGAGGACTGGACGACGACCAGCTCGCCGAAAAGCCCGCGCGCGTTCGCGTTCGCGACCGCGTTCCGGAGCACCTTGAGCGCAATCCTCGCGCATTTCTCCGGGTACCTTCCCTTCTTTCCGCCGAGCTCGCCGCGGTGCCCCATCTTCTTGTTGTGCTTCCTGAAGCGGATGGGGAACTCGCCCCTGCCCGCCTTCACGAGCAGCGCGTCCGCCTCCTCCGCGGTCAGGCCCACGAGGTTCGCGCAAACCGCGCCGAGGTCCTTCCACGACGCGTCAATCCCGTAGACCTGGGCGCGCGCGAACTTGGAATCCTTTCCCGCCGGAACATCCATCGAATAGCCGAATTCAGGCATGCAGACCACGCTCACTTCAGCGGGATGAACTTGGAGCCCCTTGTCGCGCCGACGCCCGGGCCGCTGTGCTTCACCGGGCCGGTCGTGTGCGCGAATTCGCCAAGCCGTTTCCCAATCTTTTCTGGGGTAATCTCGACCGTCTTGAACTCCTTCCCGTTGTGGACCCCGAACTTGAGCCCCACCCAGTCGGGAAGGATGACCGCCTCGCGGATGTGCGTCTTGATGACGTCCTGCCCGCCCGCGGCGCCCGCCGCCTTGACCTTCTCGACGAGCCCACGGTAGCGCTTGTTCCCCCTCTTTATGAACCTGCGCGCCCTCGACGTCAGGAGGGGCAGCGCCTCCTCCGAGGTCATCCTGCGCAAATCCTCCGGCGCCCTTCCGCGATAGTTAAACTTGCGAGCCATAATCGATCACCGATTTCAAGCGAGCTTCGCTTCCTCCATCTTCGCGCTCCTCCTTCCGGTGCTCCTCGCGCCGATGTGGCCGACCTTCCTGCCCGGAGGCGTGCCGTGCGAGACGCACGAGGACTTGCCCTTGTGGTGCTGCTTGCCGCCGAACGGGTGGTTGTAGGCGTTCATCTTCACTCCCCTGCTGTGCGGCCACCTGCGGTTCAGCGCGTGGTGCTTGTAAAAAGCGGTCCCCGCCTTGAGCATGGGCGCGTCAAGCCTCCCGCCCCCGCAGACCACGCCCACCTGCGCCCTGCAGCGCGGGTCGAACGTGACCACCTTCTTGGAAGGCAGCTTTACGTAAACCAGGCCCTTCTCGCGCGAAACGATGGTCCCGCTGCCGCCGGACGCCCTCACGAGCTTTCCGCCGTCTCCGGGAGCCACCTCTATGTTGTAGACGGGCAGGCCCTCCGGAATCGCGCCAAGCGGAAGGACGTTCCCGAATTCTATGTCCGCCTTGGAGCCGACCGAAACCCTTCCGCCGACCTCGGCGCCCTCGGGCGCGATGAGCGTGAGCCTCGTCCTGTCGCTGAAAACGATGTCCATGAGGATGGACGAGCGCTCCGGCGCGTCAACGAAGCCGACGACCTCGCCGTCAAGCCGCCCGGCCTTCTCGATTTCGTCAAGCGGCCTGAACTTCGCCTCGCTCCTGAAGCGGTGCGACGGCCTCCGGTACGCGGGGGAGCCCTTGCCCGCTTTCTGCTGCCTCAATGCCTTGCCCATCACATACCACCGCAAACCGGACGCGACTCAGGCGACCTTCAGCTTCGCCGCCACGTCGTCCGCCTTGAAATCCTTCGTGAGCTTCACGTACGCCTTCTTCTTCCCGTCAAGCGAGCGCATGATGTTCACCTTCGCGACCTTGACGCCGAACCTTCCCTCGACTTCGCGCCTCACTTCCGCGCGCGTCGCCTTCGGCTCGACTACGAAAATGATTTTGTTCTCCTTCTCAATCAGCCCAATCGCCTTCTCGGTCGTTACAGGGTAAAGCAGCACCATCAAAACCACCGGTTACCAGCCCGAAACCTCCTTGAGCGCGCCCTCGCTCCACACCGTGAGGCGGCCCGGGGCGCAGCCCGGCGCAAGAAGCGAAACCGTCAGGCTCTTGGGAGTGCAGACGTCAACGCCCGGAAGGTTCCTTGCCGCGCGCGCCGCCTTCGCCTCAGGGACCGAGACCACGACGAGGATTCCGCGCGGCACCTTTTTCGAGCCGCTCCTCTTCGCGCGCACGCCGCTCCTGGTTCTCGTCCCGCGGACGACGCGCTCTATTTCCGGGCCGAGCCCGATTTTCCCGAACAGGACCTCGAGCTCGCCCGTCTTCGCAATCGCCTCGAACGCGTCCTCAAGAACTACGGGAGAGATGCTGGCGTAGCCGCGCGCCTTGGACAATCCGGCCGAGGCGGTCGCCGCAATCGCGCTCCTCAGCGCCAACCCGTACTCCTTCCCGTTCATTTTCTCGACGAGAATCTTTTCGGGGTTGGGCGGGTGCGCGCGCCTTCCGCCGACCGCGAACGGCACGATTCTCACGCGGCCGAACCTTCCCTTGGGAAGCTTTTCCCTGGGAACGCGGGAAATGCCCTTGTTCTTGATTGCGCGGTACGCCTCCTTCCTTCCCCTCATTCCCGCGGTCGTCTGCATTCCCGCGAGCTTGTACGAGCCCTTCGGCTGCCTCGCGAGGCTCGCCTCGTGCAGGACCGCGCGCGATATGAGGTCCGTCCTGACCACCGAATCGAACACCTTGGGCAATTCCACTTCGCGCGATTTCGCGCCGCCGGCAGAGTAAACCTGAGCCTTCATCGCAACCATCCTCAAATGCCCTGCTTAGAGTCGAGGGACACGAACCTTATCTCGGGCTTCGCGGGCTTCGCGCCCTGCATCCGAATCGCCTTCCTCAGGCGGATGAGCCGCTTCTTCGGCCCCGCGACCGAGCCCTTAATCAAGACGTAATCGTTCTTCACCACGCCGTACTGGGGGAAGCCCCCGTCCGGCGTAATCCTTTCCTTCGCCGCGCCGATTTTGAGCACGCGCTTGTTGACTTCCACGCGGTTGTGGTAGCCCGTCTGCCCTGCCATCGGGACGGTGTACATGACGCGCGCCGGGTGCCACGGGCCCAGGGTGCCGACGTGGCGGTACTTGTTCGTCGCCTTCCGCCTCTGCATGCTTATCCCGAACCGCTTCACCGCGCCCTGCCAGCCCCTGCCGGTCGTGACCGCCGCCAGGTCCACGAACTCGCCGTCTTTCACGAAGTCGCCGACCTTCACCTCCTTCCCGAGAACGCCTTTCGCGAACTCGAGCTTCTCCTTCGCGTCCTTCCCGCCGACGGCGATTTCCATCACGTCAACGGATTTTTTCCCGAAACCGCAGAGGGAAGGGGAAGTGAAAGCCAGAACGCGGACATCAGAAACAGAACCGGAGATTTCTTCGAGCTTTTTCATGGCGGCGGCGTGGTCGAATTTTTTGGGGAGCGTGAGCGCCTTCGCGACCTTCGCGCCGATTTTCTCCGCGAAAACGTCGAGCGCGACCCCGCTCCCATACGCGGTTTTCTTGTACGCGCGCAGGCAGAAGACGAAAATCGGCGGGGTTTCGATGACCGTGACCGGGACGCCGATTTCGTGCCCCTTCGTCACCGAGCCCGGGGTGTCGTCAACGAGCTTGACGTGCGTCATCCCCGCCTTGTACCCGGCGAAGCCCTCGAGGCACGCGTCCGCGAGCGCCGGCCAGTTCCTTATGCCGGGCGTCTGCGAGCCTGCCCTCTTCCTCGGGCGAAACGCCATCGAGCCATGCCTTGGCCTGTTAATCTTTCCCATCCTTGAACCCTCGAGCGCCACCGCACGCAAAATCGCGGTGGAATAAACTCACGGCTTGAAACGAAGACCTGCCGCCAACGCCGAAAAAGCGGTCGCGGCCTCTCCCTGAATCCTTCTTACCTGCTCAGTAAAAAAGGGTGGGAGTATTTTGCAACAGCGCTTTAAAAAGCTTTCCGTCGCCGCAACGGGCGCGGCGCGCTTCAGGCGCCAAAATAGTCCCGGAACTTCTGCGTTGTGCGCAAAACGCTTGTTCTGCCCTTCTTTTGCTTGTCCAAGAAGCCCTTTTCGACCAATTCCTGAACTCGGTCATAAACGGTGCTTCCAAGCGTATTGGCAACCATGCTTTGCTCTATTCCTTCATTCTGGCTCACATAAGCCAGCAATTTGAGCGCGCCACGGCTAATCTCCGATTCCTGCGCCAACGGAGCCACTTTTGCCGCGTATTCCGCCCTAAGGCGCATGATGTAGCCTCCGGGCTCGAGCGCGATGGTGATGGACGAGCCGGATTCGGAGTAGCCTTTGGCGAGCTCCTTCACGAGGCCCTCGATGAAGCCGGGCGCGGCGACTCCGGCGAACCTGCCCAGCTCCTCGAGGGTGAGCGGCTTTGAGGACATGAAGAGCGCGGCCTCGATTACGCGCTTCGGCTCAAGGGTTCCGAGGGACGCCTGCCCTTTCTGCGGGGCGGGGGAGGACGCCTCGAAGGGCGCCTTCTCGCCTTCAATCAGTTTCGGGACCGTCCTCTCGCCCTTCGCCGCGGCTGCCTCGAACTCGCCTTCCTTCACGGCCTCCCCGCAGCCCGCGCATTCGCCTTCTGCGTGCATTTCCTCGAATTCGTCCTCGTTGTCGCCCATCAAGGTCGCCTTCACCGCTTTTCTCCCGCCTGCCAATTAATAGTATATAGTGTTATTACCGGAAACCTTTTAAACCGTTTCCGCTCCCGCTTTCCGGCCCATGGAGCACGTTTCCCGGAGGCTCACTTCGGCGCGCCGGGCGCAAGCGAGTTCCCGGACCCGGCGAAGTCGTTGATTAAATCGCCGAGCTTGGCAACCGATTCATTGTCCTTGCCCAGCCTTCCCGCAAGCTCGTCAAGCGCGCGCTGCAGGAGCGGGAGCCCGCGCCTGTCTCCCAGCAACACAATCATCCCGGAGCACTTGAGTGCCGCGGTCACGCCCTCCTGGCGCATCGGCTCCGCGGCCAGCGTTTTTTCCAGTGCGCGGGCGGCCAGGTTGAGCGCGGCGCTGCGCTCGGCCCCGGTGCCGCGAAACCGCACGTCGAGATAATATCCTTTCGCGGCCGTATTCCGGGCCTTGTCAGCCGAAAGCGCGTCGCTCAACGCGCGGGAAGCGGCCGACTCCATCGCCTCCATCACCCGCGGCTTGTCCTCGCGCGAGGCATTCACGAAAAACTGTTTCACGATTCGCCTCGCGCGCCCGGCCTCCCTGGCGTCAAACCCGCCGCCTTCGGGGTACATTTTCTGGACGGCGTCAAGCACCGCCTCGACGCCGAAGGAGTCGCTCGCCACCTGCGTTATGGAAACCTCCCTCTTTTCCTGGGCGTTAGCGTGGGCGGCGACGCAAAACGCCTGCTCCGGGCGCGTTGCGGAATGCTTCAGCGCGGCGATGACGTTGTCCATGCACAACGCTTCCGCCTGGAACGGCGCATGCGAGCCCAGCCTCGTGCTCGCCGCGCGGAGGAGCGGGAGGGCGCGCGCGTCGCCGAGCTCCCCGAGCACGGCTGCCGCCTTGGCCGCCATCTTCGCGACCTTGTCGAAATCCGGCGTGTGGTACCCCCTTTCCGCGGCGCTCTGCAGGACTTCCGCGAGCGCCAAAAAAAGCTCGTCCTTTTCCAGGGCCGGCATCCCGAGGCGCCGGACGTCCTTAGCGTAATCCATCGCGCGCCGGTTCAGCGCCTCGTCCCCGCAGATGCCGTCAACGGCCGCGCGCCTCGCGGTTTCGCGCGCGTGCTGCCGGATGACGCCTTTCTTGGACTCGTTGCCTTCAATGAACTCATTGGCAATCCTTTTTCGCGCGGCCTGCGTCTCCTGCTCGCTGTACCCGCGCCTGCCCGCCGGATAAAGGTTTTCGAATTCGTCGCGGAGGGTTCCGCTCCGTTGCAACTGTTTCGTAGCCATGCCTGCAACCACCTTGAAAAATCAGTCCGCCGGCGTTTTCGGCTTGGAATCCTCAAGCACGCGGTCAATCTTTTGACGGACGTTCACTGGGGGAAACGGCTCCATGCAACGGATTTTTTCAAGCTCCTCGAGTCCCTTGGCCGCGCCAAGCGCGCTCACAAGCATTGCGAAACGCATCACGGCATGCGCGCTTTTATCGTCCCACTTTCCGTCAGGCGATTTGGGAATCACGCTTTTCACGAATTCGAGCACGGACTTCTTGCTCTCCGCGGCACCGTCTGTCCCCGGCGCAATCGGCTTCTCGCCGAACAAGACTTCGAGCGCGGCCTCGGTTTCTTCGGGCAGCCCTTCCGCCTTGACGCCCTTGAAGTATTTCAGCGCATTGAGCATGTTGGCGTAAGCCATCCCCTCCTCGGCAGCGCGCATCGCCGTATCCGCGAACCTCTTCCGCGCAAGGGCGCGCTCGTCGTCAGTCGCGCGGGAGAGGCATTGCCTGAGTTTCGCCCTCGCAACGCTCGCTGCCGCTTCTTCATAGTGCGAGTCCGAGCCTTTCGGGTAAATCTTCGCTATTTCAGCGGCGATTAACTCGTTCCTGTCCTGAACCGGCTTAACGGCAGTCAAAGCCAAACCCACTCACCGTTTGCATAACGCTCATTTCGGCAATAATAATGCTTGCGGTCATTCTTCGCGATTTGCGGCATTCCGCATCGCGACGCTTTCCGCGAGCTCGAAAAGCCGTGCGGACAGCGAGGACAGCGAGTCGGGTGTTTTGCCTTCCTTTTTCCAAGGGCCTTCCATGTGCCCAAGGGCGAAGCCTGCGCCGATAAGCCAGTACGGGACGGGGTACCTGCCGACAGCGGCCAGGATGCCTGCCGCCTTCAAGGTTTTGTCGCGGTCTTCGAGCGAGTCGGGGTCATTGAGCAAGGAAGCGGAGGAGGCAAGAAACAAGGTTCCGGCCTCTTCCTGGGCGGCCCGCCGCAGTATTTCATACGCTTTGCAGCCCTGGCCCGAGTTGTCCCCGACCGTCTTGAAGAAGCCGAGCGCGCGATTGTTCGCCTCCTCGTCTTCCGCGAGGCCGTCCGCCAAAGCCGTTTTGACCAGCCTGCCGACCGCCTCGTAAACTTTCCCGGAGTCCTTCCAGCCCAATCCCCTGGAATCAATTTCGGCCGCCTCGATTAGCGTTAATGCGTCGCTTTCTTTTTTCGGGTTGACGGCGCCGGATTTCGGGTAAAGGGAGCAAACCGGGGAAGCGCCTTGAATTGCAAAAATCGCTTTCGCGTCGCGAACCAAAGAATCTCTCACGTTGACGGGCAAGTCTTTCGTCTTTTCCACTGCCACCACCCCGGCGGGAGCTCGCGCGCCCGCTATTCCCGCGGAATCCAGCAATAATAAGGCTACGGTCTCCAGCCCCACAGTTCAGGGGGTTCCCTTGGGCTTGCGCTTCCCCCCGCCCTTTGCCGCCTGCGCGCCCTCCGGGTTGGCGGAGCCTTCCCCGTCCTTGAGCTGGATGAATATTTCGCCGAAAAACTTTTCCTGGAAGATGTTGATTTTCCCGGACTGCGAGAGGAAGAGGAGCGGGAGAAGCGTGTAAACCTTTTCCTTTCCCGAATCCTCTTTCAGGAGGGAGGAGAAGGTCGCGAGCCCCTCCGAGTCCGAGGACGACTTCACGCGGCCGAAGACTTCCTCCATCTGCTTTTCGATGTTGAATTCCGGGAGCTGGATGACGACCACCTCGCGTTCCGGCGGGCGGCTCTTCCAGTCCTCGCGCTTCTTCTGGTCGGAGAAGACGTCCTCAAGCGCCTGCACGAGCTCCCCGAGCGACACCTTCCTTTTCGGCGGAATCCTGGTCCGCAGGGTGAGCACCGGGATTTCCACGGGCTGCTGGCCTTCGGCGAGGAACGTTTCGGTTTCCGCTTCCTGCACCTGCTCTTCCAGGCGGATGGCGTCGCTCTTGAACCTCAAAAGGATGCTTGCGGCGAGAATCAGGTTTGCCGGGATGCGGAGGTCGCGCATCTGCAGGTCCTTGACCTGCTCCAGGTATTTCCCGGCAATCAGCCCCACGTCGATGTTCCACGGGTCGAGCCCTTCCTTTACGACGAGCTCGAAAAGAAGCTCTTTCCACGCGGGCTTGGCGACCAGGTCCTGGAGGTCGAAATCGGCTTTTCCCTGCCGCGCCTGCTTGGCCTGCCCCCCGCGAGAGTCGGGCGCGCGCGCCTCTTCCTCCTCCTCGTCAAACTCGGAGTCCGAAGTCTCGTCCTCGGGTTCCCGCCCTTCCGGGGGCGCACCCCCCTTTTTGGGCGTTTTCCGGCCGCCAGCCATGGCGATGGATTGGTGGAACCGTGTTTAAAACTCATTCGGCTTTCAGCGGCGCGCGCCTCTTTTCCAGGTTGAGGAACGAGAGGTCCACGCGGGCCGAAAGCGCTTCAAGCAAGGCGTTCGCGGCAACGTACGAGACGGCTATCCCGGAGGCGAACAGCAGGCGCTCGAACGCGACTACGGGAATCAGCGCCGTCCAGAGGGCGGGCGCGGAGTCTATGGCGTAAATGAACGCCACGCTGCCGACGGCGTGCGCGGTGAACGTGGCGCCAAGCGAGCGCGCGAACAGGTTGCCCGAAAACAGCTTGGCCGCGATCGGGATGAGCCAGTACAGCGCGTAAAGCGGCGCCTGCGCCCCGACCGGGTGAAGCCAGAAGAGCGCCATGCAAGCGGCCGGAACGATGAGCGCGTTTCCCGACCTGCTTCCGAAATACCATGCGGCGAAGACCGCGGGGAGGAAGCGGAGGAGGCTGAAGAGGTCCGTGCCGCCGCCGAAAGCGATGAAGTTGAGCGCCTGGGCGAGAAGCGCGGCGGCCGCGCCGTAAAACGGCCCGATTATCCCGCCGCCGATTGGCGCGAGGAACTGGAAGAAGGTGAAGCTCGCGTTCTCCGTCCCGAGGAGGGGCGAAAAGTTGAGCCTGCCCGCGGCGAGCGAGACGAGGGAGAAAACGAGCAGGAACGCCATCTTCTTGTCGGGAACCTCGAAGCCTGGGAAACGCATCGGACCACCTTGAGCTGTTTTGGCGGGAAACATGTTAAAGCAGTTTCGGTTGGCGGAAAGCGTTTTTTCCCGGGGGGCGCGCCGGGCAAACCAATTAAAGCCGCTTTCCCGAAACAGTTGCGATGGCGAAAATCTGCCCGAGGTGCGGCGCCACGAGCGGCGAAAAAAGGTTCGCTGGGTTCTTCTGCGAGGACTGCTGCGCCGAAAAAATCGGGGTTTGCGTGGAGGGGCCGGTGGAGCTTGAGGCCTGCAAGCGCTGCGGGAAAATGCGCGCCGGCAAGGAATGGGTTCCCATGTCCCGCGCGAACGTTGAGGCCCGGCTCCGGCGGGCCGCGAAGGGAAAATTCGAGAACGTGCGTTTCGTGATGCCCGACTCTTGCGAAGGCGAGGGGCGTGCGGTCTTCGTGGTGAGCGCGGGCGGGAGCTTCATCGAGGCGGTGAGGCCCTTCCTGCTCCGGAAGCGCGAAACGATTTGCGCGGACTGCTCGCGCTCGTCCTCGGGATACTTCGAGTCCATAGTCCAGGTGCGGTGCAGGGACGCGGCGCGCGCGGCAAGGCTTGCCGAAAAAATCAGGCGCGCCCTCTCCAAGTCCACGTTCGTCGCGAAGTCGGAGGAGTCAAGGCACGGCATAGACTTGTACGCGGGCTCGAACAAGGCGACGATGGCGGCCCTCGAGCGCCTCGGCCTCGCCGCCGAAAAGTCGGCCAAGCTCCACGGGCTCAAGGACGGGCAGCGCATTTACCGCACCACATACTGCGTCAGGTGCTGAGCTTGGCCTTGCTTGCCACGCTGCGGTTCGATGCCGCGCAGCGCGCGTTCAACTCGCTTTATTACGCGAGGGGCGGGGGCTACGCGCGCGACTTTTCCACCTACGCGTCGAGCGGGACGATGCCCGCCCGCGCGGAAGCCGACGATTTCCACGGGCGGCTGCGCGAGAGGTTCGGGAAGCGGGCCGGAATGGAAATCCGCGTCGCCGAAATCGGGTGCGGGAACGGGAACAACGCCCGCCGCTTCCTGGAGCGGGTGAGGCGGCTGGACGCGCTGCGCGGAACCGCTTTTGCGCCCTCGGTCTCGTACCCTCTCGCCGACTTCTCGCGCGGGATGCTCGCCGACGCGAAGAGGAGCGCGCTTCTCTCCGGCCACCCCGGAAAAATCCTGGCCGAGGCCGCGAACGCGGAGCGCCTGGAGATTGGGGGCGGGCTCATGCTCGCGCGCTCGAACGAGGTGCTGGA